>NZ_JACMYO010000166.1 GCF_020889685.1 Bradyrhizobium oropedii
GGAGAGGTCGGAACGCATCGTCAGATGCGTTCCGGGTGAGGGGGTACAGGTCTTACCGCGATCACAACTCGCGGAAGCTGCCCCTCACCCCAACCCTCTCCCCGTAAGAACGGGGAGAGGGAGCGAGGTCCGTTCCGGTCGACCTTACGCCGCCCGCTGCCCGCTGCCGGCATCGAGCCCGGCATAGATACCCTTCTCGAAGCCTGCGAAGGCCTCCAGGCTGTGCTTGTCGGCGAACGGCAGAAGCTGGGTCAGGATCACGCCGCAGACGTCGCGCGACGGATCGATCCAGTAATAGGTGTTGGCGAGGCCCGCCCAGGCGAGGCTGCCGGCGCTGCGGCCTTCCGGCGTCTTGGCGGTGTTGATCAGGAAGCTCAGCCCCCACTTCTTCACCTGGTCCGGATAGAGGTCGACATCGTTGGTGTACGGCGGCGCCGCCGTCGTCATCTTGCCGACGCTGAGATCGCCCATCTGGTTCTGCCCCATGGCCGCGATGGTCTCCGGCTTCAACAGCTGGTTGCCGTTGCCTTTGCCCTTGTTGAGGATCATCTGGCAGAACTTGATGTAGTCGGCCGCGGTCGAATACAGGCCGCCGCCACCCATGTGGAATTCCGGATTCTGCTCAAGCTCGAACGGCATCGCCGCCAGCGCTCCGTCCTCGCCCCGCGCGTGCATGCCGACCAGCCGCTTGCGCATGTCGTCGGAGATCTTGAACGCGGTGTCGCTCATGCCGAGCGGCGCGAACATGTTGTCGTGCAGATAGGCATCGAGCTTCTTGCCGGATGCGGCTTCCACTGCCTTGCCGACGAAGTCGATATTGATGCCGTATTCCCAGCGCGTGCCCGGATCGCTCGCAAGCGGCGTCTTCAGCGCGGCATTCAGGCAGGAGATGATCCCGGGCGTGCCGGTCTTCTCCATGTATCTCCCCATGTCGGCGTTCCACAGGTCGTAGCAGAAGCCAGCGGTGTGGGTCATGAGCTTGCGCAGCGTGATCGGCGCCTTCGCCGGCCGCAGCTGCGGCTCGCCCTTGGCGTCGAAGCCGTCGAGCACCTGCACCGCGGCGAGATCGGGCAGCAGCTTGCCGATCGGCTCATCGAGCGAGAGCTTGCCCTGCTCGACGAGTTGCATCGCGCCCGCAGAGGTCACCGCCTTGGTCATCGAGGCGATCCAGAACACGCTGTCCGCCGTCATCGGGTCGCTCTTGGAGAGGTCGCGCTTGCCGAACGCGCCTTCATAGATCACGTCCTTGCCGGTCGCCGCGACTGCGACGACACCGGGAATCTCCTTTGCCTCGCTCTTCTGCCGCAATACCTGATCGATCTGAGCCTTGCTCTGCATTGGGGTGTCCTCCGGTGGGGTTTATTGTTTTGAAGTGGGCGGGATCATCCTCCCGCTTTTCGGGTCCCGCAAGGCGGCCGCGCGGCGATGATGTCGCGATGTCGTGAAGCCGAGCTGCACAGGAACGGCTCACGCTGAGAGGGCATTCACCACGCGCGCAGATTTTGCGGTGGACTCCGCGCCTGTACCGATGACCCCGGAAGGTGGCCACGGTAACGTGATCGGCAGATTGATTTTCGTACCTGTTTTTTTGCATTAACGCATTCAGATCGCTGCATAAACGGTGCGGCGAATTGGGATGGATTTGACGAAAAGATTCGTCATTTCGCGCCTTGCGGGGACGCAGCAATGATTTCGACATGGAGTGAATGGAAGCGCTATCCGCGGCCGGGCCGCGGCGAGAATATCGAGGCGCCGATCAGCCCAGGTCTCTACGAAGCCCGCTACGCGGGTACCGGTGCGCTGCACTCATTCGAGGCAGTCGACAATGTCGCGCAGGCGCTGGCGCTGCTGCAGAGCGGCACCAAATCCTGGTTCGGCCGCCGCGATGCGCGGGCGCAGGCTGATCTCGAATACCGGACCTGCGCAACCTCGACCAAGGCGGATGCCAAGGCCGCGGCCGAGCGCATGATCGGCCGCCGCGAAACCTACATGTCCGGCGGCACGATCTGACGCGAAGGCCATCATTCCGGGGCGATGCGCAGCATCGACCATCCCGGAACGACAGTCTTCCGCAACGGCGTCGCGTTTGCGTCCAAGCAGGGTCGCGCCGGACGCCAGTGCATCGCAGCGGCTTTCCGCCTATATAGGCGGCGAATACCCCTCCAAAGAAATTCCAGGAGTAACGCCATGACCCCGCCCGTTGCCGCACGCGCCACGCCATCCGCAGCATCCTCCCTGCAAGGCCGCATGAAGGACCCGTCGCTGCTGCGCGACCGCTGCTATATCGACGGCGCCTGGGTCGGCACGCCCGAATTCGCCGTCAACAATCCGGCGACCGGCGTCGAGCTGATCAAGATCGCGCAGCTGGGCGCCGATGATGCCACCAAAGCCGTCGAGGCCGCGCAGCGCGCGTTTCCGGCCTGGGCCAAGCTGACCGCGAAACAGCGCTCCAACATCCTGCGCAAATGGTTCGACCTGATCATCGCCAATCGCGAGGATCTCGCGCTGATCCTGACCTCGGAGCAGGGCAAGCCGTTGGCGGAAGCGCTTGGCGAAGTCGATATCGGCGCCGCCTATGTCGAGTTCTTCGCGGAGGAGGCCCGCCGCGTCTATGGCGAGACGATCCCCACTCAGCGTCCGGATGCGCGTTTGCTCGCGATCCGGCAGCCGATCGGCGTCTGCGGCGCCATCACGCCGTGGAATTTCCCGAACTCGATGATCACGCGAAAAGTGTCGCCGGCGCTGGCGGCGGGCTGCACCGTGGTGCTGAAGCCCGCCAACGAGACGCCGCTGTCGGCGCTCGCGCTGGCGGTACTGGCCGAGAAGGCCGGCGTGCCGAAGGGCGTGCTCAACATCATCACCGGTGATGCGCCGCCGATCGGCAAGGTGCTGTGCGAGCATCCAGCGGTGCGCTTCGTCGGCTTCACCGGTTCGACCAATGTCGGCAAGATTCTGTACCGGCAGGCATCGGTCGGCGTGAAGAAGCTCGGCCTCGAACTCGGCGGCAATGCGCCGTTCGTGGTGTTCGACGATGCCGATATCGACGCCGCAGTCGAAGGCGCGATCGTCTCCAAATACCGCAACATGGGCCAGACCTGCGTCTGCGCCAACCGTCTCTACGCGCAGGACAGGATCTACGACCAGTTCGTCGAGAAGCTGTCGAAGAAGGTCGCCGAGATGAAGATCGGCGACGGCACGGAGGCCGGCGTGACCCAGGGGCCGCTGATCAACATGAAGGCGATCGAGAAGGTCGAGCGACACATCGCCGACGCCGTGAAGGGCGGCGCCAAGATCGTGACCGGCGGCAAGCGCTCGGCGCTTGGCCGTAGCTTCTTCGAGCCGACCGTGCTGTCGGACGTGAGACCCGACGCGCTGGTGGCGCAGGAGGAAACCTTCGGCCCGCTCGCGCCGGTGATCCGGTTCAAGGACGAGGCCGATGTGATCGCGATGTGCAACGCCTCGCCGTTCGGTCTCGCCTCCTACTTCTACTCGCGTGACATCGGCCGGGTCTGGCGCGTCGCGGAGGCGCTGGAGTCGGGCATGGTCGGCGTCAACTCTGGCCTGATCACCACCGAGGTCGCGCCGTTCGGCGGCGTCAAGGAATCGGGCCTGGGCCGCGAAGGCTCACGCCACGGCATGGACGAGTATGTCGAGATCAAATACGTAATGATGGCCGGCGTCTGATCGCGGAGCAGCGTGTCCCTTCGCCCTCACGGCGAGGGGACGCATGCCGGCGAATCCATCCGTCGTTACTCTCGATCGGCGCGTCTGCCGGCATTCAGCGCTCTGCGACAGTTCACCGCGACCGCCGAAATGTATCGCTCCGATCGCGGCAAGAATCCTTCTAATCTGAAGTCGGCGGTCAGAATCGAGCCGCATACGCGCAACGCCAACGCGCGAACAATCAAAAAGCAGAATCTGCCGCATCGATGTCGTGTCGCGCGGTGAGCTTTATCTCCGTTCTCTTAGATGCGTTCTAGTTGGCGTCACAGCGCGTGATGCTTATGCCCCGGTGGTCGCGCTCGAACTTCTCTCGATGTTCGAGGCGAAGCCAAGAAAAAGACTCCGGGGACCTCATGCTCGTCACCTCAAATGTTCCATGCGCATTCCGGCTTGCGTGCGCGTCTCTCCTTCTGACTGCGGTCCCTGCGCTCGCGCAGTCGCCGGAGCAACCAGCCGCGAGCGGTGCGGCGCCGCTTCCGCCGGTCGTCGTCGCCGCGCCTCAGCATCGGGCCACGCCGGTTCGAAGGCCGTCATCGTCGCGGTCGGCACGCTCGTCGGCATCGCCTCAGGCGAGCAGACGTGAGCACGCGGCGACGCCTGCAGCCACGCCGACCGCCGGCGCGCAGCAGGCGGCGTTGCCCGTGCCCTATATCGGTGGCCAGGTCGCGCGTGGCGGGCAACTCGGTCTGCTCGGCAACAAGGACTACATGGACACGCCGTACAGCCTGACGAGCTACACCGAGAAGACGATCCGCGATCAGCAGGCGACCAGCGTTGCCGAAGTGCTGACGAACTCCGATCCGTCGGTGCGGGCTGCGATCGGCAGCAGCAATCGTTATGACGCGCTGACCATCCGCGGCTTCCGGGTCGAGAACAGCGAAATCGCCTTGAACGGACTCTACGGTCTCGTTCCGGCCTATCGTGTCAACCCGGCTCCCATCGAGCGCATCGAGCTGCTCAAGGGGCCGGCTGCCTTTCTCAACGGCATGGCCCCGCAAGGCAGCATCGGCGGCACCGTCAATGTCGTGACCAAGCGCGCCGCGGAAGACCTCACGCGCCTGACCGCCGGCTACATCTCGGATGGGCGTTTCGGAACGGAGCTGGACCTCGCGCGCCGTTATGGCGAACAGAAGGAGTGGGGCGTTCGCTTCAACGGCGGGATCGATGGCGGCAACACGTCCATCGACCGCCAGGCCACGCGCAACGGCGTGGGCTCGCTCGGCGTCGACTATCGTGGAGACCGCTTTCGCTGGTCCGCGGACATCATCTCCCAGGACGACTGGATGAAGGCGGCCCAGCGCGGCTACACGCCGGTGCCCGGCATCGCCATGCCGAGCGCTCCCGATCCGCGCATCAATCTCGCACAGCCGTTCGATCGTGCGCGGTCGCAGAGCCTGACCGGCCTGACCAGGGCTGAGTACGATCTCAGCAACAGCGTCACGGTGTTCGGCGCTGTTGGCGCCAACCAGTTCCGCTACGACAAGCAGGAAGATCCGGGCGCGACGATCCTCAACACCGCGGGCGATGCCTTGGGTACGTCCCGATTCCAGACCGGCAAGTCGGAGGGCGTCTCCGGTGAGGCCGGTGTCCGCGCGCGCTTCGACACCGGCCCGGTAGGCCACGAGGTTGTTGTCAGCGGCAGCGCGCTCGACCGGACCGACTGGCTCGGCCAGACCAATTATGCGACCTACCTCACCAACATCTACCGGCCGACCTTGTTGACCACCGCCGGCCCCCCGGTATCGACATTCCCCGAGGGCAAGTCCGGCTTCCTCGGGCTGCGCAGCGTCGGCGTTGCCGACACCATCACGACAATGGGCGGCATGCTGCAAGTGATCGTGGGCGCCCGCCGGCAGCAGGTGATCGCCAACAGCTTCAGTCCCGTCAGCGGCCTGGAAACAACCCACTACGACGACAGCGCAACCTCGCCTTCGATTGCCCTGATGGTGCGGCCGATCAAGGAGCTTTCGTTCTATGCCAACTACATCGAAGGCCTGACGCCGGGGCCGACGCCGCCGTCCGGCGCGGTGAACACCAATGCGGTGTTCGCGCCCTTCAAGACGCGGCAAGTGGAAGTCGGCACGAAGCTCGATCTCGGGCGCTTCGGCGCCAGCCTCGCCGCGTTCCAGATCAGCTTGCCGAGCGGCGTGGTCGATCCCATCACCAAGATCTACAGTCTCGATGGCCAGCAGAGAAACCGCGGTATCGAGCTCAATACGTTCGGCGAGGTCGCGCCCGGCGTCCGCGTCCTCGGCGGCGTGACCTGGCTCGATGCCCGGCTCACCCAGACGCAAGGCCACCTCTACGACGGCAATCGCGCGATCGGCGCGCCCGACCTGCAGGGCAATCTCGGTGTCGAATGGGATACGCCCTTCGTGCCCGGCCTCACCGCGACGGCGCGTGCCATCTACACGAGCCGGGCCTATGTCAGCGCCGACAACGTCCAGAGCGTCCCCTCCTGGGCGACCTTCGACATCGGTGCGCGCTACGCGACGACGCTTGCGGGGCGTCCGACCACGTTCAGGGCGTCGCTTACCAATCTGTTCGACAAGCACTACTGGATCGGCAATCCGACCGGCTATGTGATCAGCGGCATGCCGCGGACGCTGTGGCTTTCCATGACGGTCGATTTCTAGCCGAAATGCCGAAGCCCCATCGCGCCTGCGCTCGATGGGGCGAAACCGGTTCGACGCGATGCTACTCCGCGGCCAGCTTCGCGGGGGCGGGCGGAGACCAGCACACGCAGCAATTCCGCCCCTGGGCTTTTGCCTGATACAGCGCCTGGTCGGCGGCGTTCATCAGAGCCTCGATGCCGGACATGCTGACCAGAGCCTCGGCAACTCCGATGCTGGCGGTGATCCGGAAATCGGCGTCACGCGTTCTCAGCGTTTGCGCGGCGATGCGCTTGCGTACGCGCTCGGCGACGATCCTGGCGCGCGACAGGGTTGTCTCCGGCAACACGATGGCGAATTCCTCGCCACCGACGCGGCCGACAATGTCGGATTTCCGCTTGCCGTGAAGGCACGCGTTGGCCATTGCCTTGATCGCCTCGTCGCCGATTGCGTGTCCGTAGCGGTCGTTGACGTCCTTGAAGTGATCGATGTCCACCATCAGCACCGATACCGAACGGTAGTAACGCTGGAAGCGGCTCCACTCGGCATCCAGCGCGGCGAGGAAGTGCCGTCGATTGTAGAGACCCGTGAGCGGATCGGTTGTCGCCAGCCGCTCGAGCTGCTCCGCATTCCGGATCAGATCTGTGACATCGTAATAGGTAATCGCGCGGCCGCCGCCTGCGATGGTGGTGCAATGTGCCCGGAGGCGACGGTCGTCGGGGGTCTGCAATTCACGCACATGATCGCCTGCCTTCACCTCGGCGATGCGCTTGCTCGCGAAACCGGCGAGCTCCTTCGCCGTCAAGTTCGGATCGATCGCCCGCCGCGCGCGCGTGATCAGCGAGGCATAGGACGGACGTGCCGCCGCCGCCCGTTCGTCGATCTCCCAGAACTGCCGAACCTTCTGGTTCATGAAGGTCGCCTTGAGGTCGGCATCGAGCAGCAGGACGCCGTCCTGAACAGTGTCCATTGCATCCCGTAGCGCCCTCAACTCGTCGGCCTGATGGACGATATCGGTAACATCCGTGTAGCTCAGCATGCGGCCGCCGTCGGGCAGCGGAGTGCATTGCACGCGGATGACATCGCCCTTGGTGCGGCGCAGATCGGCCTGGGAGCTCTCATTTCGTGTGATGCGCTCGATGCGCTCGGCGACATAGGCTTCCATCTGGTCCGCGGGAATTTCGTAGGCGCCGGTGTCGCGCCCATGAAACATCAGCGCGGCAAAGGACGGGTGCCGGTCTGCGACCGCATCGGGGAGCGCCCACATCTGCCGGAACGCCCGGTTGATGAAACGGGCAATCAGCCTGGAGTCGAGCAGAACGATGCCGAGCGGCACCTGTTCGAGCGCGGCGCGCAGCGCAAGCATCTGGCTGCGCACGATGTGATCGCCGCCGCGTTCTTCAGATGCACTCTGCTTGGTCGCCGGCGTGTCGGCGGCCTGCTGGGTTTCGAAGGTGGCCCCGATCTGCCGCTCCGATTGCCAGGCGAGCTTGCAAGGCAGGATCGCCTGTTCGCTGGGGATGGAGAGCTGAAAGTGCTCGGGGACGCCGAGCGCGCTTTCCAGCTCGATCGTTGCGCCCTCGTCCGTGATGCGTCGAACGACGCAGTCGATGGTGGACTGGCCGAAGTTGAAGATGACCTTCGCGGTCAGCAGCGTGCGGCCGCGGACTTTGAGATCGGGCACTGGCATGACGGCGTTTCCCAATGGACCTGCACCATTCGAAACCCGTCGATGCTACGAAGACTTAATATCTATTGCGCGATCGGGGTTCCTGCCTAACGTTCGGTTGACGGGAACCGGCGACTTTGCGGCAACTCGCACAGCGTCTCTGTCACACACCCTTGTCGTTTGGATTGGCGACGGCGTCCTTCAGCGGCACCGTCATCGGGAAATTCAGGTTCACGTTCTTCGGCGGAATCGGCCGAGTGAACCATTTTGCGTAGAGTTCCTGGAATTCGTTGCTCTTCATCATGGCGACCAGCGTCCGGTCGACCAGAGCCTTGAACTCCGGATCGCCCTTGCGAATGATCAGCCCGTAGGGCTCGGTGCGCAGGCTGTCGTCGATGATGCGCCAGTCCGCCGGGTTGTGGCTGCCCGCGATCAGGCTGGCCAGCAAAATGTCATCCATCACGAAGGCTTCACTGCGCCCGGTGGTGAGCGCGAGGAACGATGCGGCATGATCCGGCGTCAGGATGTTCTTGGTCTGAAAGTTCTTCTCCTGGGCGCGTGCGCTCAACAGCCCGATCGAGGTTGAGCCCGAGGTCAGCGCGACCGGCCGGCCGCCGAGATCCTCGAAGGTCTTGATCGGCGCGTCCTTCTGCACCACTGCTCGGATGCTCGACACGAAGATCGTGTCGCTGAAGGCGACGACCTTCTGCCGCTCCAGCGTGTTGGTGGCGGGACCGCAGACGATGTCGATGGTGCCGTTCTCGATCAGCGGTATCTGGGTGGAGAGCTGGATCGGTTGCAGCCTGGTCTGCAACGCCGGCAGCTTGAGCTCGCCCTTCACTGCATCGACGATCCGCGCGCAGAGGTCCATCGCGAAACCGACCGGCTTCTGGTTGTCGTCGAGATAGGAGAACGGCACCGAGACGTCGCGGTGCCCGAGCCGGATTTCGCCGGCGTCGCGGATCTTGGCCAGCGTGCCGCCGGGCGATTGGGCCTGCGCCGGGCCGGTTGCCGTCACCGCAAGAAAGCTTAAGAAAATCAATATGTTGACGGCTCGGTTCATCAGAGGCTCGTGGGCTTTGGCAGAATTGGATACGGTAGGTCTAGATTTTATACACAGCATTGCATAATCAGCAAACCGATTTTATACAATGCTAGCCGAGCCGGATATAGTGTCCTGGCCCAGCGAGAGGGAAGCCGGATGGAACCCGCAACCGCCGTCAGCCAACGAGGGGCCGGACCTCACGGTTCCGCGCCCGACGCCGTGCGCGAGGCGCTGCGGGCCGCGATCAGCTCGGGCGAGCTCGCGCCCGGATTGCAGCTCCGTCAGGACGAGCTCGCCGCGCGGTTCGGCACCAGCCGCATCCCGGTCCGCGAAGCGCTGCGCCAGCTCGAGGCCGAGGGCTTTGTCACCTTCCTGCCCAATCGCGGCGCCGTCGTCTCCGACCTGTCGATCGACGAGGTGATCGAACTGCTCGAGATTCGCATCGCGCTCGAATGCCATGCGTTGCGATTGGCGATCCCCGCGATGGGCGAGATCGATCTCGAAGCGGCAACGAAAATCCTCCAGGCCTACGACGCCGAGCCCGATCCGGCGCAATGGGGCGCGTTCAACTGGAAATTCCACGCCACGCTCTACGCGCCATGCAATCGTCCGCGCCTGCTCAGCATGATCGAGGCGAATTACGGTCATGTCGGCCGCTTCACGCGGGCGCTGGTGTCGCAGGCGACCGGCAAGGAGCGTCCGCAACGCGAGCACTACCGGCTGCTCGAATTCTGCCGCGACGGCGAGATCAAGAAGGCGGTTCGGCTGCTGCGCGATCATATCGAGGAGACGCAGAAGACACTGCGCTCGGCGCAGCGCCAGGCGTTGCGCGATGCGGGCTAGAGCGTGATCGCGGGAAAGTGCGAAGCGGTTTTCCGACAGGATCGAGCTCAAACAAACCGGAACGCCCGGTGTGATCGCCTTCAGGACAATTTGAATTTCGCGGGCTCCATGCGGGCCTATGGAGACCACGCGTGAAGACCAATGACGTCGAAATCCTGGTGATCGGTGCGGGCATCGTCGGCATCGCCACGGCCTATTACCTCGCGGTCCAGCACAGGCGCGCGCGCCTGCTGATCGTCGATGAAGGCCAGCCGATGGCGCTGACCTCGGCGCAATCGGGCGAGAACTACCGCAACTGGTGGCCGCACCCGACGATGGCCGATTTCACCAATCATTCCACCGACCTGATGGAGGAGATCGCGCGCCGCAGCGACAATCGCATCCACATGACGCGGCGGGGATATCTCCTGGTCACGCGCGAGGAAACGCCCGAAGAATTGTTGCAGCAACTCTACGCCGGCTACGGCGAGCAGGCCGCAAAGCTGATCCGCCTGCATGATGGAGCAAGCCGCGGCTATGTGCCGCCGCATTCGGCCGACTGGCAGAGCGCGCCCGACGGTGTCGATGTCCTGCGCGGCCGCGATCTGATCCAGACACATTATCCGACCTTCGACACGGAGATATCGACGGCGTTGCATATCCGCCGGGCGGGCGACATCAGCGGCCAGCAGCTCGGCCAGTACATGCTGGAGACCATGCGTCCGCTGGGTGCGCAGTTTCAGCAGGCGAGGGTGGTCGGCATCACGAAGACCGATCGTTTTGTGGTCGATGTGCTGGCGGACGGCGCGAGACAAACCATCAAGGCCGACATCATCGTCAACGCCGCCGGCCCGTTCGCGGCGCATGTCGCGGCGATGCATGGCGAGCAGCTTCCGATCGTCAACGTGTTGCAGCAGAAGATCGCGTTCGCCGATCGCAACCGCGCCGTCGATCGCAAGATGCCGTTCGCGATCGATCTCGACGGCCAGACGCTGGCGTGGTCCGATGACGAGCGCGAGGCGCTGTCAGCGGCTCCTGAATTTTCGCAGCTGTTGGAGCCGATGCCGGGCAGCATCCATTGCCGGCCCGATGGCGGCGATCATGGCGAGTGGATCAAGCTCGGCTGGGCCTTCAATGCCGAGCAGACGACGGCGCCGGTCCGCGAGCCGGAGCTGAACCCGTATTTCCCTGAAGTGGTGTTGCGCGCGGCGAGCCGGTTGCAGCCGCGCCTCGCGCAGTATCTCGGCGCGCTGCCGCGCGACCGCGTGCATTACGGCGGCTATTATCCGATGACGAAGGAAAACTGGCCGCTGATCGGGGCTGCGAAAACGCCCGGCGTGTTCCTCGCCGCGGCGTTGTCCGGTTACGGCACGATGGGCGCCTGCGCCACCGGCGACCTCTGTGCCCGCGCCGTGGTCGGCGCACCGGCACCGGCTTTCGCGCGCAGCCTTTCGCTCGCGCGCTATGATGACCAGGTGCTGATGGATGAGCTTGCGGCAAGCGAAAGCCGCGGGTTGTTGTAGCTCAACGTCACCTGCGTAGCCCGGATTGCGCTACGCGCCATCCGGGCTACGCATCTCTAACGCCGCAGCACCGCAATGGTGCGGTTCGCAAAGGTCAGCCGCTCCGCCATCACCGACACGAAATAGGTCAGCAGCTTGTGGCTGAGTTCGGGGTCCTCGTCCCGGATCGCCGCGAACTGATGGGTGTTCAGCACATAGAGCACGCTCGCCATCTCTGCCTGGATGGTCGCGCTGCGCGGGGTGTGCGCGACGAGGCCCATCTCGCCGATCGTGGTGTAGCGACCGAGACTGCGCACCCGCGTGGTGCGGCCGTCCTCGGCGGGGATCATGATGCCGAGCCGGCCGTCGAGAATGAAGTGCATGGAATCGGCAGCGTCGCCGGCATGCACGATGACCTCGCCAGCATCGACCTCGATGCGCTGGCAGCGCCGGATCAGCGCGTCGGCGTCGCTCTCGCTGTCGAGCATTCCCGTGAACCAGCCGCGCAGGTCGGCCTCCTCCTGCGCGAGCTCCTGGTGCTGCGTGATGATCTGGTTCTCGCACCATTCCAGTGCATGATCGAGCTCGTCGATCACGGTGACGCCCTCGGTGATGAAATCGCTGGAGCGCAGCACCTGCTCGGCCTTGGCCGACAGATGCACCAGCACCAGCTCGACGCCGACCTCGTGTGCGCTGCGCCTGATCTGCGCAAAGCTGTAGGCCGCCGACGAATCGACGCCGGTGACGAGCTTGAAGTCGAACAGCAGGTAGCGGCACTCCGGGTGCTCGCGCAGCAGCGTCTTGACGTGCTGGTAGAGCCGGTTGGCGGAGCCGAAGAACAGATAGCTTTGCAGTGTCAGTCCCTGGATCTTGCCGCCATGAGCCGACAACACCTCGCGGTCGTCGCGCGAGCGATCCAGCGAGCTGCGATATTCCGAGCCGTCGAAGCCGTATTTGATCGCCTCGACCCGCGCCGCGCTGAGCGCGAAGGTGGCGCAGCCGATGACGACGCCGATCAGGATGCCGGGCACGAAGCCCCAGGCCACGATGATGACGATGATCGCAAGCAACGATAGATATTCGGTCTGCGACAGCCGCTTGCGCGATTCGACCATCCATTTGTGCAGCTGGTCGGCGCCGAGATAGATCAGCAGCCCGCCGAGCACGAATTTCGGCATGTAGCCGAGCAGCTGCGGCGCCACGGCCAGCATCAGCAGCGAGATCGCCGCAACCGTCAGCCCTGACAGCCGGCCCCGCCCGCCGCTGGAGAAATTGAGGATCGAGCGGCTGACCGAGATGCAGCCGGCATAGCCGGCCAGCGCGCCGGTCACGATGTTGGCGAAGCCGGTGACGTTGAGCTCGCGCTCGAGATTGGCTTCGCGATGCACCGCCACCTCGATGCCGGTGGTGTTGAACAAGGTGCTCGCCGCCGTGACGAAGACGACCGCGATCATGTTGCCGAGCAGGTCCGGTACCGCCGACCACGGATACTGCGCCAGATCGGCCGTGTGCCACGGCAGCATGAAGGTCGATGCCGGCGGCGGCGCGAAGGTCCAGCCGGTCAGATGCGCTTCCTCGGGCGTGATGCCGACGATCCAGAACGTCAGATGCGCCACGATCACGCCGCTGACCAGGATGATCGGCAGGCCGAACGGGGTGCGCGAGCGATGCCAGGTCAGATACAGCACCAGCGCCATCGCGCAGGCGGCGCTGAGCTCGGAGATCGTGATGATATTCGTAAAATGGAAGAGGGTGCTGAGCTGAACAGGGTAACCGGTGATGACCCTGACCGCACCCAGCACGATCAACAGGCCGGTTGCTCCGAGGAACCCGCCGACGACAGGGTAAGGTACGTAGCGGATGGCGCGGCCGAACCGTGTCAGCCCGAGGCAGCACAGCACGATGCCGGTGACGATGGTCGAGAGCCCAAGCGTGATCAGCACCGGTGCGAGCAGCGGCGCCGCCGGATTAGCGGCATTGATGCGCTCGACCAGCGTGGCCATCAGGATTCCGGTCACTGCCGCGGTGGAGCTGTCCGGGCCGGCGACCGCGAAGGGCAGCGAACTGCCGAGTGCAATGAAGGTCGCAAGCACGGCCGAGGAGATGAATGTCGCCGCGACGCCGTATGACAGATAGGGCGACAAGGGGCCAGCGAAGATCAGCAGCGCGTAGGACAGGCCGAACGTGATGCCGAGCACGCTGGCCGCACCACCGCCGAGAATGTCATGCATGGCTCGCCGTGCGCGCGAGCCGAAATAAAGCGACCGACTAATCACGTTGAAAAATATCCCAAACTTACGCCGCTAGTCGTAGACGAGCGCAGAGCAGGACGACAACAGGATTTTTGTGACAAGCGGTTCTCAATACGCGCATTTTCCGCCTCTCCCGGTTGCGAGGGAGGGTGAGGGCGCGGGTTCCCGGATGGAATGTATCGATTTTGATCCGGGTGCCTAACCAAGGCTGTCCATGAACGCGCGCAACCGCGGCGCCCATTTGTGCGCGTCGCGGCCCGATGCGGAGTGGCCGTAATCGCTGTCGAGCAGAAAGTAATCGGCGTTCAACGCCGGCGGACTTCAGCGCCGGCATCACCTGTTGCGCAAGCTCCGGCGGGAACAGCTTGTCGGTTCGCGACAGCACATAGAGCGTCTTGGCCTTGATCCGTCCGAACTGCGCCGTCACGTCGAAGTCGCGCAGCGCCTTGCCGAGTGTCAGCAACGAATTGGCGTCGAACCCCCTGGCCCATTCCGTCGCCTCGGCGCGGATCGCGGCCTCGATCTCCGTAGGGTCGGTCAGCGTGTCGCGCAGCCGCGTTTCAATGCCGTAGGTCTTCAGCGTCGCGGTACGGATCTGGATCATGCTTTCGAGCACGCCGCCCTGGTCGTAATAGTCGCCGCCGTTCCAGTTCGGATCCTGCGACAGCACCGCCATCAGCCGCGCGACGTTGCCCTCGGCGCGCTCGCGCGGCACCAGCGGCGCGGTGACGACTGCGGCGATGCCGCGCATCGCATCGGGATAGTTCACCGCCCATTGCAGCGCCTGGAATCCGCCGTAGGACGGACCGACGATTGCAACGAGCTGTTCGACGCCGAGGTCATCGAGCAGCGCACGCTGGGTGGCGACGATGTCGCTGACGGTGATATCAGGGAAGCGCGGCCCGTAACGCCGTCCGGTCCGCGGATCGATGCTCGCCGCGTTGGTCGAGCCGCAGGACGAGCCCAGCATGTTCGGGCAGATCGCGAAGTAGCTGTTGGTGTCGACGGCCTTGCCGGGGCCGACGATCTCGCACCAGCTGCCTTCGCCGGTTGAACCGCCGGGATCGATCATCTGTGGCCCGCTGGTGTTGCCGTGGGTCACCAGCACGACGTTGTCGCGGTTCGGCGCCAGTGTGCCGACGGTGCGGTACGCGATGGTGACTTCGCCCAGCAAGCTGCCGTTCTCCAGGCGGAAATCGGATGTCGTGAAGTGCTTCAGCTCGGTTGCGGTTGATTGCGCGGGCATTTTTTGCTTTCGGAATGGTGCGGCAGCTCAGCACGTCGGCGGCGGGAACGCAAAGGCGGCACGGCGGGACTACCCGTTGCCGCCCTCATTGCCGAAGGCGCCGTGACGGCCGACGCCGGAGGCAAACCGCGTCGCGCCCGACAACGTTTCGCCGGACGCGATCACATCGAGCCCGCCGCGCATCTCGTTCCTGATCGCCTCTTCCTCCTCGAGGTCCCATTGCCGCAACGCCGACAGGCGGTCGGCGCGCATGCAGTTCTGCGGGAATTTCGCGATGTCCTTGGCGAGCGCGACGGCGTGCGCACGGGCTTCACCCTTCGGCACCAGCCGGTTCGCGAGCCCCATGCGGTGGGCCTCAGGACCTGTGACCGGGCGTCCGGTGAGGATCAGGTCGATCGCCTGCGAATGGCCGATCAGCCGCGGCAGGCGGATGGTGCCGAGGTCGATCAGCGGCACGCCGAAGCGGCGGCAGAACACGCCGAAGGTGGCATCCTCCGCGACGACGCGCATGTCGGCCCATAGCGCCAGTTCCATGCCACCGGCGACTGCAAAGCCTTCGATCGCGGCGATCACCGGCTTCGACAACCGCAGCCGGCTCGGGCCCATCGGCGCGATCGTGTTGTGGCCGCCGACCTCGCGCTTCTTCTCGGGATCGCCGGCCGCCACCGCCTTCAGGTCGGCGCCGGCGCAGAAATAGCCGCCGGTGCCGGTGAACACCGCAACCGATGCGCTCGCGTCTGCGTCGAAGGCGAGGAACGCGTCATACAGCTTGCGCGCCGTGGCGCCATCGACGGCGTTGCGGTTGTGCGGGCGGTTGATCGAGATGATGGTGATCGGGCCATCGCGCTCGACGAGCACGGTATCGGCATCGGACATGGGTCGCTCCCTGGGCTTGTTGTTCTTGTCGTCATTCCGGGGCGCGCGAAGCGCGAACCCGGAATCCATTCCGCCGCTTGTTGTGCGGACAAATGGATTCCGGGTCCGGTCCTGCGGACCGTCCCGGAATGACTTGAGAATTTTGCGCTGTTGCGGAGCGATCCGCAATGACGGTCGCAATTCCGCAAGGCGGGCAAAGCCAACGCGTGCCCACCCTCACGGGCACGGTCAGAATGGTGAGCACGGCGCGATCGCGCCTTTGTCCGCCCGACGGACCTGTCCTCGCCCGTCAGGCAACGCCATCGCGAACGAAGGCGACGCGGATGGTCGGGTCGCCGATCGTCTCATGCGCATCCTCGAAACGGACGCGGCGGGTGATCACCTCTTCAGGGTGGTAATGACCTGCCGCAACATGGGCCACGCTATCGGGCAGCTCGGCGCGGACATTGACGCGCGAGACCTTCAGGGTGACGCCGGTGCCATACATGTGCCGGAGCGGGACCGGCGTCGTCTCGGCAAAGTCGCCATACATGCGCTGGCAGATGCCGTTGGGTTCGGTGGATCGGATCGCCAGCAGCATGCTGGCGTCGGTTGCGGCCGCATCGATCACGATCGGAAACAGGCCGGGCGGCTCCATCGCGAGGCCAGTTGGCGCTTCGATGATCTCGGCACCGAGCGACTTCGCCTTGGCGAGGCGCGGCGCGTGATCGTCGAGGTAGACGATGCGGCCGGCGCCACGCGCCACCGCTGCCTGCACCGCGAACATCGCAAGCGACTGGGCGAAACCGCCGATCACGAGCACATCGGCGCCGGGCCGCTGCTGGAGCCAGCGCGCCACCGCGCTGAATCCGTCGGTCGCGCCGTCCGCCAGCCCCGCCGTCTGCGACAAGGCATGGCCTGACGGTTGGCGGACCAGCATGTGATCGGCAAACGGCACGCGGATCAGATCCGACAGGCCGCCGCCATATTCCACGCCGCAGACCGGCTTCAACCCGTAGGACGAGCGGAACGGCACCGCCGTGCAGGCATTGGTGTGGCCGCGCCGGCAGCGGTCGCAGGCACCGCAGCTGATCTGGAATGGAACAATGACGAGATCGCCGGGCGCGAAATTCCTCACGGCTCTGCCGATCTCGACGATCCGGCCCGCGGTCTCATGTCCAAGCGCAAACGGACCTGCTAGGCCCGATCGGCCGTGGACGATCGCAAGATCGAGATCGCAGCGCGTCACCGCGAGCGGCTGCACCAGCGCGTCGCGGTCATCCTGTAGTTTGGGTGCGGGAACGTCCCACCATTCGACCTTGTTGCCGCCGACATAAGTCAATTGCCGCATCGTGCACTCTCCGCTTTACGCCGAGAGTGCAGGGAGGCCGACGCAACGACAAAAGGTTTGTCTTCAACAGGGGTGAATGGAATTCACCTCGATTGGTGGGGTGGTGCAGTCGGAGGCAGCGTGTCTCCCTCCCCGTCATCCTGAGGTGCGAGCGGAGCGAGCCTCGCAGGATGCACGGCCACCAGCCGGGCCGTCGACCCTTCGAGACGGCCGCGTCGCGGCCTCCTCAGGGTGACGGTGATAGAACGAGCGCAATGACGGTGCAGCTAGACCTTCAGCTCGGTCCCGGTTACGCGGCGATATGCTTCCAGGTATCGCTTGCTCGTTGCATCCACCACGCTGGCCGGCAGCGCCGGCGCGGGGGCGTCGCCGTTCCAGCGGCCGGCGTGGCGTTCGACGTCGAGATAGTCGCGCAGCGGCTGCTTGTCGAAGCTCGGCTGCGGCTGGCCGGGCTTGTAGGCGTCGACCGCCCAGAAGCGCGAGGAATCCGGCGTCATCACCTCGTCGATCAGGATGATGCGGCCGTCTCCGTCGCGGCCGAATTCGAACTTGGTGTCGGCAATGATGATGCCGCGCGCGCGGCTGGTCTGTTCGCCATAGCCATAGACGTCGCGCGCCATCTTCTCGAGCGTCGCGGCAACGTCCGCGCCCAGGATCTCGCGCACCCGCGCCACCGTGATGTTCTCGTCATGGCCGGCCTCGGCCTTGGTCGCCGGGCTGAAGATCGCGGGCTCGAGTTTCTGGCTCTCGACCAGCCCGGCAGCGAGCTTCTCACCAGCGAGTGTGCCCTCGGCCGCGTATTCCTTCCACGCCGAGCCGGAGATATAGCCGCGGATCACGCATTCGATCGGAAACACGGTGGTGCGCTTGCACAGCATCGCGCGCCCGACGATGTCGGCGCGATGGTTCTTCAGTTCGGGGACCGCGCGGATGATCTCGTCGGCATCGGCGCTGATCATGTGATGCGGCACGGTGCCTTCGAGCTGCCGGAACCACCAGGCGCTGATCTGGGTCAGCACCGCGCCCTTCATCGGAATGGTCTCCGCCATCACCACGTCGAACGCCGAGATGCGGTCGGTGGTGAGCAGCAGCACGCGGTCGTCGCCGACGGCGTAGATATCACGCACCTTGCCGCGGCCGATCCGGGGCAGGGGCAAATCGCTGGATAGCATCGCGGTCATGGGCGTGGGTCTTTCCGGGCTGGTTTCTCAAAGACGTGCGCCCGCACACGAGGGGTGCGGGCGCGAAAGATTATCACAGGAAATAGCTCACTCCGGCAGCGGAATGAACTCGTGTTCATGCGGAACCTGCGCGAAACGCCCGGTTTTCCAGTCCTGTTTGGCCTGCTCGATCCGCTCCTTCGAGGAGGAGACGAAATTCCACCAGATGTGGCGGGGCCCTTCCAGGGCATCGCCGCCCAGGAACATCATGCGGGTCGGCCGCAGCGTTTTCACGGTGATGCGGTCGCCGGGCCGGAAGATCAAAAGCCGCGGCCCCTCGTGGCGGTCGCCCGCGATTTCCACCTCGCCATCGACGAGATAGATCGCTCGCTCCTCATGGTCGGGGTCGAGCGGCACCGAGGTGCCGGCCTTGGCGGTCACCTCGGTATAGAACCAGGGCGACACCATGCTGACCGGCGAGGAGATGCCGAAGGCCGAGCCCGCGATGACCCGCGCGGTGAAGTCGCGCTCGGAGATCATCGGCAGGTCGCCCGCGCCGTAGTGCTGGAACGAGGGCGCGATCTCCTCCTTGCCCGCAGGCAGTGCGATCCAGCTTTGCAGTCCCAGCATCTTCTGGCCGTCGCGGCGCTGCACGTCGGGGGTGCGCTCGGAATGCGCAATGCCGCGGCCCGCGGTCATCAGGTTCATCGCGCCGGGCTGGATCTCCTGGATGTTGCCCTCGCTGTCACGATGCATGATGCTGCCGTCGAACAGATAGGTGACGGTGGCGAGCCCGATATGCGGATGCGGCCGCACGTCCATGCCCTTGCCGGCGAGATATTGCACCGGACCGAAATGGTCGAAGAAGATGAAGGGCCCGACCATCTGCCGCTTGCCGTGCGGCAGCGCGCGGCGCACGGCAAAACCGTCGCCGAGATCGCGGGTGCGCGGCACGATGATCAGATCCAGCGCGTCGCAGGTTTGGGGATCGCCGAGTTCGGGATCGGTCGAGGGCTGCCAGCTCATCGCAATACTCCTTTGTACTTTATTCCGATCATACCCCATCCGTCGTCCCGGCCAAGCGAAGCGCGAGCCGGGACCCATAACCACAGCTATATGTTTGGCGAAGGCTGGGGCCACATCGTCGCTCCACAATCAGCATTTGTGGTT
>NZ_JACMYO010000167.1 GCF_020889685.1 Bradyrhizobium oropedii
CGGGGTCCCCAGCTGCACCCGCGACTGCGGCTGCACCTGCGACCTCCCACGCGCTCCCGGTCCCGGGCAAGGAGGTTCCTGCGGCGCATCCAACCGCTCAGGAGAACAAGCCTGCGGTCGAGGAGAAGCACGCGGCTCCGGCGCCCGAGACGAAGGTCGAGCCGCATCCTGCTGCTCCGGCGCCTGCCGGATCTCATGCGCTTCCGGTCCCGGAGAAGGGCGTTGCTGCGCATCCGCCCGCCGAGGTGAACAAGCCCGCGGTCGAAGAGAAACGCGCGGCACCTGTCGCCGCGCCCAAGGTCGAACCACGGCCTGCAACGGAAGCGGCGCGCCCTGCCGCACCGGAGGTGCGCAGGGAAGAGCCGCGGCCCGAGCCTGCCGCGAAGCCCGTCGCGCGGCCGGAGCAGGCAGCAAGACCCGAGCCTCGCCCGGAGCCTGCTGCAAGGCCGGAGACGATGGCACGCCCTGAGGCGCATCCGCAGCCGGCGGCACCGCATGTGCAAGCCGCCCCGCATGTTCAGGCACCGCCGCACGGTGCGCCTGCCGGTCATCCCGCAGAGGAGAAGCGGCAGGAGCAACATTAGGGTATGATCTCGCGCTCCGCCGGCTCGTTCCGGCGGAGCGCGCACTCTCTTCTGCCCGTGCGCAAGCGATCATCAGTGGAGGTCGGTCATGGCACAGAGTCACGGCGGCAGCGGACAGCTTGACGACGGCAAGCCTCGCTTGAGCGAGGACGACATGCAGCGAGCCCTGCTCGGTCCAAGGGGCGTGCCGGGCAAACCGGATCCCGCCAAGATGACGCCGCAGCAGCAAAAGAACATGCCGAACTATCTGGACCCCGGACATACGTCATAAAGCGTCCTGTGACATGAACGGATGTTGCGTCGCCCATTGCCGGGCGGCGCGAGCACACTTGCAAATCGCCTGCTTTTGCGCCCTCATGATTGCAGGTGCACTCATGGTGTTGCGGAGCAGGTTGTGAGAAGTCCGTACGAGGTTCTTGGCGTTGCCCCGACGGCGTCTGCGGCCGATATCCAGAAGGCCTATCGCAAGCTGGCGAAGAAGCTGCACCCGGATCTCAATCCGGGTGACAAGGCCGCCGAGGAAAAATTCAAGGAAGTCGCCGCTGCGAACGATCTGCTCTCGGATGCCGACAAGCGCAAGCGCTTCGACGCCGGCGAGATCGACGAGAGCGGCGCCGAGCGGCCGCAGCATCGCTACTACCGGGATTTCGCCACCGCAGGTGAGGGCCATCCTTACGCCGACAGTTCCGGCTATGCCGACTATATGGACCAGGACGACGCGTTCGCCGAGCTGCTCCGGCGCAGCGAGCAGGCGCGCGCGAACCGGCGCGGCCGCGACCTGCACTACAGCCTTGCGATCGACTTCTCGGAATCGATCACCGGTGCGAGCAAGCGCCTGACGCTTCCCGACGGCGGCACGCTCGACGTCACGATCCCGCCGGGCCTCGTCGACGGTCAGGTCATCCGCCTGCGCGGCAAGGGCATGCCCGGTAGCGGCAAGGGCGGTCCCGGCGATGCGCTGATCGAGGTCGAGGTTCGCC
Organism: Bradyrhizobium oropedii; assembly: GCF_020889685.1. GTDB lineage: Bacteria > Pseudomonadota > Alphaproteobacteria > Rhizobiales > Xanthobacteraceae > Bradyrhizobium > Bradyrhizobium oropedii. Next base: position 1,565 of record NZ_JACMYO010000167.1, read on the forward strand.
CCGATCCGCGCTTCACCCGCGAGGGCGACGACATCTCGCTGGAATTGCCGATCTCGCTGTTCGAGGCGGTGCTCGGCGGCAAGGTCAATGTTCCCACGCCGACCGGCGCGGTCACCATGACGGTGCCGAAGGGCTCGAACACCGGCACGACGCTGCGGCTGCGCGGCAAGGGCGCGCCCAAGGTCGGCGGCGGTCATGGCGATGAGTTCGTCAAGCTCAAGGTGGTCCTGCCCAAGGGACCCGATCCCGCGCTCGAGGCGTTCGTGTCGAACTGGGATCGCAAGGGATTCAATCCACGTGATGATGGTGCATCATGAACAAGCAGCAGTTCCTCATCGATGCCGGTCTGGAGGTGCAGACCCTGGAGTTCTGGATCGAGCAGCAATGGCTCATTCCGGGCGAGACCGCACACGAGATCAGTTTCTCCGACACCGACGTGGCGCGCGCGCATCTGATCCGGGACCTGAAGGGTGACTTCGGCGTCAACGATGAGGGGATCGACGTCATCCTGCATCTGGTCGACCAGCTGCATGGCCTGCGCCGCGCGTTCGAGCGATTGCACAAGGATATCGCGTCACCGCCGCGCTAACGACGAACCTCAGCCTCGGAGATGATCATGACGGACAAGCCGACGCCGCTGGCCCATGGCGAGATCGACGTTCTCATCCTGCAGGCGCTGGTACGCAAGCTGATCGCGAAGGGCGTGCTGACGCCGGATGACGTCCGCTCGATGCTGTTCGAGGCTGCGAAGAATCTTGATCTGGTCGGCAGTGAGCTGACGACGGAAGCCGCCAACATCATCGTGCAGGAAGATCTGGCGCCGGCGTTCCTCGGTGGCTGACCTCAGGTCTGGCCGCCGCGGTTGGAGACCAGCCGGATTTGCGTGATCTGGTCGGCATTGCCGGCGAGATAGGCCTGCGCGTCGCACACCAGCCGCTCGACAGCGGCGGCGTCATAGCTCGGATGGCGGGTGTTCAGATGCAAGTCGGTCTCGATCTGCATCACATTACTCGTGCCGTCCTTGCCGATCTCGATCGAGAACGACACCAGCGAAACGTGCGGGCTCTTGAATGCCATACCCTGATCTCCATTGATCCCACGCGCGGCGCGGGCTCCCTTCGCCGTTGGGGCCGTTACCTAGGCCGCTGAGTCTTCCCTGGCCGCCGCTGTGTGTTGCATGGCGGATGCCGGCTGTGCCCGGTCGAGCTCCTCGATCATCCCTCGGGCGATCTCGCGCTCGCCCATGATCACGATGTCGGCCCCGAGCCCCTTCAGATGATCGACCTCGGCGTCGGAATGCGCCCGCGCGATGATCTGGATCGCGGGATTTGCGGCGCGCACCTGCTCGACGATCTGTCCGGCCTCGAACGCTTCGGGAATGGCGATGACGAGCGATCGTGCGCCCGCCGGATTGGTCGCGCGCAGCACGCTGGCGCGCACGGCGTTGCCCATCAGGGCTTCGATGCCGCGTTGCTTGAGCTTTGCGACCATGTCGTCGGATGCCTCGACCGCGAGGAACGGCGCGTTGCGCCGATGGAGGGCGTCACCGACGATGCTGCCGACCCGGCCGTAGCCGACCAGGATGGTGTGATCCTGCAATTCGGTGACAGGGATCGCCTCGGACGTCGCGGCCGTCGGCGAGGCGGTCTCCGGCTTCTCGAGCCGCGACGTCAGCCAGTCGACAACCGCGAACACCAGCGGGTTGAGCATGATCGAGAAGATCGCGCCGGCCAGGATCAGGTCGCGGCCGGCCTTCGGCAGCAGATTGAGCGCAACGCCGAGCTCCGCCAGGATGAAGGAGAATTCACCGATCTGGGCGAGGCTCGCCGAGATCATCAGGGCGGTCGCCATCGGGTGACGGAACAGCACGACGATCAAAAGGGCGGCAAGCGACTTGCCGACCACGATGACGAACAGCGTCGCCACAAACGGCCAGGGCTCGCGCACCACGCTGAGCGGATCGAACAGCATGCCGACCGAGACGAAGAACAGCACCGCGAACGCATCGCGCAGCGGCAGGGTCTCCTGGGCGGCGCGCTGGCTGAGCGGCGATTCCCGCAGCATCATGCCGGCGAAGAAGGCGCCGAGCGCCAGCGAAACCCCGAACAGCTTGGTCGCGCCGAACGCGATGCAGAGCGCGATCGCAAGCACGGTCAGCCGGAACAGCTCGCGCGAGCCGGTGTGCGCGATGTAGTGTAGCACCCATGGGATCAGCCGGCGTCCGACCACCAGCATCAGCGCGATGAATAACGCGATCTTGATCAGCGTCAGCACCAACACGCCGGTCAGCCCGAGGCCGAAGCGGGTGGCGAGCGGATCGGAGACGAGCGCCGCGCCGTCGCCGCCCTGGAAGCTCGCCACCGCGGGGAATAGCACCAGCGCCAGCACCATCGCGAGGTCTTCGACGATCAGCCAGCCGACCGCGATCTTGCCGCGCTCGGTGTCCATCAGCCGCCGCTCCTGCAATGCGCGCAACAGCACGACGGTACTTGCGACCGACAGCGCCAAGCCGAACACCAGGCCGGCGCCCACGGTCCAGCCCATCAGCAATGCAAGGGCGAGACCCATCAGCGTCGCGACCGCGATCTGTGCGACCGCGCCGGGCACCGCGATCTTGCGCACCGACAACAGATCGTTCAGCGAGAAATGCAGGCCGACGCCGAACATCAGCAGGATAATACCGAGCTCCGCGAGCTCGGTCGCCAGCGCCTGATCGGCGACGAAGCCGGGCGTGAAGGGACCGACGGCGACTCCTGCGAGCAGATAGCCGACCAGTGGCGGAACCCGAAAGCGCTGGGCGATGGTTCCGAAGACGAAAGCTAATCCGAGGCCCGCGACGACGGTCGCGATCAGGGGTGTGTCATGCGGCATTTCGCCTTGTCGCACAGCATCCCTGACGGTGCACCGCGACCATTTGAGGCGCGGCATTCCGCGCGAAACTGTGATCTATTGCTCATGACGTGAGCATATGATCTCATGCCGGGATGGATCCGCGGCTTCCCGAGACCGATCTGGTCATCTTCGACTGCGACGGCGTGCTCGTCGACAGCGAGGAATTGAGCTGCCGCTGTCTTGCCGAGGCGATGGTCGGGGCCGGCATCGACATGAGCACCGAACGGGCGCTCGAACTCTTTCTCGGCCGCAGCACCGCGGCCTTGCTCGACTATTGCCGCGCCGTTGGAAAGTCATTGCCCGCGAATTTCCTGCCCGATCTTGCGGTGCAGGTCCGCGAGACATTCCGATCTCAACTCAAACCGATTGCCGGCATCGCGGCGGTGCTTGGAGAATTGCAGTTGCCGTATTGCGTCGCCTCGTCGAGCGACCTCGAGCGCGTGAAGTTCTCGCTGGACCTGACCGGCCTCGCGACGGGCTTCGGGCCGCGGCTCTATACCTCGCAGATGGTCAAGCACGGCAAGCCTGCGCCGGATCTGTTCTTGTATGCGGCTGCCGCGATGGGAGCCGAGCCGCGCCGGACGCTTGTGATCGAGGACAGCGTCAGCGGCGTGGTGGCCGCGAAGGCGGCGGGGATGAAAGTGTGGGGATTTGTCGGCGGCACCCACTATCGGTTGGCGGACGGCAATGCTCTGCTGCGGCAGGCCGGGGCGGATCGAATCTTCGCCGCGATGACGGATTTCTGGAAGGAAGGCTGACGCAAGACGATGGCTGCGCCCGACAACGAAAAGTCTCGCTTGGACGATGCGGCGCGCGCCGGCTGGCTCTATTTCATCGCCGGCCACACCCAGGACGAGATCGCAAAGATGCTGCAGGTGTCGCGGGCCTCGGCGCAGCGCCTGGTGTCGCTGTGCCTGGCGGAGCGGCTGATCACGTTTCGTCTCGAGCATCCCATTGCAGCCTGCATGGAGCTGGCCTCACGGCTGAAGGCGCGGTTCGATCTGGTGCATTGCGACGTCGTGCCGTCAGATCCGTCGGCACCGCTGTCGAATGCGGGGATCGCCGAACGCAGCGCCAATCTGCTGGAGACGACGTTGCGCTCGGAGACGCCTGTGATCGTGGCGCTGGGTACCGGCCGCGCCGTGCGTGCCGCGGTCGAGCGGGTCTCGCCGATCGAGCGGCCGGATCACCAGATCGTCTCGCTGGTCGGCAACATCTCCGCCGACGGCTCGGCGAGCTTCTACGACACGGTGGGGCGGCTGGCCGATCGCACCGGTGCGCGGCATTACCCGATGCCGCTGCCGTTCCTGATGTCGAGCGAGGACGAGCGCAACCGCATGGTCCGTATTGATCCGATCGCGCGGGTGAGGGCGGTCGCCGCTAAGGCCGATCTGCGGTTGATCGGCATCGGCCAGATGGACCAGAAGGCCCAGGTCCATGTCGACGGCTTCGTCACCCGTGAAGAACTGCTGGAGATGATGCGGCTCGGCGCGGTCGGCGAGGTGACGGGCTGGGCCTATGACGCCAAGGGCCGCCTGATCAAGGGCGGCACCAACAAGCGCCTGACCAGCATTCCGCCACAGATCCCCGCGGTCTCGACCACGATCGCGGCCGCCGTCGGCGTCGCCAAGGTACCGTCGATCAAGGCCGCGTTGGCGGGCCGGGTGATCAACGGCCTCATCACCGATGAGGCCACCGCGCGCGCCGTGCTGGATCGCTAGACGCTTCCTTCGCTCCCGCAAAACTCCATTCCAGGCTGTGGTGGAACCCGCAATCGCGCGGGACGGCGCACCCGCGCGCTTGACAAATTTCAACGACAGGATGAACATACGCTCAACACGTGGGCATATGCTCAACGTGACATAAGGGAGGTCACCTTGAAAAACGTCCTTTGCGCCGTTGCGGGCGCGGCTGCTCTTTTGATCTCTGCCCCCTCGATCGCCCAGACCACGCTGACGGTGGCGACCGTCAACAACAGCGACATGATCCGCATGCAGGGGCTCACCAGCGAATTCACCGCCAAGAATCCCGACATCACCGTCAAATGGGTGACGCTCGAGGAGAACGTGCTGCGCCAGCGCGTGACGACCGACATCGCCACCAAGGGCGGTCAGTTCGACGTGCTTACCATCGGCACCTATGAGGTGCCGATCTGGGCCAAGAAGAACTGGCTGGTGCCGCTCGACAAGCTCGGCGCTGACTACGACGTCGGCGACCTGCTGCCGAAGATCAAGGATGCGGTCTCGGTCGACGGCAAGCTCTACGCCGCGCCGTTCTATGGCGAGAGCTCGATGGTGATGTACCGCACCGACCTGTTCGACAAGGCCGGTTTGAAGATGCCGGAGAGCCCGACCTGGGATTTCGTGGTCGATGCCGCCAAGAAGCTGACCGACAAGTCGGCTGGCGTCTACGGCATCTGCCTGCGTGGCAAGGCCGGCTGGGGCGAGAACATGGCGTTCCTGACCGCGATGTCCAATTCGTTCGGCGCGCGCTGGTTCGACGAGAAGTGGGAACCGCAGTTCAATTCGCCGGAATGGAAGAAGACGTTGACGACCTATGTCGACCTGATGAAGCAGGCCGGCCCTCCCGGCGCCAGCTCGAACGGCTTCAACGAGAACCTCGCGCTGTTCAGCGCCGGCAAATGCGCGATGTGGATCGATGCTACGGTGGCGGCGTCCATGGTGAGCAATCCGAAGGATTCCAAGGTTGCCGACAAGGTCGGCTTTGCGCTGGCGCCGAACACCGGGCTCGGCAAGAACGCCAACTGGCTGTGGGCATGGAGTCTCGCGGTCCCCGCAGGCTCGAAGAAGGTCGAGGCGGCCGAGAAGTTCATCGCCTGGGCGACCAGCAAGGACTACACCAAGCTCGTCGCGTCGAAGGAAGGCTGGGCCAACGTGCCTCCGGGTACGCGCTCCTCGCTGTACAAGAACCCCGACTACCTGAAGGTTGCTCCCTTCGCCAAGCTGACGCTGGCCTCGATCGATGCCGCCGATCCGAACAAGCCGACGGTGAAGCCGGTGCCTTACGTGGGCGTGCAGTATGCCGCGATCCCTGAATTCCAGGGCATCGGCACCCAGGTGGGGCAGCAATTTTCGGCGGCGCTCTCGGGTTCGACCACCGTCGATGCGGCACTCACCGCTGCGCAGTCCGTGACCGAGCGCGAGATGAAGCGCGCGGGCTACATCAAATAAGCCACGCCCAGACAAAGCCAGGGCGCAGCGCGCGCCTTGGCCGCCCGGCCAGCTTAGACCTCCCGAGCTGGGTCACTCGCGACCATCCTGTCCCGCAGCGGGATGGTCGCTCCTTTCCGAGAGAAGGAGGCGGGGATGGCGACCCAGCAGACCCAGCTGCTTGCACGCACATTGCTCACGCCTGCCGTGGCGCTGCTGTTCATCTGGATGATCGTGCCGCTGGCGCTCACGATCTACTTCGCGACACTGCATTACAATCTGCTCGATCCCGGCTCCGAATCCTTCGTTGGCTTGGAGAATTTCCGGTACTTCCTCACTGACCCGGCCTTCCTCGCCTCGTTGCAGAACACGCTGGTGCTGGTCGGCTCGGTGCTCGCGATCACGATCATCCTCGGCGTGCCGCTGGCGCTGCTGCTCGACCAGCAGGTGGTCGGGCTCTCGATCGTCCGTCTGATGGTGATCGCGCCGTTCTTCGTGATGCCGACGGTCAGCGCGCTGGTCTGGAAGAACCTGTTGATGCATCCGGTGTCGGGCCTGTTTGCCTGGATCGCCCATCTGTTCGGGCTGCCGGCAATCGACTGGTTCAACGACGCGCCGCTGTTTTCGGTGATCCTGATCATCTCCTGGCAGTGGCTGCCGTTCGCGACCCTGATCCTGTTGACCGCGCTGCAATCGCTCGACGAGGAGCAGAAGGAGGCGGCCGAGATGGACGGCGCGAGCGCGATCTCGACCTTCATCTACATCACGCTGCCGCATCTGGCGCGCCCGATCACGGTGGTGATCCTGATCGAGACCATCTTCCTGCTCACGGTATTCGCGGAGATCTTCGTCACCACCGGCGGCGGCCCCGGCCTGCAGACCACCAACATCGCCTTCCTGATCTATTCGCAGGCGCTGATCCAGTACGACGTCGGCAGTGCCTCGGCGGGCGGCCTGGTTGCGGTGGTGCTCGCCAACATCGTCGCCTTCTTCCTCGTTCGTATCGTCGGCCGGAATCTGGAGGCGTAACGTCATGGCGCGGATGGTCACGACACGGAACAAGGTGATCTCGACGGCGGCGGCCTGGCTGGTCGGCTTCCTGATCTTCTTCCCGATCCTCTGGATGGTGCTGGCGAGCTTCAAGACCGAGCTTGAGGCTTTCGCGATCCCGCCGTCGTTCCTGTTCTTCCACTGGACCACGGAGAACTATGTCACGGTGCAGGAGCGCAGCGACTATTTCCATCACGCGCTCAACTCGATCGTCATCGCCGGCGGCTCGACCTTGATCGCGATGCTGATCGCGATCCCGGCGGCGTGGTCGATGGCGTTCTCGCCGACCAAGCGCACCAAGGACGTGCTGCTCTGGATGCTCTCCACCAAGATGATGCCGCCGGTCGGCGTGCTGGTGCCGATCTACCTGATATTCCGCTCTGTCGGCCTGCTCGACACCCGCGCCGGGCTGATCTTCATCCTGTGCCTCGGCAATCTGCCGATCGTGATCTGGATGCTGTTCACCTATTTCAAGGAGATCCCGAAGGACATTCTCGAGGCGGCCCGGATGGACGGCGCCACGATCGGGCGCGAGCTGATCTATGTGCTGACGCCGATGGCGGTGCCGGGCTTGGCCTCGACCCTGCTGCTCAATCTGATCCTGGCGTGGAACGAGGCGTTCTGGACCCTCAATCTGTCGACGCTCGAGGCGGCGCCGCTCACCGTGTTCATCGCATCCTACTCCAGCCCGGAAGGATTGTTCTGGGCGAAATTGTCGGCGGCGTCGACGCTCGCGATCGCGCCCATTCTCGTGCTCGGCTGGTTCAGTCAGCGGCAGCTCGTCCGCGGCCTGACCTTCGGCGCGGTCAAGTAGCAGAAAGGCTTTTCCATGGGTCAGATTACGCTGCAGGGTGTGCAAAAATCGTTCGGGCCGGTCCACATCATCAAGGGCGCCGACCTCGAGATCGCCGATGGCTCCTTCGTCGTCTTCGTCGGTCCCTCAGGCTGCGGCAAGACTACGCTGCTGCGGCTGATCGCCGGGCTCGAGGATGTCACCGGCGGCGCCATCCTGATCGACGGACGCAACGTGGTCGACGTGCCGCCGGCCAAGCGCGGGCTGTCGATGGTGTTCCAGTCCTACGCGCTCTATCCGCATATGAGCGTGCGCGGCAACATCGCCTTCGGTCTGAAGATGGCGGGGATCGCCAGGGACGAGATCAACCGCAAGGTCGAGGCCGCCGCGGCCACGCTCAACCTCACACCCTATCTCGAGCGCAAGCCGCGCGAACTCTCCGGCGGCCAGCGCCAGCGCGTCGCGATCGGGCGCGCCATCGTACGCGAGCCGAAGGCCTTCCTGTTCGACGAGCCGCTGTCGAATCTCGACGCCGCGTTGCGGGTGCAGATGCGGCTCGAGGTGACGCGACTGCAGAAGCAGCTCGGCACCACGGCGATCTACGTCACCCACGACCAGGTCGAGGCCATGACCATGGCCGACAAGATCGTGGTGCTGAACGGCGGCAAGATTGAGCAATATGGCTCGCCGCTCGAGCTCTATGAGAAACCGGCGAATCTGTTCGTCGCCGGTTTCATCGGCTCGCCGAAAATGAACTTCGTCACCGGCGAACTCGCCAAGCAGCAGGGCGCCACCACCATCGGCGTGCGGCCCGAGCATTTGAAGGTCGAGCGCGACGGGCAGGGCGGCTGGCGCGGCACGGTCTCGGTCGCCGAGCATCTCGGCAGCGACACCTTCCTCTATGTCGATGCCGGACCGCAGGGAATGCTGACCGCGCGCTATATCGGCGAGCTCGACCTGCATCCGGGCGACCAGGTGTCGCTGATCCCGGATCCGGCGCGCATCCACCGTTTCGACGACAGCGGAAAGTCGATCCGCGCATAGGGCGTGGGGGGCCTCCGCCGTCGATCTCGCTCTGGCCGGGGCGGCACGCCTGCGAAACGCGGGCTCTAGGCAAAGGAAGAAGAAAATGTATCTCGAGAAATTCAAGCTCGGCGGCAAGACCGCCATCATCACCGGCGCCGGTCAGGGCATCGGGCTTGCCTGCGCCGAGGCGCTGGCGGAAGCCGGCGCCAAGGTCATCATCGGCGATCGCGATGCCAAGGCGGCTCAAGACGCGCAGGCGGTGCTGAAGGCCAAGGGCTTCGACACCGACATCGCGCTGATGGACGTGACCGATTCCGGCCGCGTCTCCGCGGTCGCCGACGAGCTGGTGCGCAGATACGGCAAGGTCGACATCCTCGTCAACAATGCCGGCATCGCGCGTAGCGAGACACCGGCCGAAACGGTGACCGACGAGCACTGGCTCAACGTCATCGACGTCAATCTGAACGGCACCTTCTGGTGCTGCCGCGCCTTCGGCAATCACATGCTGAAAGCCAAATCCGGCACCATCGTCAATGTCGGCTCGATGTCCGGCTTCATCGTCAACAAGCCGCAGGAACAGTGCTTCTACAACGCCTCCAAGGCCGCGGTGCATCATCTCACCAAATCGCTCGCGGCCGAATGGGGCGCGCGCGGGGTCCGCGTCAACGCGGTGGCGCCGACCTATATCGAGACGCCGCTGAACGCCTTCGTGAAGAACAGTCCCCGGATGTACGACGCCTGGATCGGCGGAACTCCGATGGCCAGGATGGGGCAGGTCGACGAGATCGCGTCCGTCGTCTTGTTCCTTGCCTCCGAGGCGGCGAGCCTGATGACTGGAAGCATCGTTCTGGTCGATGGCGGTTACACTTGCTGGTAGGCTCGCGTGGAAGCATGATCTGGAAAAGTAGGGACCGGTTTTCCGGACGATGCTGACACAGAAGTAAGGGCACGACGACGTTTCGAAGACACGTCGTCATGCTCCGACGGAGCGAACATGCGGCAAGCCTATATCGGGGTGGACGTCGGAAGCACCAGCGCCCGCGCCGGCGTCTTCGACGAGGCCGGGGCGCTATTGGGATCGGCCCGGCATCCGATCCGGGTCTGGCATGAGCCCGGCGATATCGTCGAGCAATCCTCCGATGACATCTGGGCGGCCTGCACAGCCTCCGTCCGCAATGCGATGCGGGAGGCCGCCGTCGCACCCGAGCACGTCAAGGGCATCGGCTTTGACGCGACCTGCTCGCTGGTCGTGCTCGACAAAGCGGGCCGGCCGCTCACCGTCAGCCCGTCCGGCGATCCCGCGCGCAACGTCGTGGTCTGGATGGATCACCGCGCGATGGACGAAACCGAGTTCGTCAATGCAACCGGCGACCGGGTGCTGCGCTATGTCGGCGGCGCCATCTCGCCGGAGATGGAGATCCCGAAAATTCTCTGGCTGAAGCGACATCTGCCCGCGACCTTCGAAGCCGCCGGGCACTTCTTCGATCTCGCCGATTATCTTTCGTTCCGCGCCTCGGGCTCGCTGGCGCGCTCGACCTGCACGGTCACCTGCAAATGGACCTATGTCGCAGGCGAAGGCGGCTGGAGTGAATCCTTCCTCAAGCGCGTCGGACTGGAGGCACTCGCGGCCGATCGCTTTGCCCGGATCGGTACCGAGATCGTGCCGCCCGGCTCGCCGCTCGGCCGCGGGCTGTCGGAGGATGCCGCGCGTGATCTCGGCCTGCTGCCGGGAACCGCGGTCGGCGCCTCCCTGATCGATGCCCATGCCGGCGGCGTCGGCGCGATCGGCGGGCGTGATGGCTCCGGCGCCGACGTCGATGTCTGCAAGCGGCTCGCCTACATCATGGGAACGTCGGCCTGCATCATGGCGACGACGGTCGATCCATGCTTTGTGCCCGGCGTCTGGGGCCCGTACTTCTCGGGCATGGTGCCGGGCTTCTGGCTGAACGAGGGCGGGCAATCGGCGGCAGGGGCCGCGATCGATCATCTGCTCAAGTCGCACCCGGCGCATGCCGAGGTTTCGCTCGCGGCGAAGAACGATGGCGTCGATGTCATCGAATACCTCGAGAAACGCATCCTGGCGCGCAGCGGCAACGCCGGTGCGGCGGCGCTGCTCGCGCGCAATGTTCACGTCCTGCCGGAATTCCTAGGCAACCGCTCGCCTTACGCCGATCCCGGCTCGCGCGCCGTGATCGCCGGGCTCGATCTCGACACCGACGTGTCGGCGCTGGAGCGGCTGTTCATCGCAGGCCTGTGTGGGCTGGCCTATGGCCTCGCCGACGTCATCGAAGCGCTGCAGGCCCATGGTGTCGACGGCAAGACCATTGTGATCGGCGGCGGCGCGAGCCGCAGCCCCTTGGTGCGCCAGATCATGGCTGACACCACAGGCTACACGGTGGCGTTGCCGCAGACGCAAGAACCCGTATTGCTGGGCGCCGCGATGCTCGGTGCTGTCGCCAGCGGCGCGCACAACTCGATCAATGCCGCGATGGCCGGCATGTCGGCGCTCGGGCGGCTGAGCGAACCGACCAGGCCCGAGCTTGCCGATTTCCACCGCCGGAAGCGCGGCGTGCACAAGATGCTGCGGCAGCTTGATCGCGCCGGCCGCGAAGCGATGAAGCAGGCGCCCGGCGAGGCGCTGGGTTAAGGTGTTTGCATGCTGCTGAGTTGCGGAGATGCGCTGATCGATTTCCTGCCGTCGCGGACGGCGGATGGACGCGAAGCCCTGACACCCGCGGTCGGCGGCTCCTGCCTCAACATCGCGATCGGCAGCGCCCGGCTCGATGTTCCCACCGGCTTTGTCGGCGGCATTTCCACCGATACGTTCGGCAAGATGATCGCCGATCATGCCGCAGCGTCAGCCGTCGACCTCAGCCGTGCCACACGCAGCGACCACCAGGCCACGCTGGCCTTTGCGCGCGTGACCGGCACCGAGACGCAATACGCTTTCTACGATGCCGACACCGCATCGCGGAACTGGACCTACCGGCGCGAGGCGATCGCGCTCGACGGCGTCACCTGCGTTCATACCGGCTCGACCACGCTGGTCCACGACAAGGGCGCCGCCGAGACGCTGGCCTTCATCGAAGATGCGCGGCCGAACGTGACGATCGCGCTCGACCCGAATTGCCGGCCGAATCTGGTGAAGGACAAGGGTGCCTATCGCACACGCATGCTGGCGTTCTGCGGCAAGGCCGACATCGTGAAAATGTCCGACATCGACTTCGCCTATCTCTTCGGTGACGAGGCCTACGCCGCGAGGGCCGAAGCGCTGCTGGCGGGCGGCGCGTCGCTCGTCGTCATCACCCGCGGCAACGAAGGTGCCTCTGCCTGGCATCGCCAGGCCGGCGCGATCGAGGTCAAGTCGCCGGCGGTCAAGGTGGTGGACACGATCGGCGCCGGCGACAGTTTTCAGGCCGCGCTGCTCGCTGCGTTGCATCGGCTGGACCGGATCGCGCGGCCGCGGCTCGCCGACATCTCCGCGGCCGAGCTCACCCGTGCGCTGACCTTTGCCTGCAAATGCGCCGCCTTCACCTGCACGCGCCCGGGCGCCGATCCGCCGCGCAGCCGGGAGTTGCCCGCCGACACCTGGTAAGCCATGCGCCTGAGGCGATGGACTTGCCGGCCGGGGCGCGGCACGATGCCGTCATCGAAGACTGACGCGAGCGCGTGCCCGAATGAGCGACGATCTGTGCCTGCTATCTGCCGTTGACCTTCGCGCCCGGATCACCCGCAAAGACGTGTCTCCGGTCGAGATCACTCAGGCGGTGCTGGCCCGTGCCGAGCGGCTGCAGCCCGAATTGAATTGCTTCATCACGCTATGTGGCGACGAAGCGGTGGCCCAAGCGAAGCTCGCGGAGCGCCGGCTCATGGCCGGCGAACCGCTCGGCTTGCTGCACGGCATTCCGTTCAGCGTGAAGGATATCGTCAGCACCAAAGGCGTGCGCACGAGCTTCGGCGCGGTGCCCTACAAGGACAACGTGCCCGATCAGGATGCCGTGGCGGTGGCCCGGCTTCGTGCGCAGGGCGGAATATTGATCGGCAAGACCACGACGCCGGAGTTCGGCAGCAAGTGCCTGACCGACTCGCCGTTGTTCGGCCGCACCCGCAATGCGTGGAGTGCCGAGCGTTCCAGCGGCGGCTCGAGCGGCGGCTCGAGCGGCGGCGCGGCGGTGGCGGTCGCGAGCGGCATCGCGCCGCTGGCGGTTGCGACCGATGGCGGCGGCTCGACCCGGATTCCCGCCGCCTGCAACGGCGTGGTCGGGATCAAGCAGAGCAACGGCGTGATCCCGCATAGCCAGGTCCAGGACGCCTTCGGCAACCAGACCTATGTCACGCCGACCACGCGCAACGTCGCCGACACCGCGCTGATGATGCAGGCGATGGCCGGCGAAGACCCGTCCGATCCCTGGTCGATCGGTGTGCCGGTACCTGACTATCTCGACCTTGCCGCGCCGCGCAGCGACCTCAGGGGCCGGCGGGTGCTGTTCTGCCTGTCGCCGCCGGGACGTCCGGTCACGTCCGATGTTGCCGCTGCGTTCAAGGCGAGCCTCGACCGGCTGACCAGTCTCGGCGCGGAACTGGAAGAATTCTCCGGCGACGGCTTTGACATCGAGCCGATCTGGCGCGCCATCAACCACACGGTCTGGCGCACCCGCTTCGAGAAGCTCGCGGCCGACCATCCCGACGATCTCAGCCCGACATTCCTGAAACAGCTCGCGCTTGCCGCTCAGGTCAGCGGCGTGGAGTACCAGCAGGCGATGTTCGACCGAACCGCGCTGTTCCGCCGCGTGCAGTCGCTGCTCGCGCGCGGCGACCTGTTGGCGATGCCGACCCTGACCCGCACGGCGCTGCCGATCGATCAGGATCTGTTCGGCACCATCGACATCGACGGCCAGAGCTTTGACAGCGTGCGGCCGCACTGGTTTCCCTGGACCATGCTGTTCAACATGACCGGGCACCCCGCGGTCAGCATCCCCGCGGGCTTCGGCGGTGATGGTCTGCCGATCGGCCTGCATCTGGTCGGCCGCTTCCGGGCCGATGGGGAACTCCTGCGCGTCGCAGCGCTGTTCGAAGAGGCGAGCAATCTGCTCGATCGTTGGCCGGCACTGAAATCATGAATGGTGCGGCGCAGGGCTTGCATTCGAAAGTCTTGCATTCGCTCGCGAACATGTTGAAACCTGCAGCCTGTTCCTCACGCGTCGAACGGGCATGAGCGTATTCTTCCTGCGGCGGATACTGACCCTGGTGGCGACGCTGTTCGCGGCCTCGCTGATCATTTTCCTGGTGCTCGACGCGCTGCCCGGCAATGCCGCCCAGATGCTGATGGGCGCCGACGCCTCGCCCGATGCGGTGCGCGCGCTCACCGTCAAGCTCGGGCTCGATCAGCCGCTCACGGTTCGCTATTTGCTCTGGATCAAGGGCATGGCGGTCGGTGATCTCGGCAACAGCTATGTCTATGGCACGCCGGTGGCCGGCCTGATCGCCGAGCGGCTGGTGCTGACGATCCCGCTCGCGATCATGTCGATGCTAATCACGGTGGTACTGGCGCTCGCTGCCGGGATCTACACCGCGGCCAATCACAACAAACTTGGCGATGTCGGCGTGATGTCGCTGACTCAAGTTGGCATCGCGTTGCCGAACTTCTGGTTCGCGATCCTGTTGATCCTGCTGTTTTCGGTGAAGCTGCAATTGTTGTCGGCCGGCGGCTTCGCGGGCTGGGATGACGGCATCTGGCCGGGAATCCGCTCGCTGCTGCTGCCGTCGATTTCGCTCGCCGTGGTGCAGGCCGCGATCCTCGCCCGCGTCACGCGCTCCGCCGTGCTGGAGGTGCTGCGCGAGGATTTCGTCCGCACTGCCCGCGCCAAGGGGCTCGGCAAGCGCGAGGTGCTGTGGCGCCACGTGCTGCGCAACGCCATGATCCCGGTCATGACGGTCATGGGCCTGCAATTCGCCAATCTGCTGGCCGGCACCATCGTGATCGAGAATGTGTTCTATCTGCCGGGCCTCGGCCGGCTGATCTTCCAGTCGATCGCCAACCGCGACCTGATCGTGGTGCGCAACTGCGTGATGCTACTGGCGGCGATGGTCGTGACAGTCAATTTCGTGGTCGATATTCTCTATGCCTTCATCGACCCGCGCATCAAGGTTTCCAACCTGTGAGCGCGCCGCTGACCGCATCCGCCGCCACGTCGGCCATAGCACCGGGCGCGAGGCCGGTGACCGGATTCTGGCGCCGCGCGCTGCGTCATCGCAGTTTTGTGCTGGGCGCCGTGCTGAGCCTGATCGTACTCGGCGCAGCACTGCTGTCGCTGGTCTGGACGCCGTGGTCGGCCACCGACATCGACATCGCGTCAAAACTACGTCCGCCGTCGGCGGCGCACTGGCTCGGCACCGACGTGCTCGGCCGCGACATCGTCTCGCTGCTGCTGGTCGGTGCGCGCTCCACCATCCTGGTCGGCGTCATCGCCGTCGGCATCGGCCTGAGCTTCGGCGTCTGCCTCGGCCTTGTCGCAGCGGCCCGCAAGGGCTGGACCGAGGAGCTCATCATGCGGATGAGCGACTTCACCTTCGCGTTCCCTGCGGTGCTGTCAGCCATCATGCTGGCCGCGGTTGCCGGCCCCGGCATGGTGACGTCGATCACCGCGATCGGGATCTTCCAAATCCCGACCTTCGTCCGCGTCACCCGCGGCTCGGCCAATGCAATCTGGGCTCGCGAATTCGTGCTCGCCGCGCGCGCGGCAGGCAAGGGCTCATTCCGCATCACCATCGAGCATGTGCTGCCGAACATCCTGTCGATCCTGATCGTGCAGGCGACGATCCAGTTCGCGCTCGCGATCCTCGCCGAGGCCGCGTTGTCCTATCTCGGCCTCGGCACCCAGCCGCCGCAACCGTCCTGGGGCCGCATGCTCAACGACGCGCAAACCCTGCTGTTCCAGTCGCCGATGCTCGCCGTCTATCCCGGTGCTGCGATTGCGATCGCGGTGCTCGGGCTCAATTTGCTCGGCGACGGCTTGCGCGATCTGCTCGATCCCCGTTTGGCGCGGGAGCGTTGAGCATGAGTGGCGCGCCGCTGATCGAGGTGAAGGACCTGGGCGTCCGGCTCAACACCAGCCGCGGCCCGGCGCAGGCCGTGCGTGGTGTTAATTTTGCGCTTCGCCGCGGCGAGACGCTCGGGCTGGTCGGCGAATCCGGTTGTGGCAAGTCGGTCACGGCGCTAGCCTTGATGGGGCTGTTGCCAGAGAGCGCCGTGATCAGCGGCAGCATCCGGTTCGATGGCGCGGAGCTCGTCGGCCTGCCGGACGCGGCCTACTGCAAGCTGCGCGGCAACCGCATCAGCATGATCTTCCAGGAGCCGATGACCGCGCTCAATCCGATGCACACGATCGGGCATCAGGTCGCCGAGCCCTTGCTGCGCCATGCCGGAATCTCGGCGGCCGAGGCGCGGCAGGAGGCGATCGCCTTGCTCGACCGCGTCGGCCTGCCCGATGCTGCGAAGCGCGTTGATGCCTATCCGCATCAGTTTTCCGGCGGCCAGCGCCAGCGCATCACGATCGCGATGGCGCTGGCCTGCCAGCCCGACGTCCTGATCGCCGACGAGCCGACCACCGCGCTCGACGTCACGATCCAGGGCCAGATCCTCGATCTGATCGCAGGCCTGGTCGAGGAACGCGGCATGTCGATGATCCTGATCTCGCACGATCTCGGCGTGATCGCCGAGAACGTCAATCGCATGATGGTGATGTATGGCGGCACCGTCGTCGAAAGCGGTGCTACCGATGCCGTGTTCACGCGGATGGGCCACCCCTATACGCAGGGCCTGTTCCGCGCCCGGCCGCGGCTCGGCGCCCGCAAGGGGACGCGGCTCAAGACCATCGCCGGCACCGTGCCGGAGCTGGCCGACCTGCCCGCGGGTTGCACCTTCGCCGACCGCTGCGCGATTGTCGAAGCGCGCTGCCGCGCGGCGCTGCCGGCCGTGGTCGATGTCGGCGCAGCGCATGGCGTGCGTTGTATCAGGACCGACGTTTCGATGGCCGCCGGGGGTAGCATCGCATGACGGCGCCGGACCATGCATCGCCTGTGCCCGCAACGCCGCTGCTGGAGGTGACGGATCTCGCGCAACGTTACACGTTGCCGCGCGAAAGCCTGTTCAAGCCGGCGGCGCAGGTGCACGCGCTCAACGGCGTCACGGCACGGGTGATGCCGGGCAAGAGCCTCGGCGTCGTCGGCGAGTCCGGTTCGGGCAAATCGACCTTCGCGCGGCTGGTGATGGCGCTGGAGCGGCCGACCTCGGGCACGGTGTCGTTGCTGGGCCGCGACCTCAACCGGATGCCGCCCGACGAGCTACGTCGTGCCCGCCGCGATTTCCAGATGGTGTTCCAGGATCCCTATGGTTCGCTCGATCCGCGGCAGACCATCGTGCGCATCGTTGCCGAGCCGCTGACGGCGCTCGGGCGCATCGATCGCGGCAGCCTGCGCGAGCGCGTTGCCGTCGTGCTGCGGCAGGTCGGGCTGCGCGATGCCGACATGGACAAGTTCCCGCACGAATTCTCCGGCGGCCAGCGCCAGCGCATTGCGATTGCCCGCGCGCTGATCACCCAGCCGAAGCTGATCGTCGCCGACGAGCCGGTCTCCGCGCTCGACGTGTCGGTGCAGGCACAGGTGCTCAACCTGATGCAGGACCTGCAGGACGAATTCGGCCTGAGCTACATCCTGATCAGTCACGACCTCGCGGTGGTCGATCTGCTCTGCGACGAGATCGCGGTGATGTATCTGGGGCGGATCGTCGAGCAGGGGCGGCCGGACGATTTGTTCGCGCACTCTGCCCATCCCTACACGCGCGCGCTGCTGGATGCGGTACCACGGGCACGCGCCGGCGGTGTCCGGCGCCGCCGCGGCG
>NZ_JACMYO010000168.1 GCF_020889685.1 Bradyrhizobium oropedii
CGGCGCTGACCGTCGCCGTCGCCCTCGGCGGCGCTCGCTTCTTCGCCGGCCGCCCGGTCGTCGGCGAGACCTTCGGTCTCGTCGGTCTCGACCTCGGCTTCGTATTCGAACAGTTCTTCCTCGTCGTCGGCTTCGTCGACCTGCGGCGGCGAGGCGGCAGCCTGGGCCACCAACAGCGCCTTGGCGGCCTCGAGCGTATGCACCTGCTCGCCGCGGTCGATAATGTAGGACTGCTGGGCGCTTACGGTGGCATCCGCGGCGACCGCCAGCGATACCTTGAAGGCGTCTTCGAGGTCGCGCAGATGGCCGCGCTTGTGATTGAGCACATAGAGCGCGACGTCGGTGCGGGTACGGACCACGAGATTGTGGGTCGCGCCCTTCATCAGGATTTCCTCGATGCCGCGCAGCAGTTGTAGTGCCACCGACGAGACCGAGCGGACGTGGCCCGAGCCGCCGCATTGCGGGCAGGGCTCCGTCGAACTATCCAGCATGCTGGCGCGGATGCGCTGGCGCGACATCTCCAGCAGACCGAAATGCGAGATGCGGCCGACCTGGATCCGCGCACGGTCCTGGCGCAGGCAGTCCGACAGCTTGCGCTCGACCGCGCGGTTGTTGCGCTTCTCGTCCATGTCGATGAAGTCGATGACGATCAGGCCCGCGAGGTCACGCAGACGCAATTGACGCGCAACTTCTTCCGCGGCTTCCAGATTGGTCTTGAGCGCGGTGTCCTCGATATGGTGCTCGCGCGTGGCGCGACCGGAGTTGACGTCGATCGAGACCAGCGCCTCGGTCTGGTTGATCACGATGTAGCCGCCGGAGCGCAGTTGTACGGTCGGCGAGAACATCGCGTCGAGCTGGCTTTCGACGCCCATGCGCGAGAACAGCGGCTGGCCGTCGCGATATTGCTTCACCGCGCGCACATTGGCCGGCATCAGCATCTTCATGAAGTCGCGCGCTTCGCGATAGCCGGCTTCGCCCGCCACCTGAATCTCGTCGATCTCCTTGTTGTAGAGGTCGCGCAGCGAACGCTTGATCAGCGAACCTTCCTCGTAGACCAGGGTCGGCGCCTGCGACTTCAGCGTCAGGTCGCGCACCGTCTCCCACATCCGGATCAGGTATTCGAAGTCGCGCTTGATCTCCGGCTTGCTGCGGGAGGCGCCGGCGGTGCGCAGGATGATCCCCATGCCCTCGGGCACGTCGAGATCCTGCACCACTTCCTTCAGCCGCGAACGGTCCTGGGCCGAGGTGATCTTGCGGCTGATGCCGCCGCCACGGGCGGTGTTGGGCATCAGCACCGCGTAACGGCCGGCGAGCGACAGATAGGTGGTCAGCGCGGCGCCCTTGTTGCCGCGCTCTTCCTTGACGACCTGCACCAGCATCACCTGCCGGCGCTTGATCACTTCCTGGATCTTGTACTGGCGACGGGGGCGGAACGCGCGCTCCGGAACCTCCTCGAGCACATCGTCGCCGCCGACGGACTCGACGACATCCTCTTCCTCGCCTTCCTCGCCGTCATCCTCGTCATCGTCTTCGCCGGCATCGTCGCCGTGCCGAGCCTCGGGCGCGGCTTCGTCCGCAAGCGTTGCATAGTCGGCGACGGCGTGCTCATCGGCCGCGGCGTGGACTTCGTCGGCAGCCACATGCGGCGCGTCGTCGGCATGCGCGGCGTTTTCCTCGACCTGTTCCTCATGGGCCCGCTCGGGCTCATGATTGATCTCGCCGGTCTCGACGATCTCCGGCACCGCTGACGCGACGGAGGCTTCGACCACCGCAACGACGGGGTCGGACGCGGTGTCGGCGGCCTGCGCTCCGCTTACGGCAGGGACGTGGTCGTGTTCGTGGGTATGATCATGGTCGTGGTGGTCATGATCGTGATCATCGTGGCCATGATCATCGTGCCCGTGAACGTCGTGACCATGGTCATGATGCTCATGGTCATCGTGATGCGCATGCTCATGCGCCTCATGCTCGTGACCTTCGTGGGCGACCACACCATGGTCGTGATACCCGGCATCATGGTCATGATGCTCGGCGTCGACGGGGTGTTCATGACCCTCGACGGCGGGCAGCGCCTGCGCGTTACCTGCGCCCTCGACCACCTCGCTCTGGACGCGGTCGCCATGGCCGCGGCGACGGGCATTGCGATGGCGCGACCGGCGGCGATGGCCGCGGTTCTCGTGCTCTTCCTCGGCCTCGCGATGGGCGCGCTCGTCGGCTTCGATCAGCGCCTGACGGTCGGCGACCGGGATCTGGTAATAGTCGGGATGGATTTCGCTGAAGGCGAGGAAGCCGTGCCGGTTGCCGCCATACTCGATGAAGGCAGCCTGCAGTGACGGCTCTACGCGCGTGACCTTGGCGAGGTAAATGTTGCCGCGCAGTTGCTTGCGCTGGGCGGTCTCGAAATCAAACTCTTCGACGCGATTGCCGCGGACCACAACGACCCGGGTCTCTTCCGGGTGGGTGGCATCGATCAACATCTTGTTGGGCATTTTGGAACTCTTGACGGCGGCGGGCGCGGATCATGGCGCGCGCAAGCTGCGCCGCCCGGTGACGCGACGGTCCACCTGATTCGGGGGTGAGGGGAAGGCCAAAACGCGTCTCGCGGCGCAGCGCCGGACGGGAACTCACCGGGATGATGCGACGGGCGAAGTTTTCACCTCGCGTCAGCGCGATCATTCGGGGGATCCAGGTCGGCAACACAGTCTGGCGCATTAAGCGTCGGCCCGTCTAAACATGTTGGCGGCGAGAAATACCGCCGTATCTTTCGCTGAAAGCCCCGCCTGGCGCCGAAACGCCTGCCGGCCATCGCATATCGAGGCCCCAAGGGACCGGATAATCGGTTATGCCGTGTCTCAAACCGTCCCTCTGGCGAGGGAGTGTGCCTGGGACCGGACGCCGCTCGGGCTTGAATCCGCCACTCCGTGTCA
Organism: Bradyrhizobium oropedii; assembly: GCF_020889685.1. Lineage (GTDB taxonomy): Bacteria > Pseudomonadota > Alphaproteobacteria > Rhizobiales > Xanthobacteraceae > Bradyrhizobium > Bradyrhizobium oropedii. The sequence continues at coordinate 2,928 of NZ_JACMYO010000168.1, forward strand.
GCCGCGCGCGGCGCTGGCTGGGGAGGGACCGGAAAAACACGGCGGGATCTTCGACGTAGAAGGTTCCACCGCTGCACCAAGAGGCTGAACGCGACACAACCGGGAGTATTAGCCGTCAGCACCCCGTACATACGTGGATTGACCGCCGCGTGCAAGGGAAGCGTCACGCCGCCGCAACACTCGGTTCTTTTCGCCCGGGCGTCATTAGGGTGCGATTAACCGTGTGGTTCTAATGCGGTAAGAAGCAGCTGGGAGGCTCCGAATCGGGGTGGAGAACCGCGCAAAACACCTTGTTTTTCTGAGCTGCGGGCTGTTGTGCGCCGCAGCATCGGTGTTTGCGGTCGCCGGCGCCCCGAGTGCCGCCGAGGGACCGCAAGGCGGCCAATCGACCCCGGCCGCCAATGCCCCGGCCGCCAGTGCCCCGGCCGCCAGTGCCGCGACTGCAAGTGCCCCGGATTTCCCGATCGCATCCGGCGCCAGGCTCGCCGGTGACGACAAGCAGACCCGATTCATCCTCGACCTCGACCGGAAGATCGAGTTTCGCGCATTCCCGCTGGCCGACCCCTACCGGGTCGTGGTCGACATCCCGCAGGTCAATTTCCAGCTCGCGACCGGTACCGGCTCGGCGGGGCGGGGACTGGTGAAGGCGTTCCGCTACGGGCTCGTGATGCCGGGCGGCTCCAGAATCGTGTTCGACCTGACCGGCGCGGTGAAGATCGCCAATTCCTACGTGCTCGACGCCGCCAATGGCCAGCCGCCGCGGCTGGTGCTGGACTTCGAGCAGATTGACCGCACGGCCTTCGTGCAGTCGCTTGCGCCGGAGAGCCGTCCCGAACTGAAGCCAGCGATCTCCGACCCCACCACCGCGACCATTCCGGCCGTCACGACCGCGGCGTTGCCGCCGGTTACGACCGCCGACCCGCGACCGCTGATCGTGATCGATCCCGGTCACGGCGGCATCGACAATGGCACCCAATCCGGCGACCAGACCGAGAAGAACCTGGTGCTCGGCTTCGGCCTCGCGCTGCGCGACCGGATCGAGAAATCCGGCAAATACCGAGTGGTCATGACCCGGTCCGACGATACCTTCATCCCGCTCAATGACCGGGTGAAGATCGCTCGCACCCAATCGGCGGCGCTGTTCGTCTCGATCCATGCCGACGCTCTGCCGCGTCGCGAGGGCGATGCCCAGGGCGCCACGATCTACACGGTGTCGGACAAGGCTTCCGACGCCGAGGCCGAGCGGCTGGCCGAAGCGGAAAACAAGGCCGACGCCATCGCCGGCGTGAACCTGACCGATGAGCCGACGGATGTCGCCGACATCCTGATCGACCTCGCGCAGCGCGAAACCAAGACCTTCTCCAACCGCTTCGCCCGTCTCCTGATGGACGAGATGAAGTCCACGGTGCGGATGCACAAGCATCCGCTCAAATCGGCCGGCTTCCGGGTGTTGAAGGCGCCCGACGTGCCGTCCGTGCTGGTCGAGATCGGCTACGTCTCCAATAAGGGCGATCTCGAGCACCTGGTCTCCGAGAACTGGCGGAACAAGGCCGTCGGCTCGATGGTCCAGGCGATCGACACGTTCTTTGCCAAACGGCTGGCAACTGCCGGACCGGCAAAGTGAAATTGCCCGCCTGAAAAGCCGCAGTCGTTGCGCCGAAGCCCTAGTTTGGCCACAGCGGCGACGGTATAGAGAATGGACCGCAGGTTCGCAGAATCGACCACATTGTCCGGCGGCTCTTGTATATTCGTGTGCGCTGGGTGGCTCGCTGGGCCCAAGCTTCGATGGAGAGGCCTCATTGTGTGAGGCTTCGTTATGTGAGCTGTCGCACTTTTGGACAGGCGCTTCTGACGACTGAGCGCCGGAGGGTAGGAACGGAACGTCGATAATGCGCCTGCTCGTGCGGTTTATGGGTTTCTTGTTCGCCGCCGGAACCGTTGTGTTCCTGGTCGGTGTCGCAGCCGTCGCCGGCGCCATCTGGCATTTCTCCAAGGATCTGCCCGACTACTCGCAGCTGCAGGACTATGAGCCGCCGGTGATGACCCGCGTGCATGCCGCCGACGGCGCGCTGCTCGGCGAATATTCCAAGGAGCGTCGGCTCTATCTGCCGATCCAGGCCGTACCGAAGCTCGTGATCAACGCGTTCCTCGCGGCCGAGGACAAGAACTTCTACGAGCACGGCGGCATCGACTATCAGGGCATGGCGCGTGCTGCGATCCTGTACGCTCAGAACTACGGCTCCAACCGCCGCCCGCAGGGTGCCTCGACCATCACCCAGCAGGTCGCGAAGAACTTCCTGCTGACCAACGAAGTCTCGTTCGCCCGCAAGATCAAGGAAGCCTTGCTGGCGATGCGTATCGAGCGCGCCTACTCCAAGGACCGCATCCTCGAACTCTACCTCAACGAAATCTATCTCGGGCTCGGTGCCTACGGCATCGCGGCGGCGTCGCTGGTCTACTTCGACAAGTCGGTCAACGAGCTGACGATTGCCGAAGCATCGTATCTGGCTTCGCTACCGAAGGCGCCGGCCGCGCTGCATCCGGTGCGCAACCGTGATCGCGCGATCGAGCGCCGCAACTACGTGATCGACCGTCTGCTGGAGAACGGCTGGATCAAGCAGGCCGACGCCGACAAGGCGCGCAAGGATCCGCTCAACGTCACCAGCCGCTCCAACGGCGCGCATATCTTCGCCGGCGAATATTTCGCCGAGGAAGTTCGCCGCGACATCTTTGAGCGCTACGGAGAAAAGAAGCTGTACGAGGGCGGCCTGTCGGTGCGCACCACGCTGGATCCGAAGATCCAGGTGATGGCGCGCAAGACCATGGTCGCCGGTCTCGTCAATTACGACGAGGCGCAGGGCTGGCGTGGGCCGGTTCACAAGCTCGACGTTTCCGGCGACTGGGGCGTCAAGCTTGCCGACGTCAAATCGCTCTCCGACATCTCGCCATGGCGGATGGCGGTGGTGCTGGAGACCAGCGATCAGTCGGCGCGGATCGGCTTCCAGCCAGGCCGCGAGCTCGGCGGCGCCGTCAGCAAGGAGCGGCAGACCGGCATCATCACGATCGATGGCGTGCGTTGGGCCAAGTCCAAGGGCAAGGCGCCGACCGCGGTCTCGCAGGTGCTGCAGCCGGGCGACGTGATCTATGCCGATCCGCTGGTGACCAAGGACGGCGCTGCGGTCGAAGGCCAGTATCGCCTGCGGCAATTGCCTGAAGTCTCCGGCGCCATGGTGGCGATGGATCCGTGGACCGGCCGCGTGCTCGCGATGGTCGGCGGCTTCTCTTTCGACCAGAGCCAGTTCAATCGCGCGACGCAGGCCTACCGGCAGCCCGGCTCGTCGTTCAAGCCGATCGTCTACTCGTCGGCGCTGGACAACGGCTATACGCCGTCGACCACGGTGATCGACGCGCCGATCGAGATCGATCAGGGGCAGGGCGCCGGCGTGTGGCGACCGGAGAATTATTCGACCGGCAAATATTACGGCCCGACCACGCTGCGCAACGCGTTGCAGCGCTCGCTCAACACCGTGACGGTGCGCCTCGCGCAGGACATCGGCATGCCCTTGGTCGGTGAGTATGCAAAACGCTTCGGCGTCTATGACGAATTGCCGAACTATCTGTCCTATGCGCTGGGCGCCGGCGAAACCACGGTCATGCGCATGGTCACGGCCTATTCGATGTTCGCCAATGGCGGCCGCCGGGTGAAGCCGACCTTGATCGATCGCATCCAGGACCGCTACGGCCATACCATCTTCAAGCACGACACCCGCGACTGCCGCGGCTGCGATGCCCCCGGAGGCTGGAAGAGCCAGCCGGAGCCGCAGCTCGTCGACCGCCGCGAGCAGGTGCTCGATCCGATGACCGCCTACCAGATCACCGAGATGATGGAAGGTGTGGTCCAGCGCGGCACCGCGACCGTCGTGAAGGAGGTCGGCAAGCCGATCGCCGGCAAGACCGGCACCACCAACGATGAGAAGGACGTCTGGTTCGTCGGCTTCTCGCCGGATCTCGCGGTCGGCGTCTATATGGGCTACGACAAGCCGCGTAATCTCGGCCGCACCGCGACCGGCGGGCACGTGGCCGCGCCGATCGCGCGCGACTTCCTCAAGCTCGCGCTGGCCGACAAGCCGCCGACGCCGTTCAAGGTTCCGGCCGGCATCAAGCTGATCCGCGTCGATGCCAAGACCGGCATGCGTGCCGGCCCCGGCGACGGCGGTAACACCATCCTCGAAGCGTTCAAGCCGGGCACCGCGCCGCCCGACAATTACTCGGTCATCGGTGTCGCCGATGCCGACGGCCGCGCGCCCCAACCCCAGCCGTCGCAGAGTGGCGGACAGCAGCCCGACGGCGGCTTCTTCATGCGTCCGGGAACCGGGGGGTTGTACTAGAGCGTTTTCAAGCGAAGCGGATCCTGGTTCGCGTGAAGAAAACGCGTCAAAACAAACGCCTGGAGCTCCGGTCCGATCGGAACGGAATAGCTCTAGCCGCCAGTATGTCCAAATCGCCGGGATAGTGCGGCCAAGCCGATTGCGCTTTGCCGCGCCGGTCGCTACATCCCCCGGAACCTTTTTGCCAACACCTGAAAGACCATGCGCGCGGAAATCGAACGCCTTGTTGAAGAGATCAAGCAGTCAGTCGGGCTGCTGAGGAGGCATCTTTGACGTCGATCAATCGACGGCACGCCTCGCTGAGCTGAACAAGCTCGCTGAAGACTCCAATCTCTGGAACGATCCCCAGAAGGCCCAGCGGCTGATGCAGGAGCGCACCTCGCTGGAGGATGCGCTCTCCGGAATCGGCAAGGTCGAGCGCGAGCTCGAGGAGCAGGTCGGCATGATCGAGCTCGGCGAGGCCGAGAACGATGCCGGTGTGGTCACCGAGGCCGAGAAGGCGCTCAAGGATCTCAAGAAGGAGGTCGCACGGCGCGAGCTGGAAGCGTTGCTCTCGGGCGAGGCCGACAAGTTCGATTCCTATCTCGAGGTGCATGCCGGTGCCGGCGGCACCGAGAGCCAGGACTGGGCCCAGATGCTGCTGCGCATGTACACGCGCTGGGCGGAGAAGCACGGCTTCAAGATCGAGTTCCTCGAAGAATCCCAGGGCGAAGAGGCCGGCATCAAGTCCGCCACCATCCAGATCTCCGGCCACAATGCCTATGGCTGGCTGAAGACCGAGGCCGGCGTGCATCGCCTGGTGCGTATCTCGCCGTTCGACTCCAACGCGCGGCGGCACACGTCGTTTTCGTCGGTGCAGATTTTCCCCGTGATCGACGACTCGATCAAGATCGAGATCAAGGAGTCCGACGTTCGCACCGACACCATGCGGTCGGGCGGCGCCGGTGGTCAGCACGTCAACAAGACCGAGTCGGCGGTGCGCCTGACGCACATTCCGACCGGCATCGCGGTGGTCTGCCAGGCCGGCCGCTCCCAGCACAAGAATCGCGCACAGGCCTGGGACATGCTGCGCGCGCGGCTTTATGAGATGGAGCTGAAGAAGCGCGAGGAGCAGGCCGCCGCCGATCAGGCCGCCAAGACCGAGATCGGCTGGGGTCACCAGATCCGCTCCTACGTGCTGCAGCCCTACCAGATGGTGAAGGATTTGCGCACCGGTGTGCAGACCTCCGACACCTCCGGGGTGCTCGACGGCGATCTCGATGAATTCATGGCGGCGACGCTGGCGCAGCGTGCCTTCGGCACCGGGCCCGGCTCCGTCGAGGATGTGGATTAGCCCATGCCGCGCGTCGCATTCATCGGATTGGGACGCATGGGCCACGGCATGGCCGGCCGTTATCTCGATGCCGGTTTCACCGTCGCGGTATGGAACCGGAGCAAGGCCAAGGCCGAGGATTTGATCGCGCGCGGCGCGCTGTGGGCGACCTCGCCGGAGGACGCCGCGATCGATGCCGATGCCGTCATGACCATGGTCGCCGACGACGAGGCATCGCGCGCGGTCTGGCTGACCCGGGACGGCGCCGCCGCCACCATGAAGGCCGGCACGCTCGCGATCGAATGCTCCACGGTCTCGTATCAGCACACGCTCGATATGGCGCGCGAGCTGCAGAGCCGCGGCCTGATCTACATCGATTGCCCGGTCACCGGCCTGCCGGAGGCCGCCGCCGCCGGCAAGCTGACGCTGCTGGTGGGCGCTGCCGCGGCCGATCTCGATAAGGCACGGCCGTTCCTGGCCCCGATCGGCAGCACGATCCGTCATTTCGGCGCGGTCGGCACCGGCACCGTATTCAAGCTGATCAACAATTTGATCGGCGCGGTGCAGATCGCAAGCCTTGCCGAGGGCGTGGCGATTGCCGAGCAGGCCGGCCTCGACATGCAGCTCGTAGCCGAGGCGCTCGCGACCGGCGCGGTGGCAAGCCCGCAGGTGATCCGCCACAGCAAGCGGATGATCGACCGCAACTTCTCCGGCGCGTCCTTCACCGCGGCGTTGCGTCACAAGGACGCCGACTACGCCGTGCGGCTCGCCGAAACGCTGCTGCCCGGCGTGCCCGTGAGCCGCGCCGCGCTCACCGCCTACGACAAGGCGAAGACCCACGCGCCCGATTCAGACGAGGGCCAGATGATCGAGATCGTGTCGCGGCCGAAATAGGCAGAGCCGCCATTCACGGAAGTCGGGTGGGAATATTCGCGGGCGCGCGCTAGTCAGTTGTGCGAGTGCAAGTGAGTGCCCGACATGCCTTCCGCCGACAATCGCATTGATAGCCGCGACTGGGGGCTGCTCGCTCTGTTGTCGGTACTCTGGGGCGGCTCGTTCTTCTTCAACGGCGTGATCCTGCGCGAATTGCCGCCGCTGACGCTGGTGCTGCTGCGCGTGACCTTGGGCACGATCATCCTGCTGCCGCTGCTGCGGGCCCGGAAGATCGAATTCCCCCGCGGCCTGTCGGGCTGGGCGCCATTCGCCGCGATGGGGCTGTTCAACAATGTGCTGCCGTTCTCGTTGATCGTGTTCGGGCAGACCTATGTTCCGAGCGGGCTCGCCTCGATCCTCAATGCGACGACACCGCTGTTTGCGGTGATCGTGATGGCGGCGGCCGGCGAGGAGAAGCTGCAGGCGCGCCGCGTGGCGGGCGTGGTGGTCGGTCTGATCGGGGTTGCGATCCTGCACGGCGATGCGCTTGGTTTTGAGAGCAAGCAGGGCATCGGCATCCTGCTATGCCTTGCGGGCGCCTTCAGCTACGGCATCGCGGCGCTGGTCGGGCGGCGGCTGCCGCAGCGCGTGCCGCCGCTGGGGACGGCGACGTTCCAGATGATCGCCTCGGCGGTGCTGATGGCCCCCATCGCCGCCGTCGTCGATCGGCCGTGGCTGTTGCCGATGCCGCACGCGACGACGTGGCTTGCCGTGCTCGGGCTTGCGGCGCTGTCGACGGCGCTGGCCTACATCGTGTTCTTTCAGATCCTGCAGCGCTCCGGCGCGACCAATGTGATGCTGGTGACGCTGCTGATTCCGGTTACCGCGATGCTGCTCGGATATCTCGTGCTCGGCGAGCCGATCGCACTGCGCGAGGTGATCGGCGCGCTGGTGATCGCGAGCGCGCTGCTCCTGATCGACGGGCGCGTGCTGAGCTGGTTCAGCGGCGCGCCTGCTTCCACGCCGCATACCATCCGGTAAAGCGTCCGCTGTCGCGCTCGCCGCCGTGCCAGGCGGCATAGGCGGTGCTGTCATCGGCGACCAGCACCACGGCATCGAGCCCTCTGGAACGGCGCAGCGTGTCCATCGCCTGCGCCGGCGTCTGCGCGATGGGACCCGCGACGTTGAACGAGGTGTTGACCGACATCTCGACGCCGATGTGGCGGCCGAGCGCCTTCAGATAGGCGTAGGTGAGGGGATCGTCCGCCTCGCGCACGATCTGGATGCGGCCGGTGCCGTCGGCATGCACCACGGCCGGAATCTTCTCGCGCGCCTCCGGCTTCGAATGTGCGGTCAGCACCATGTAGTTGTAGGCGTTGTAGTCGTCGTCGGAGGCGCCGTCTTCCAGCTCGAAATAATCGCGCGCGGCTTGCAGCGTCGCCATCGGCGCCAGCGGCCGGATCGCCTCGCGATACTTGACGCGTTCGTTGAGCCGCTCGCGGACCTTGGGATCGCAGGGATTGGCGAGGATCGAGCGGTGGCCGAGCGCACGCGGGCCGGTCTCGGCCGCGCCTTGGTAGATCGCGATTACGCCGCCTTGCGCCACCATGCTGGCCATCAGGTCCGCGATCGCATCGCGCCCCTCTGAAGTCGCCACATTGCCGATCGCGGTCGAGGCGATGTCGTCGGCTCGCAGCGCCGCGGTAATGTCGGCGTTTGACGGCGGCAGGCCGCAATAGAATGCGTGCGACAGCGCCGCGCCGCGCGGCGCACCCGCCATATGCGCGAACAGCCAGGCGGCGCCGATCGGCACGCCGGGATCGCCGGGCACCGGCGGCACCCACATATGCAGCCGCGTCTTGCGCTGCTGTGCGCGTTCGAACCACGCCTCGTCGAAATGCTCCAGCAGCCGCATGTTGCCGAGCGCGTTCAGCGCAACGCCGCCGGTCAGCACCAGGCGGTCGGTGCCGGTGATGCGCAAAAGATGATCGATGACATGGATCATCGCGTCCTCGAACACCAGTTGCGTCGCGGCCGCCTTGTCGACGCGGTCCTTAGTGTCGGGGCGGTGATTGATGTCCTCGACGCGCAAGACGGCGTCGGGATTCCAGAGCTGGTCGGGCCGCAGCGGCGTGCCCAGGATATCGATCAGCGGCTGATGATAGGGATTGCCGGCGGGGTCGGCGTACCAATTGGCCATCGCGCGATTGAGCAGCACGCTGCCATTGGGCCTGAGCTGCAGCACTGCCTTCAAACGCGAATAATAAGGATTGGTGGCGCGGTTCATGTCGCCCCAGGCGGCGGCGCCCATGTAGCGGCCTTCGCTGGAGAGCCAGGTCCAGCCGCCCTGGCTCGACGAGATCACCGTGTAGAAGGCACCGAGCGAATCGAACAGGCTCTCGTTGCAATAGAGCTGCTTCATCTCGCCGTCCTCGGCGACATAGAGCGAGATCGAGCCGATGTCGCCGGTGCCGTCGAGCACCGCGATCGCAACGCGTTCGCGCACCTCGGCGAATGGCGATGCCGTGAAGGAGTACCAGGCGTGATTGTCGTGATGCGGCATGCAGATCAGCGGCAGCTGCTCGCCGAGCCCGTACATCTTCCCGAGCCTGCGCGAGATGCGCCGCACCTGGTCCATCTGTCGCAGGTTGATCGCGGGCGCGATCGGTGCGTTCAGCAATTTGAGACTGGCCGGCGCTTCCTCGAACGAGGTGCGGATCAGCAACGCCATCAGCGCCGGATAGTCCCACGTCGTGACGAAGGCTGCGATGTCGCCGATATCGCGGCCCATCCCCTGCAACACCTTGCGCATGTCGTCGAGCGCGTATTGCGGAAACTCGTTGGTGTGTTTGTCTCCGGAAAAGCGCTCTTCCTCGTTGTTGACGATCAGGCGCGGGCCGTTCTTCTGGGTGACCTCGACCAGTGCAACGCCGGTGTTGTGCGTGCCGGGGCAGGCGAGGCCTGCGATGTAGACGGTCTCGCCACGCTGCAGCTTGTCGCGGATCGAAGCGATCGTGCGTTGCGCGACCTCGCCATTGGCCTTGTGCAGGCCGAGCTTCGCCATCGCACGTTCACTGAGGCGGCGTGTGATCTCATAGCCCGCGGCCGCAAAACGCGGATGCCTCGGACCGGTACGAATGTCCGGTTTACGCAATCAGAACGCCTCGACTCGTGATCCCCAGATCGACCTTCAATCATAATTAGCGCCAGGCAACAATGCCGTTTCGCCCAACGGAAAAACCCGGCGCTTGCCAGCCTGTTCGTCCCTTGCGAGACTTGCCATCAAAACCAACGACAATAATCGGGAGAAAACGATGCGGGCTCGTTCTGGATATATTGGCGCAATCGCGGCGTTCGCAAGTGCGGCACTGATTGCGACTTCGGCGTATGCGCAGAAGAAATACGATCCCGGCGCGACCGACACCGAAGTCAAGATCGGCAACATCATGCCGTATAGCGGGCCGGCATCGTCCTACGGCGTGATCGGCAAGACCGAAGCCGCGTTCTTCAAGATGATCAACGAGCAGGGCGGAATCAACGGCCGCAAGATCAACTTCATCAGCTACGACGATGCCTATTCGCCGCCGAAGGCGATCGAGCAGGCGCGCAAGCTGGTCGAAAGCGACGAGGTGCTGTTGATTTTCCAGGCGCTCGGCACGCCGTCCAATTCGGCAATCATGAAGTACATGAATGCCAAGAAGGTGCCACAATTGTTCGTCGCCTCCGGCGGCACCAAATTCGGCGACCCCAAGAACTTTCCCTGGACCATGGGCTTTCAGCCCAACTACCAGAGCGAAGGGCGCATCTACGCGAAATACATTCGCGACAAATTCCCCGACAGCAAGATCGCGGTGTTCTGGCAGAATGATGACGCCGGCAAGGATCAGTTCAAGGGCCTGAAGGACGGGCTCGGCGACAAGGTCAACATGATCATCGCCGACAAGTCCTACGAGGTGTCCGATCCCTCGATCGATTCGCAGATCGTCGCGCTGCACGATTCCGGCGCCGATATCTTCTTTTCCTGGGCGGCGCCGAAAGGATCCGCGCAGGCGATCCGCAAGGTCGGCGAGCTCGGCTGGAAGCCGAAATTCTTCCTCGCGAATACCGCGACGACGGTTGCCTCGGTGTTGAAGCCGGCAGGGCTCGAATACGCCAAGGGCATCATCTCGACGCAATACCTGAAGGATCCAACCGATCCGACCTGGGACAAGGATCCTGCCGTCGTGAAATGGCGCGAGTTCATGGACAAATATTATCCGGAAGGCGACAAGGCCAACTTCAACAACGTCTACGGCTACGTGCAGGCCGAGGCGATGGTGCAGGTCTTGAAGCAATGCGGCGACAATCTCACGCGCGAAAACGTGATGAAGCAGGCGGCCAATCTGAAGAACTTCCACTCCGACCTGATGCTGCCGGGTGTCATGGTCAACACCTCCCCGGACGATTATTTTCCGATCGAGCAGATGCAGCTGATGCGCTTCAACGGCGATGCGTGGGAGCTGTTCGGGGATGTGATCACCGGCGAGGTCGGGCACGAGGCGACGAGGTAGGGAGCGATCACCACAAAGGCGCTATTCGCTGCCGCAAACACTTCCGTCGTCCCGGCGAAAGCCGGGACCCATAACCACAGGGCGCCTGTTGTTGGAACGAACTCCGGCCTCGGCTTTGCAAGCCAATGGGCATTTGTGGTTATGGGTCCCGGGTCGCGCTTCCACCTTCGCTCGTTGAGCTACGGCGGACAAGTCGCTTGCCCGGGACGACACCGGGTCTGTTGCGCCGGTGGTGAATCAAACATCCGCGTCCCTGCCGTCACTCCCGGCGTGCCGCGGCGGAGCCCGTCAGGACCTTCTCCGGCCGGCGGGCGCGGAGTGCCATGCCGCCGGCGACGCCGATCACGTAGATCCAGCCCTCGTGAAAATCGGACAAATGCGAATTGAGCAGCGAGCTCGTGATGTTCTGCACGACGACGGCGAGCCCGATCCATGTCGCGAGATCGCGGCCTCCGAACAGCCTGACGTGGCTGGTCCACATCGCGTAGAGCAGCAGGATGCCCAGGAGACCCCACTGGATCGCGACATTGAGGGTCTGGTTGTGCGGGTAGTTGATCACCTCGGCCTGCAAACCGGTTTGTCCAACTGCGTCTTGCACGAACATGTGCTTGATCGAGCCGGTGCCGTGCCCGAACCCGTGCACCAGCGCCCGCAAGCGCGTGTGTCCGGAGGTAACTTTCCCATAAGTGGAAAATGTCACACATCAAAGGAGGTGGGATTGTATCCCACGCGGCGGACGGCTAAAGTTAGGCATGAATGCCAAGGCCCCCAAGTCGAAGCCGGGATCGACTGCGCCGATCGCCGCAGCGGCGCTGCACGCGCCCTTGGCGCGGATGCTGCGTCCGCTGGTCCGGCTTTGCATTCGCGGCGGCATGACATTTCCGGCGCTGACCCAGCTGCTGCGCGAGCTCTATGTCAATGTCGCTGAACGCGACTTCGCGCTCGAAGGCAAGGAGCAGACCGACAGCCGCGTCAGCCTGTTGACCGGCATCCACCGCAAGGAGGTGGCGCGGCTGCGCGGCGCCGGCGCGCCGGTCAATGCGGTGCCGGCGACGCTGTCGCGCACCAGCGCGATCATCGCGCGCTGGCTGGCCGCGCCCGAATTCACCGACGCCAAGGGCGTTCCGCTGCAGCTGCCGCGCACCGCGGATGACGCGCGCCGTCGTTCGAGACGCTGGTCGAATCGATCACCAAGGACGTGCGGCCGCGCGCGGTGCTCGACGAATGGCTCGACCGCAAGCTCGTCACCATCAATGACGACGACGAGATCATGCTGGTCGAGGAGGCCTTCGTCCCGCATGGCGACGACGACCGCAAATGGCATTATCTCGGACGCAATTTGCACGACCATGTCGCGGCCGCCGAGCTCAACGTGTCCTCGGCCACGCCGCGCTTCCTCGAGCGCGCGGTGCATTATGACGGGCTGTCGGCCAAGCTCGCCAAGCGGCTTGAGGGGCGCTCGCGCGAACTCGCGATGGAGGCGCTGAAGGTCGCCAACCGTGAGGCCAACCGCGCCTTGGCCAAGGACAAGGGCGGCGACCATCGCTGGAATTTCGGCATTTACATCTATCGCGAGGGTCCGGACGGCCCCGTCGACGATGATGCCGACGAAGGCGGCGTATCATGAAGCGGCCGCCGCTCATCTCGCGCCGCGCACTGCTGATCGGCGCAAGCGAGACCGCTTGCGCCGATGTTCAGATCCATCGTTGTGCGATTGAGCTAGCCCGCGCTGAGCCGGACGCCGGCGCGGAGGAATTTCTGCGGGTCGACCGCTTCGCCGTCGATGCGGGTTTCGTAATGCAGATGCGGGCCGGTGGAGCGGCCGGTCGAACCGACGGCGCCGATCACCTGGCCGATCTTAACGGTTTCGCCGACCTTGACGCCGATCTCGGAGAGATGGCCGTAGCGGGTCGAGAGGCCGTTGCCGTGATCGACTTCGACCATGCGGCCGTAGCCGCCTGCCCAGCCCGCCGACACCACCTTGCCGTTGGCGGTGACGCGCACCGGATCGCCTTGCGCGGCGCGGAAGTCGAGCCCGGTGTGCATCGCCGGACGGCCGAGGAAGGGATCGCTGCGGACACCGAAGCCGCTGGTGAATTCGACCTCGCCGACCACCGGCTTGCGATAGGGCACCAGCGCCAGCGTCTGGTTCAGCCGCTGCATCTGCGCACGGTTGATGTTGATGCGGTAGAGCTGGCGCTCGAACGCGCCGGCGTCGGACGTAAGCTTCACCGGCACGAACGGTCCGCCCATGCCCGAGCGCGGCGTCGCGGCTTCGAGCTGCGCCATGTTGAGGCCGAGATCGGAGATCACGCCGCGCATCCGGCGCACCCGCGATTCGATGCCGTCCTCGACCGAGGAGAGCGCAGCGACCTGGCGCCGCTCGACCTGGTCAAGCGAGGTCTGCAGGCGGACCAGCACATTGTCGACACCCTGGGCCTTGGCGAACTGGTTCGGCTGCGCCTTGGCAATCAGCGGTGCGCGCGATTCCAGCCGCGCCTCGCGATCCGGCGGTGCCACGAAGATCACGGTGTCGCTGATCGGGGAGGGCTTCAATGAGCCGGAAGACGGCGCCGCCTCGGCGCGGCCCTGCGGCTTGATCGATCCGGTAGAGGTGGCATCGGGCATCGCACCAAGCGCAGTGGCGCGCGATTCCAGCGTCGACTGCCGCTTCATGATCTGGTCGAGCTTCTGGTCGAACTGCTCCTGGTCGAGCAGCTGGCGGCTGGTGGTGCGGTCGACCTTGGCGCGCAGCTCCGAGATGCGGTCCTCATAGGCGTATTGCATCTCGGCCTGACGTGCGATCAGCCGGGTCAGGACGTCGTCACGGAACGCGAAATAGGTCGCGGTCGCCGCCGACCACATGCCGAGCAGGACGACGGTGCCGACCGCGATCCAGAACACGACCGGTCCGATCCGGACCTGCTTGCCGGCATGGACCAGCGTATAGCCTTCGCCGGAGGCCTCAACCGCCGCCGCGGCGTGATGGGCGGCGGGACGGCGCGCCGGTGACCGGCCATGGTCCTGCGGATGATGGTGTTTCTGGTGATGACCGGACCGGCTCGACATCGGTACTCCCGCAGCCGGTCGGACCAAGCTCCGTACGGCTAATTTGCGGGGCCGATTTGAGCCCGCCATGGTTAATTTTCAGGAAACGGAACCCCTCCGTCAGAGCGCGCGGGCGGCCTCCAATACCGCTTCGGCATGGCCGTCGACCTTCACGTGGCGCCAGATCCGGGCGACTTTTCCACTAGGATCGACCAGAACCGTGGTGCGAATAATTCCCATGAAGGTCCTGCCATACATGGATTTTTCGCCCCAGGCGCCATACGCTTCCAGCATCTTGTGGGCCGGGTCCGAGGCCAGCGGCACCGCCAGCTGGTGTTTGTTTCGAAATGACTCCTGCGCCTTAACCGTATCGGCCGATATGCCGACCACCTCGGTCCCGTGCGCGGCGAACTCACCCTTGAGCCGGGTGAAGTCGATTGCCTCCCTGGTGCAGCCGGGGGTGTCGGCGCGCGGGTAGAAGAACAGCACCAGCTTCTTGCCGGCAAAATCGGCCAGCGAGACGCTGCCGCCGCCGTCGCGCGGCAGGTTGAAGTGAGGCGCCGCAGCGCCTTCGGCAAGTGTGACGGCGGATGATCTGGTCACGGTCGCGGCCGGCTCCGGCTTTAACGGTTTCGATGCAGCCTTGTGCGAGGCTTTTCCTCGAACACCCGCTGCGGGCTTGGTCTTTGTTGGCTTAGTCGCTTTCTTGGCGGCTGCCTTCTTCGCAACCGTTGTGCGGGTTTTCGTCGCGGACTTCCCAGTGCTTGCGCTTGCGGCGCGCGCAACCTTCGTTGCGACCCGCTTTCCGGTTGTGTTGGAGGATTTCTTGCGCGTTTTCTTGGACATACGCCTTCCTTTCGTCGCTTTCCGACGCTCAACCATTGGGGTATTGCGGTCTCATCGCAGCGGCTGGATTCGCATCGGCCGCTGGGCAAGTTTGATGGCCACGGAGTATGGTGACAAGGAATTCGACGCGTTACCCGTCCGCTTGCTGAATTGGCGTTTGATTGGTTGGTTTGGTCCGTTTTGGGGGCCATCGGCGAGTAACATGAATAGGCGAGGATAGGCGGCGATGCCGACACGGGAGCGCTCGATACGAATCGACGGGCGCCCCGATGACGGCGATCAGCTTCGCCGTCAGCACCGAGAGGCAATGGCAAGGAACAGGTCGCCGCAGGGTCCAAATCCGCGCGCCGGGGCTGACTTCTCGCAACGGGAAGACGACGCCGCGTGGGACGAGCAGGATGAGGCGGCGGGCAACCGTGCGCGGCAATTGCTGTCGCGTTCCAACACCAACCTGCATCGTTTCACGGATTTCTGCTCGGGCATGCAGCGCTGGCTGAACGGCGAGCGCTGGATCCGTCGCATCGGATTGGTCCTCGTGGTGCTGGTCGTGATGTTCGCGACCTGCTTCGGCGCGCTGTGGTGGCGGCTCGGCGCCGGTCCGATCAATCTCGATCTGGCGACGCCTTGGCTTGCCGCGGCGATCGAGGAAAATATCGGCCACGGCAACACGGTCGAGGTCGGCGGAACGCAGATCGAGCGCGCCGGCCGCGTCAGGATCGCGGTGCGTATCCGCGACATCATCGTCCGCGACCGCGACCACGCGGTCGTTGCAAGCGCGCCGAAAGCCGAAGTGCGGTTGTCCGGAACGGCGCTCCTGATGGGGCAACTGCGGGCGGAGAGCCTCAATCTGGTCGATGCGGAACTGTCAGTGCGCATCACGCCGGACGGCAATGTCACCGTGTCCGCGGGCGACACCGCAAAGCCGCTTGCCACCGGCGTTGCCTCCAAGCGGGAGGCGGGGATGCCGCCGACATTCCCGCGTCCGGGGCCTGCCGCACCGCCGCCGGTTACTTCGCCGCCCGCCGCCTCCGAG
>NZ_JACMYO010000169.1 GCF_020889685.1 Bradyrhizobium oropedii
CGCGCGCGCTCTTGGAAAGGAGGAGGTCGGGGGGCACCTCCTCCTTTCATCCGACGTCATTGGGGCGACGTCTGACGCCGGTTGAACACCAGAAGCAGGAGGCTGACCGTGAGCAGGATCACGCCCGCGATCATCTTCAGTTCGGCATCGGTCGCGGTCTTCGGCAGCTGGATGGTGCCGGGACGTTGCGTGGCGACAGGTGACCGCTTCAGCGCAGCGAGGTGCATCTTGCCATCGCCGGCGTCAGCGCGACGCCCGGTGGGGGCAGCCGGCAGGCTCGGACGCTCACCGAACACCTTCGCAAAGTCCCAGCCGGCGGGGAGGTTGAGCGGCAGCTCGGAGAGCTTCAGCGGCTCGCCTTCGGGACGGCTCGGCGTCTTGTCGACCGCCACGAGGCTGGTCAGTCGCGTGACGAGCTGATGCTCCAGCGCCAGCGCAAGGATGGTCTTGTCGGCATCCTCGGGGCTCTCCTGGCGGGTGGTGCGCGCGACCTCGGCATCCGCGATCTTGCGGCGTGCCCACAGTTTCGACAGGCCCTTGCCCTCGGCGGCATTCGCCAGCGGCAGCGTCACGCTCCACGGACGGTCGCCGATGCGGCCCTTGATCTCGACCGAGCCGGCGAGCTTGTCGAGCTTCGCGGCCAGCACCAGCGACTCGTCGCGATAGATATCGGGCAGTGCAGACGGTGTCAGGTCGGCGGCCGCGTCGGAGAATCTCGCGGAGAGGCTGGTCACCGCGGGATTCTCCAGCTTGGCGAACAGGTCGCGCATGCGCTCGTCGACCTGCTCGACCGAGCCGATATGGGTGAAGGTGCCGCGGCCGAGTTCGGCGGCACGCGTCATGAGATAGGTGTTCGGGGCCGAGCCGATGCCGACCATGAAGACCCGCGAGCGGCCGCGTAGCGCGCCGATGGTCTCGAACAATTGCTGCTCGTTGCCGATCGCGCCGTCGGTCAGGAACACGACCTGGCGAACGGAGTTGGCGTCGTCGTGATTGGTGTCGGAGAGTGCCGCGCGCATCGCCGGCACCATCTCGGTGCCGCCGCGTGCCTGTATTGCGCTGACGAACGACGTCGCGTTGCCGATATTGGCGCTGTTTGCCGCGACCGGCGTCGGGAACAGCGTGTCCATGGTGTCGTCGAAGCGGATCACGTTGAAGCGATCGGTCGGCTGCAGGCGCCCGAGCGCGTAGAGGAGGCTCGCTTTGGCCTGGATGATCGAGGTGCCGCCCATCGAGCCGGAATTGTCGATCACGAAGATTACCTCGCGGGCGAGCTGCTTCTGCTGCGCCTGCTCGACCGAAGGCGGCGTGACGAAGGCCAGCAGATAGTCGGAATTGCCGACATGCTCGCGGAACAGCCCGACCGACGGCGCCTTCTCGGCGGCCGGCTTCCAGGTCAAGTCGAAATCGCGATCGGCCGGTACCGGACCTTCGGCGAGCTTGACGATGCGCGTGGTGCTGTCGGGGCTCTCGATCTTGACCTGATGGAAATGGCTCTTCACCCCGCCAAGCGGGAAGCCGGCGTTGAGATGCACGGTGATGTTGGTCGGATTGATAGGTGCGTTGGTGGCGGGATCGAGCACTTCGGGGGAGATGCGATTGCGGTCCGTCACCGGATCGGTCGTGGTGGCGCCCCAGCCGCTGCCATCGGCGCGGAGATCGACGCTCTGCACCAACGGACGCGGATTGTAGCGCGGGCCGACCACCATCGGCACCCGCAGCGAGAACTCGTTGCCGTTCTGCTGCACCGGTTCCTGATATTCGATCTGCACCAGCACGGTTTCGCCGGGGCCGATATTGGCCACCGAGTTGGTGAAGATGTTGGGCCGTTCCTGCTCGGTGAGTGCGGCCTTCTGGCCGTTCTGCTTGGCCTGCTCGTAGATGGCGCGGGCCTGCTGCCGCTCCTTGATGTCGCCGACCACGATGCGGTCGCCGACCACCATCTTCAGGGTGTCGACCGCGCCGCCTGCCGGCAGAGGGTAGACATAGGTCGCTTCCACCCAGTCCTTGGTCGGGTTGCGGAAGATCTGCGTGACGCGGGCGCGGACGGTCGGGCCCGACACCGTGAGATCGACGTCGATGCCGAGCCTCAATGCGTCGGCATAGCCGTCGTCGGTCTTGAACAGCAGCGAGCCGGAGCGCGCATCGGATGGCCGCAGCACTGCCTGTTGCGGCAGTTCGGCCGACCACCCCGGATCGAAACTCAGGAACAGCGCCGCAAGGCCGATCACCAGCGCGGCCACGCCTTCCACCAGGAAGAACAGCGCAATGCGCATCCTGCGCGACAGGCGGATCTGCGGGCTGCTCTCACATGCATCGTAAATCGTCATTTTCGTCACTCCCGAGCGAGGCTTTCGCTGCTTCGCAATCATGGAGAGCGGCGGTTTTGGCGCGAGCAGAATGATCGGCAATGATTGGCCGCCGTCCGGCGCGCTCCGCCGGCGGCCGAGGCGGGCTTGTGCGGTTTTGTGATGGATTGTCCGGTCTGCTAGACTGCGCCGATTCATGGGGAACCCGCGCAGGAACAGGATGTCGACGCCGGACAAGCAGCTTTCCGCCGAGCAGAGCCAGCAGGTCGCGGAGACCATCCGCGAGGAAATCGCGCGCCGCCGCATCTCGCGGCAGACGCTGGCGGAGCAGGCGAAGCTGAGCCTCTCGACACTGGAGAAGGTGCTCGGCGGCCACCGCCCGTTCACGCTGGCGACCACGGTGCGGCTGGAGCAGGCGCTCGGCGTGTCCTTACGCAAGCTGCCGGAGGCGATCACGGTGGCCGCGCCGGCCAATGGCGGGATCGCGCCCGACAGTCTCGGATCCTATTCCCGCCGGGCAGTGGCGCGGATCGAGGGCACCTACATCACGGTGCGTCCATCCTTCGGCGAACCAGGCGCGCTCTATGCATATCGGACCGAGATCACCTGGGACGAGGCGGCGTCATCACTCGGCTTCCGCGAGGGCGAGCGGCAGGATGCCGACTACACCCAGTATGGCGAGGTGGCTGTGCCGAATGAATCGGGCTTCGTCTACCTCGTCACCAACAGGCATGGCCAGCATCGCGTGATCACGGTCTCGCGCCCGCGCAACACCGGCGAGATGTACGGCATCATCACGACGCTGCTCGCCGGCCGCGGCTCGCTGCTGACCCCGGTCGCGGCGCCGATCGCGTTCCTGCCGGTGAAGAACGTGCCCAAGCCGAGCCTTGGGCGGGTCTCGGCCGATGATGCCAACTTCGCTGTCTACCGCGAGCATCTGCGCCGCACGATCGATGAGCCGTTCGCGATCTTCCTGCCCGGATAGCGTCGACAGGATCGGATGCGAGTTCCGTCATCCTGAGGAGCGCGGCACGCGCGTCTCGAAGGATGCACGGCCACCAGCGGGGGCCGTCGACCCTTCGAGACGCGCGCAAGGGCGCGCTCCTCAGGGTGACGGTGAGAGAGTGGTGACCACCCAGCGGACTTACCTCGGGTTCAGCGAGCCCGCCACCTGCGAACCGTAGAGCAACGAAGCCGCCCGGAGGGGCGGCTTCGCGGCATTGTTGCTCGTCGAGCGGCTGGCGCTAGCCGCCGGTCTCGGCGCTGATGATGTCGCCGAACAGCTCCCACTGGCCGTTCTTGAACTGCATCATCTTGAGCTGCTCGACCGGAGCGAAGTCGGTCGCGCTGGTGTTGATCCGGATGCCGGGGATCAGCGTGTCGGGCGTGAAGTCCTTCAGGCTGGCGGCCTGCTTCATCACGTTCTCACGCGTCAGGTTGTCGCCGGCCTGCTTCAGCACCTGCACCATGGTCTGCGCCGCGGCGTAGCCATAGACCAGGTTGGCGTCGGACAGATTGGCGCCCGGCATGTACTTCTCGGCGAAGGCCATGAACTTCTTCATGCCCTCGTCGTTCTTCCATTGCGGATCGGACGCGTCCTTCAGGTAGCCGGCCGACAGCACGCCTTCGCTGGCCTCGAGCCCGGCGGGCTTCATGACCGCGCCGATCGAGATCGAGACGTCGGTCATCACCTGCATCGGCTTCCACTGGAGCTCGGCGATCTTCTTGATCGCTTGGGCTGCGAATTTCGGCGTCGAGATGTTGACGAACACGTCGGCGCCGGTGTCCTTGAGCTTGACGATGTGGGAATCGATCGACGGCTCCGTGGTCTCGTAGCTTTCCTCGGCGACGATCTTGACGCTCGATTTGTCGAGTACCTCCTTGAGGCCGACCAGGTAGTCCTTGCCGAAATCGTCATTGGCATAGAAGATCGCGACCTTGGCGTCCGGCTTGGCCTTGAGGATGTACTTGCCGAAGATCCGCGCCTCGACGCGGTAGCTCGGCTGAAAGCCCATCGTCCACGGGAAATCCTTCGGATCGTTCCACTTGCTGGCGCCTGTGGCGAGGAAGAGCTGCGGCACCTTCTTGGCGTTGTGATACTTCTGCACCGCGGTCTGGGTCGGCGTGCCCAGCGCGTTGAACACCAGGAAGACCTCGTCGCTCTCGATCAGCTTGCGGATCTGCTCCACGGTCTTCGGCGGCGAGTAGCCGTCGTCATAGGAGATCCAGTTGATCTTGCGGCCGTTGATGCCGCCTTGATCGTTGATCATCTTGAAATAGGCTTCTTCGGTCTTGCCGATGACGCCGTAGGCGGAGGCGGGACCGCTATAGGCCTCGACGTTGCCGATCTTGATCTCGGTATCGGAGGCGCCGGTGTCATACTTCTTTTGTGCAAAGGCGGCCTGGGTGGAGAGCAGGCAGAGCGCCGTGGCGGCTGCCAGCAGCGACAATCTTGTGGTTTTCATAAAGGCAATTTCCTCGATCTACTTTGGTTGGGGACTTGACGCAACGAACCCGCAGCCGGTCCCGGCAGACGGTTACGGGCAACTCTCGACATGGCCACGGAGACGCGACGCGCGTCCCGGGATCATGCGGCAGTATCAGTTGGCTTCGGCTGGCTGTATTGCTGCCGCAGCGTCGGTTTATGGATTTTGCCTGTCGCATTCCGCGGCAGGGCATCGATGAATTCGATCAGGCGCGGACACTTGAACCGCGCCAGATTGGCCAGGCAATGCGCATGGATTTCGGCCGGCGTCAGCGAATGGCCCGGCTTCACGGCGATCACGGCCATCCCGACCTCGCCCCATTGCTCGTTCGGGATGCCGATGACCGCGGCCTCGGCCACTGCTGTCAATTGATGCAGCACGCTCTCGATCTCGGCCGGATAGACGTTTTCGCCGCCGGAGATGTACATGTCCTTCCAGCGGTCGACGATGTAGTAGAAGCCTTCCTCGTCGATCCGCGTGGCGTCGCCGGTGTGCAGCCAGCCGTCAGTGAAGGACGAGGCATTGGCGTCCGGCCGGTTCCAGTAGCCCGGCGTGATGTTCGGCCCCTTGACCCAGAGTTCGCCGAGCTCGCCGACCGCGGCATCGCTGCCGTCGGGCCGCACGATCCGAACCTCGGTGTGCAGCACCGGCTTGCCGGATGAGCCGGCCTTGCGCGCCGCATCCTCGCGGTCGAGCACCATCACCGCCGGCGAGGTCTCGGTCATGCCGTAGCCCTGTTGCAGCGCGACGCCGCGCGCCTCCCAGGTCTTGAGCAGCGGCACCGGCATCGGTGCGCCGCCGACGCCGCCGATCATCAGGCGGCTGAAATCCGCTGACGCGAAGCTCGGATGCTGCGCCATGAACTGATAGATTGCGGGCACGCCGAAGAACACGTTGATGCCCTGCGCGGGATCGCCGATCAGCTTCAGCGCCTCGCCGGGATCAAACGCGCGCATGATCAGCACGGTGCCGCCGGCATGCAGCACCGGGTTGGTGTAGCAATTCAGCCCGCCGGTGTGGAACAGCGGCAGCACCGTCAGCAGCACCGAGGCCGGCGAGATGTAGGCGGGGCCGCCGAGATTGACGCAATTCCAGAACGTCATCCCGTGCGTGATGATCGCGCCCTTCGGCTGGCCCGTGGTGCCCGAGGTGTACATGATGGTCGAGATGTCATCGAGCATGACCTCCTCGAACCGTTCGAGCGGTTTGGCCGCCGCGATGCCGGCCTCATAGGCCCCACCCGGGCCGAGCCGCACGGTGGAAGCGACATCGCAGAGTTTTGCGACCGCAAGCGCCGTCTCGGCGAGCTCGTCGTCATGGATCATCACCTTGGGCGCGGCGTCGCCGGTGATGTAGCGCAATTCAGGGACGGTGAGGCGGGTGTTGAGCGGCAGGAAGATCGCGCCGATCCGGAAGCAGGCGAACTGTACTTCCATCGTATCTGTGGTGTTCAGCGCCAGCACCGCGACGCGGTCGCCGCGGGCAACCTTCAGCCCGTCGCGCAGCCAGGTGGCAAGCCGCGACACGCGGTCGTCGAGCTCCGCATAGCCAAAGCGGCGTCCGCTCGCGAGATCGACAAGCGCCATCTTGTCCGGCGTGCGCCGGCGATGATGCGCGATCCAGTCGTAGTAACGAACCGGCACATTTCCCTCCTCTGGAACGGTAGTCTTGCGCCGCCTGTTCCTGGCTCGATTGATGCCATGAATTGGCAGTGGAGGGGGCGTATCGGGATACTGTCTTGCGTTTACTGGCTGGCGGGCGCCGGATGGAACGCCGGTCCGGCCGACAGCCACTCGACGCAAGTGAACCGGGCGAAATCCGGACATCGTCGGGCGCGAGAATCATTGGAGCACGCGGATGGCAAACCCGTTCTACACCAGCGAGCATGAGGCCTTTCGCGAGGTGATGCGGCGCTTTGTGGCCAGGGAAATCGAGCCTTATGCCCATCAATGGGACGAGGAGGGCGAGTTTCCCCGTGCGCTCTATGTCAAGGCGGCCGAGATCGGGCTGCTCGGCCTCGGTTTCCCCGAGGAATATGGCGGGATCGCCGCCGACCAGTTCATGAAGATCGTGGCCTCGCAGGAGCTGGCGCGCGCCGGTGCCGGCGGCGTCTCCGCGAGCCTGATGAGCCATAGCATTGGCTCGCCGCCGATCGCCCGCGCCGCCCGGCCCGAGGTCAGGGCGCGGGTGCTGCCGGAGGTGCTCGCCGGCAAGAAGATCTCAGCGCTCGCGATCACCGAGCCCAGCGGCGGCTCGGACGTCGCGAACCTCCGCACCAAGGGGCGGCGCGACGGCGACCATTACGTCGTCTCCGGCGAGAAGACCTTCATCACCTCGGGCATGCGCGCCGACTATCTGACGGTTGCGGTGCGCACCGGTGGCGAAGGCCCCGGCGGCGTCAGCCTGCTGCTGATCGAGGGCAATACGCCCGGCCTGTCTCGTACCAAGCTGAAGAAGATGGGTTGGTGGGCGTCCGATACCGCGACCCTTCATTTCGACGAATGCCGCGTGCCGGTCGAGAATTTGATCGGCGAGGAGGGCCAGGGCTTCAAGCAGATCATGTACAACTTCAACAGCGAGCGCATGGGCATGGCGGCAAGCTGCACCGCCTATGCGCGGGTCTGCCTCGACGAGGCGGTCGCCTACGCCAAGGAGCGCAAGACCTTCGGCAAGCCGATCGCGCAACACCAGGTGATCCGGCACAAGATCGTCGACATGGCGCAGAAGGTCGCGGCCTCGCAGGCGATGCTGGAAATGCTGGCGTGGCGGCTCGGCCAGGGCGAAAGCCCGGTCGCCGAGATCTGCATGATGAAGAACCAGGCGACGCAGACCATGGCGCATTGCGCCTCCGAGGCGGTGCAGATCTTCGGCGGCGCCGGCTTCATGCGCGGTGTCAAGGTCGAGCGCATCTATCGCGAGGTCAAGGTCAACGCCATCGGCGGCGGCACCGAGGAGATCATGAAGGATCTCGCGTCAAGGCAGATGGGGCTTTGAATGCTTCTCACTCACAGCCGTCATTCCGGGGCTCGCGAAGCGAGAGCCCGGAATCCATCGGGCAGCAGATTCGATGCGAAATGGATTCCGGGCTCGCGCTCCGCGCGCCCCAGAATGACGAAGGATAGAACAATGCTCTTCACCGCCGACCACGACGAACCACGCCGCGCACTGCAAAAGTTCATCGCGGCCGAGATCAATCCCCATGTCGACGAATGGGAGAAGGCCGACATCTTCCCGGCGCATAAGTTGTTCAAGAAGCTCGGCAGTCTCGGCTTCCTCGGTCTCAACAAGCCGGTCGAGTTCGGCGGCCAGGGGCTGGATTATTCCTACGCGCTGATGATGGCCGAGGAGCTCGGGGCCATCACCTGCGGCGGCGTGCCGATGGCGATCGGGGTGCAGACCGATATGGCGACGCCGGCGCTGGCGCGGTTCGGCTCCGACGAAGTGCGCCGCGAGTTCCTGTCGCCAGCAATTGCCGGCGACCAGGTCGCCTGCATCGGCGTCTCCGAGCCCGGCGCCGGCTCCGACGTTGCCTCGATCAAGACCCATGCGCGACCCGACGGCGACGATTACGTCATCAATGGCGGCAAGATGTGGATCACCAACGGCACCCAGGCCGACTGGATCTGCCTGCTGGCCAACACCAGCGACGGTCCGGTCCATCGCAACAAGTCGTTGATCTGCGTGCCGATGAAAACCAAGGGTGTCCAGGTCGCGCGCAAGCTCGACAAGCTCGGCATGCGCTCCTCCGACACCGCGCAGATCTTCTTCGACAATGTCCGGGTGCCCAAGCGTAACCGGATCGGCGAGGAAGGCCAGGGCTTCACCTACCAGATGATCCAGTTTCAGGAGGAGCGGCTGTGGGGCGCGGCGGCCTGCCTGAAGGCGCACGAGTTCATCATCAACGCGACCATCGACTACACCCGCAACCGCAAGGCGTTCGGCGGCTCGATCCTCGACAACCAGGTGGTGCACTTCAAGCTGGCGGAGATGCAGACCGAGGTCGAGCTGTTGCGCTCGCTGATCTATCGCGCCGGCGAGGCGCTGGTGGCGGGTGAGGACGTCACCCGGCTTGCGACCATGGCCAAGCTGAAGGCCGGCCGGCTCGGCCGCGAGCTCACCGATGCCTGCCTGCAATATTGGGGCGGCATGGGTTTCACCAACGAGACGCCGGTCAGCCGCGCCTATCGCGACAGCCGCCTGACCTCGATCGGCGGCGGCGCCGACGAGGTGATGCTCATGGTATTGTGCAAGATGATGGGTACGCTGCCCGGTATGAAGCAAAAGGGAAACGCCTGATGATCACGCTCTATCACTGCGACGCCGCGCGCTCGTTCCGTCCGCTGTGGATGCTGGAGGAGCTCGGGCTGCCCTATGAGCTGAAGATGCTGCCGTTCCCGCCGCGCGTGTTCGCCAAGGAATATCTCGGCGTCAACCCGCTCGGCACCATCCCGTTCATGGTCGACGGCGAGACCAAGATGACGGAGTCCTCCGGCATCTGCCATTATCTCGGCACAAAATACGGCCCGTCGCCCCTGGTCGTCAGCGTCGACGAGCCGGCCTATGGCGCGTTCCTGAACTGGATGTATTTTTCGGATGCAACGCTGACCTTTCCGCAGACATTGGTGCTCCGCTACAGCCAACTGGAGCCGGAGGAGCGGCGCAACCCGCAAGTGTCGGGCGACTATGCAAAATGGTTCCTGGGCCGCCTGCGCGCGGTCGAAGCCGCCGCCGCGAAATCGGAATTCCTCTGCGCGGAACGCTTCACCGCTGCGGACATTACAAATGGTTATGCGCTGCGGCTCGCCGGCAATATCGGCCTTTCCAAGGATTTCGGGCCGAATGTCGCGGCCTATTGGGCGCGGCTGCAGCAGCGCGAAGGTTACAAGCGCGCAGTGGCGGCGGAACAAAAAGCCGGGTTGGAACAGAACGTTGCGCCGCGGGCGCGGCCGTAACTTTTCTGTCATTCCGGGGCGATGCGTCAGCATCGAACCCGGAATCTCGAGATTCCCCGATGCGCCTGGGCGCATCTGAGGCTCGCATCTTCGATGCGCCCCGGAATGACGACATTTGGCGTCGGTGACAGGTTGCGAATTTGCGCTATGGTAGGTGAGCCGCAGCGGCCCAAAGAGCCGCGCGAGGAGGAACCGCCATGGACGCGATCGTGGACGCGAAGTGCCAGAAGTCCGGCCAGCAGTCCGGCCACCGGATGCTGATCACGCCGGAACGGGTGTTCTATGCCGGGCTGCTCGGGCGTCCGCGCGAGCGCTGTCCCGGCGCATTCCATGTCTATGTTGCGATCCGCGACGGGTTGCAGCTGTCGACCAGCGAGGGCCGCGAATCCCATGGCGAGCTCGCGGTGACGATGCCGAACCTGCGCCACACCATCACCAGCGAATATCGCTCGGCGATCTGTGTTGCGATCGAGCCGGAGAGCGTGCCCGATGGCACGCTGGAAGCCGTCGCCCGTCGCCTGCAAGGACCGGACTCTCATCTGTTCGCCAACCGGATTCGCAACGCCTATGCGACGCTCGGCGAGATGCAGCATCGCGACGCGATCGCGAATGCCGAGTTCGACACCATGTGCTTCGGCGATGCCCTGCCGCAGCGCGTGCTCGATCCGCGCGTCGTACGCGCGATCGGGCGCATCGGGCAGTTTTCCGGCGAGCCGGTGACCGCGGCCGGCTGTGCGGCCGAGGCCGGGCTGTCGCCGTCGCGCTTCCTGCACCTGTTCAAGGAGGAGACCGGGATCTCCTTCCGCTCCTTCCGCGCCTGGAAGCGCGCGCGGCATCTGCTGCACTTCGCCAACCAGGACATCAACCTCGCGCATCTCGCGCAGGACATCGGCTATCCCGACAGCACGCATTTCAGCCATTCGATCCGCCGCTTCTATGGCCTGAAGCCGCGCGCGATCTTCTCCGGCTCGCGCGATCTTGCGATCTACCGGACGGGGCAAGAGCGCGCGCTGACGTAGCTCCGCTGTCGTCCCGGCGAAAGCCGGGACCCATAACCACTGATCTCTGCAATTGAGACGGCTGTGGCTCTAGCGCGCTCGAATAACCCCCATACGTGGTTGGGTCCCGGGTCGCGCTTCGCTTGCCCGGGACGACAGTCAGAGATTCGCGCCCTGGATCACCTCGCCGAATCGCAACCAGCCGGAGCCTTCGATCCGTTGCAGCTGAAGCTGTTGCAGCGGGTGGTGATTGGTCGGGCTGGTGTTGACCTTGATGCCGGGCAGCAGCGTCGGGACATAAACGTCCTTCAGGTTGTTCGCCTGCGCCATGATGTTGTCGCGGGTGAAATTGCCGTTGCATTGCTCGAGCACGATCTTGAGCACGTTCGCCACCATATAGGCGTAAAGGTTGTAGCCTTCCTTCGGATTGCCGTCGGGGAAGTATTTTTCCATGAAGGCGAGGAAATCCTTCACGCCTTGGTCATTGGCCCAGGCCGGGTCGGCAACGTCCTTGATATAGGCCGACGAGATCGTGCCCTGCGCCTTGTCGAGGCCGACGGGGACGATGGTCGAGGATAGCGACGCTGCGCCGCTGGCAATGAAATGCATCGGCTTCCAGCCGAGCTCATAGATCTTGCGGATCGACTGCGCGCAGAACTTTGCCGTGGTGCCCGAGATCAGCACATCGGGATTGGCGCCGCGCAGGCTGACGATCTGGGAATCGATCGTGGGATCGGTGACCTCGTGCGAAGCCACCACGGCGTATGTCGCGAACCGCTCGCCGAGCACATCCTTGGTACCGGCGACGAAGTCCTTGCCGAGGTCGTCGTTCTGGTAGAGCACCGCGATCTTCGCGTCCTTGTGCTGGCTCAGCGCATATTTGACGAACACCTGGGCCTCGGTCCGCGCGCTGGGCGCAAAGCCCATGGTCCAGGGATAGGACTTGTAGTCGCCCCATTTGTCGCCGTTCACCGACAGGAACAGATGCGGCACCTTGGCGGCATTGATGTATTTGACGACCGACGAGTTCGGCGCGGTGCCGAGCATGTTGAACAGGAAGGCGACATTGTCGCTCTCGATCAGGCGGCGCACCTGCTCGACCGTCTTCGCCGGATTGAACGCGTCGTCGTAATAGATGTACTTGATCTGCCGGCCGGCGATGCCGCCCTGCTCGTTCAGCATCTTGAAATAGGCTTCCTGGCAGCGCGCCTGCACGCCGAGCGCCGACACCGGGCCGCTGAGCGAGGTCGTGCTGCCGATCCGGATCTCGGTCGCGGTGACGCCGGGTGTATCTTCGGCCAGCGAAGGCCGGAGGCCCGCGACTGCGGCAAGCCCTGCGCCCGTCGCGCCGGTGAGCCATGTGCGCCGGTTGATCGAGACCATGACGTTCTCCCCGTGATGCCGGCTTGTTGCGCCGCTTCTGCTTGAAGCAGAGCCTATGCGTCAGGCGCGTTCCGCGTCTTGTGTTAACCGGCTGGCGGCGATTTACAGCGCGGGCGCATCCACTTAGCCAGTCAACGCAAGATGGCGCGAAGGCAAATTTCTCATCATGGGAAAATCAGCAGCGCATGTGCGCTGCAAAGCGGACAAGAGACCCATGAGCGACAAGGCCGTCATCACCTGCGCGCTGAACGGCGTGCTTACCGACCCAAAGCAGCACAATGTTCCGGTGACGCCGGAAGAGATGGCGCGCGAGGCCAAGGCCGCCTTCAACGCCGGCGCCAGCATCATGCACATCCATCTGCGCCAGCAGGCGCCGAACAAGGGCCACCTGCCGTCGTGGGAGGTCGGCGTCAGCAAGGAGATCCAGCAGGCGATCCGCGAGGCTTGCCCCGGCGTGATCATCAACCACACCACCGGTACCTCCGGGCCGAACTACCAGGGTGCGCTCGACTGCGTGCGCGAGACAAAACCCGAGATTGCCGCCTGCAACGCCGGCTCGCTGAATTATCTGAAGGTCAAGGCCGACAACACCTGGGCCTGGCCGCCGATGATGTTCGATAACGCGGTCGAGAAGGTGCAGGACTATCTCGACGTCATGAAGGTCGCCGGCACCATTCCCGAATTCGAGTGCTTCGATGTCGGCATCGTGCGTTGCGTCGGGATGTACCGGCAGACCGGCATGTATTCCGGCCCGCTCGAATACAATTTCGTGATGGGCGTCGCCTCGGGCATGCCGGCCGATCCGGAGCTTTTGCCGATCCTCCTGAAGCTCAAGGCGCCGGACGCGCATTGGCAGGTCACCGCGATCGGCCGCGCCGAGATATGGCCGCTGCACCAGCGTGCCGCCGACCTCGGCGGCCATCTGCGCAGCGGGCTCGAGGATACGTTCTATCTCGGCGACGGCACCAAGGTGACGTCGAACGGGCAGCTCGTCGAA
This sequence comes from Bradyrhizobium oropedii, assembly GCF_020889685.1. Lineage (GTDB taxonomy): Bacteria > Pseudomonadota > Alphaproteobacteria > Rhizobiales > Xanthobacteraceae > Bradyrhizobium > Bradyrhizobium oropedii. The sequence goes on from NZ_JACMYO010000169.1 coordinate 13,126, forward strand.
GGGCTCGCCGCCTGCGCGCGCCGCGCCGGCCGCGAGATCGCGAGCCCCGCCGAGGCGAGGCAGATTTTCGGGGTCAGGCACTGATCGTCATTCCGGGGCGCGCGTAGCGCGAGCCCGGAATCCATCAGGCCGCATATCCTGTGGCGCCATGGATTCCGGGCTCAGCCCTTCGGGCTGCCCCGGAATGACAGCGAGTGAGGAGCAAGGCATGGACAATCTCGCAGCAACCGGCGGCGTCACCGGCCCGGGCCGCATCGGGCGGGTCGCGATCGGCGACCTGCTGAAGCGCGCCGCGCGGCGATTTCCGGACCGCGTCGCGTTGACCGATGGCGGCAGGCAAGTCACCTTCACCGAGCTTGAGCGCGACGCCAACCGCTTCGCCAATTGCCTGGTGCAGCGCGGGCTGAAGCCGGGCGAGAAGATTGCGACGATCTGCAACAACTCGGTCGAGTTCGTCAAAGCGCTGTTCGGCATCCACCGAGCCGGCCTGGTCTGGGTGCCGATCAACACCATGCTCGGGCCGCCGGACATGGACTACATCCTCGGCCATGCCGAGGCGCGCTTTGCCATCATTGACGACAACCTCCACGCCCAGGCTGACCGGCGCGCTGCGCTGGAAGCGCGCGGCATGGAGATGATAGCGATCGACCTGACCGGAAATGCCGGCAAGACCGGGTTGCAGGAATTCAACAGCCTGCTGAAGAGACAATCCGACATCGAGCCCGAGATCGAGATCAACGACCGCGATCTCGCGATGATCATCTACACCTCAGGCACGACGTCACGGCCGAAGGGCGCGATGCATTGCCACCTCGCGGTGGTCATGGCCGTGATGAGCAACTGCATCGAGATGCAGCTCTCACGCGATGACGGGATCACCGGCCAGTTTCCGCTGTTCCACTGCGCCGGCCATGTGCTGCTGCTCAGCTATCTCTCCGTCGGCGGCCGTATGGCGCTCATGCGCGGTTTCGATCCGGTGGTCTGCATGGAGGCGATCGTCCGCGACCGGCTCACGGTGTTCGTCGGCCTGTCGCTGATGTATCAGGCGATCCTCGATCATCCGCGCCGGCGCGAATATGATCTGTCGGGCCTGCGCTGCTGCATCTACACCATGGCGCCGATGGGCAAGCCGCTGCTCGAGCGCGCGATGGCCGACATGTGTCCGAACTTCGTGCTGACCAGCGGCCAGACCGAGATGTATCCGGCGACGACGATGTCGCGGCCGGAGGTGCAGCTCGATCGCTTCGGCAATTACTGGGGCGAGTCGCTTGTTGTCAACGAGACCGCAATCATGGACGACAACGGCAATCTGCTGCCGCGCGGTGAAATCGGCGAGCTGGTGCACCGCGGCCCCAACGTGATGATGGGTTATTACAAGGACCCGAAGTCCACCGAGGAAGCGCGCAAGTTCGGCTGGCATCATACCGGCGATCTCGCTTTGATCGACGCCAATGGCGAGGTGCTGTTCCTCGATCGCAAGAAAGACATGATCAAGTCGGGCGGCGAGAACGTCGCCTCCGTCAAGATCGAGGAGGCGTTGCTGGCGCATCCGGCGGTGCAAAACGCCGCCGTGGTCGGCCTGCCGCATCCGCAATGGGGCGAAGCGGTCTCCGCCTTCGTCAAGCTGAAGCCCGGCGCGGTGGCTGACGAGGCCGGCATCGAGGCGCATTGCCGAAAGCATCTCGGCGGCTTCCAGGTGCCGAAGCTGGTGCGTATCCTCGAGGAGATGCCGATGACCGCGACCGGCAAGCTGCGCAAGGTCGAGCTGCGGCAGCAATACAGTGAGTATTTTGTGGAGAAGAGCGCGTGATGGGCCGCCTATTCAGTTTCGTCATTCCGGGGCGCGCGCAGCGCGAGCCCGGAATCCATAACCACGATCGTGAGTATGGATTCGCCGATGCGCATTGCGCATCTGAGGCCTGCGCCTTCGGCGCATCCCGGAATGACGGGGGGAGCTAAATACATGGCCATCATCGAGAACGCCATCGCCACCGGCAGCGCCGGCTTCCAGGGCAATCGCGACGGCATGCTGGCGCTGATCGCCCGGATGCGGGGGCTGGAGGAACGGACGCGCGCGGCGTCGGCCGCGGCAAAGGACCGCTTCCACAAGCGCGGCCAGCTCTTGCCTCGCGAGCGCGTCGCGCTGGTGCTCGATCCCGGCTCGCCGTTCCTCGAACTGTCGACGCTCGCCGGCTACATGTTCGACATGCCGGATGCGGACAAGAGCGTGCCCGGCGGCGGACTGGTCGCCGGCATTGGCTTCGTCTCTGGCATCCGCTGCATGGTCAGCGCCAATGATGCCGGCATCGACGCCGGTGCGTTGCAGCCCTACGGCCTCGACAAGACGCTGCGGGTGCAGGAGCTCGCGCTGGAGAACAAGCTGCCCTATGTGCAACTGGTCGAAAGCGCCGGCGCCAATCTGCTGCGCTACCGGGTCGAGGACTTCGTTCGCGGCGGCAATATCTTCCGCAACCTGGCGCGGCTCTCGGCGGCGGGGCTTCCGGTCGTCACCGTCACCCACGGCTCCTCGACCGCGGGCGGCGCCTACCAGACCGGCCTCTCCGACTATATCGTGATGGTGCGCGGCCGTACCCGCGCCTTCCTCGCCGGGCCGCCTCTGCTCAAGGCCGCCACCGGCGAGATCGCGACCGAGGAGGAGCTCGGCGGCGCTGAGATGCACACCCAGGTCTCCGGCCTCGGCGATTATCTTGCCGAAGACGACCGCGATGCACTGCGCATCGCGCGCGACATCATGGCCAAGCTGCCATGGGATCGTCCTCGGGATCGTCCGGCACCCGAACCCGCCGCGTTCAAGCCGCCGCGCTATGACGCCGAAGAGCTGCTCGGCATCATGCCGATGGACCACAAGCGTCCCGTCGACATGCGCCAGGCGATCGCGCGCTTCATCGACGATTCCGACTTCACCGAGTTCGGCGCCAATTACGGCCCGGCGACGGTCTGCGGCCATGCCCGGATCGAGGGGCAGGCAATCGGCATCATCACCAACAACGGCCCGCTCGATGTACCCGGCGCCAACAAGGCGACGCATTTCATCCAGGCCTGCTGCCAGTCGCGTACGCCGATTCTCTACATGAACAACACCACCGGCTACATGGTGGGCAAGGCCTATGAAGAGGCCGGCATGATCAAGCACGGCTCGAAGATGATCCAGGCAGTGACGTCGGCGACGGTGCCGCAGATCACGCTGTATTGCGGAGCGTCGTTCGGCGCCGGCAATTACGGCATGTGCGGCCGCGGCTTCCATCCGCGCTTCTGCTTCTCCTGGCCGAATGCCAAGACCGCCGTGATGGGCGGCGAGCAGGCCGCCGAAACCATGGCGATCGTTACCGAAGCCGCCGCCGCGCGGCGCGGCAAGCCGATCGAGAAGGAGAAGCTGGACGCGATGAAGGCGCAGATCACCGGCGTGTTCGACAGTCAGATGGACGTGTTCTCGACCAGCGCCCGCGTGCTCGACGACGGCGTGATCGATCCGCGCGATACGCGAACGGTGCTGTCAGAGGTGCTTTCGATCTGCCGCGAGGCCGAGGCACGTAGCCCGCAACGCATGCAGTTCTCGGTGGCGCGGCCATGAGTGGTACCATCGTGACGCGGACGCCGTTCTTCAAGGTGCTGATCGCCAACCGCGGCGAGATCGCGCTGCGCATCATGCGCTCGGCGCGGCGGCTCGGCTATGGCGTCGTCGCCGTCTATTCGGACGCCGACCGCGACGCGCTGCATGTGCGCGAAGCGGACCAGGCGGTGCGGATCGGCGGGGCGGTGCCGGCGCAATCCTATCTGAAGATCGACGCGATCATCGCCGCAGCGAAAGCGAGCGGCGCCGGCGCGGTGCATCCCGGCTATGGCTTTCTCGCCGAGAACGAGGATTTCGCGCGGGCGTGCCGCGATGCGGGTCTCGTGTTCATCGGCCCGTCGCCGGAAGCGATCCTTGTGATGGGCAACAAGGCCGGCGCCAAGGACATCATGCAGAAGGCCGGCGTGCCCTGTGTGCCCGGCTATCAAGGCGCCGACCAGAGCGATGCCGTCATGCTGGCGGAGGCCAAGACAATTGGCTTTCCGGTAATGATCAAGGCGGTCGCCGGCGGCGGCGGCCGCGGCATGCGGCTGGTTGCAGATGCAGCGGCGTTTCCGGATGCGCTGCGCAGCGCGCGATCGGAAGCACAGGGCGCGTTCGGCGACCCCACCGTGATTTTGGAGCGCGCGATCGTCGATCCCCGCCACATCGAGATCCAGGTGTTCGGCGACCGCCATGGCAACGCGATCCATCTCGGCGAGCGCGACTGCTCGGTGCAGCGGCGGCACCAGAAGCTGATCGAGGAGGCGCCGTCGCCCGCGGTGACGCCGGAGCTGCGCGCGCGGATGGGCGCGGTCGCGGTGCAAGCGGTCAAGGCGATCGGTTACGAGGGCGCCGGCACGCTGGAGTTCCTGCTTGATCGCGCCGGCAATTTCTACTTCATGGAGATGAACACACGGCTCCAGGTCGAGCATCCCGTCACCGAGGCGATCACCGGGCTCGATCTGGTCGAATTGCAGCTGCGTGTCGCGCGGGGTGAGCCGCTCGGCTTGCGGCAGGAGGACATCACCTTCTCCGGTCATGCCATCGAGGTGCGGCTCTGCTCGGAGGATGCCGGGCATGACTTCATGCCGCAATCCGGTACGATGGCGCGGTGGCAGATGCCGGATGGCATCCGGGTCGAGCATGCGCTGCAGTCCGGCTCCGAGATTCCGCCGTTCTATGATTCGATGATCGCGAAGGTCATCAGCCACGGCGCGACCCGCGACGAGGCGCGCGGCAAGCTGATCTGCGCCCTGGAGCAGGTCACGGCCTTCGGCGTCATCACCAATCAGGGTTTCCTGATCGATTGCCTGCGTCATCCGGTCTTCGCCAAGGGCGAAGCGACCACGGCTTTCATCGGCAGTAACCGCGACGTGCTGCTGGCGCCGCGGCCCGATCGCGGCAGCGACATCGCGCTTGCAGCGCTGCTGCTCTACGTCACGCATCCCCATGCGCCGCCATGGCAGCGCGGCCGGTCACTGTCCGCGACATTCCCGCTCGGTCTGCGGATCGACCTCGGCCACGGCGTGCAGGAGATCGAGATCGTCCGCGAGCGCGACGGCAGCTACCTCGCGACCCGTAACGGCGATCGCTTCAGCTTCGTGATCGACGAGCTCGGCCTGGACAGCATCCGCTTCCATCACGACGGCCTGATGGAGCAGGCCAGGTTCCTGCGCGATGGCGACCGGCTGCACATCCTGCATCGCGGCGTCACGCTGTCGGCCCGCGATCTCACGCTCGCGCCGCCCGAGAGCGCGACGGCCGCCGGTGGTGACGGCAAGGTCCGTGCCGCCATGAACGGCCGGATCGTTGCGGTGCTGGTCAAGGCCGGCGACAAGGTTGCGGCCGGCCAGCCGGTGATGACGCTGGAGGCGATGAAGATGGAGCATGTCCACACCGCCGGTGTCGCGGGCACGGTGTCGTCGATCGACGTCGCCGAGGGCGAACAGGTGACGACGGGGAAGATCGTGGTGGAGATCGAAGCCGCCGCATAAGGACTGTCGTCCCGGGCAAGCCAACGGGTCGGCGCGTAGCGCCGCCCGATGACAGGCTCCGCGCGACCCGGGACCCATAGCCACCGATCGAGGTTGTTGGAACAGGCTGTGGCCACAGCCCGGTGCAACAATCAGCAACGGTGG
>NZ_JACMYO010000170.1 GCF_020889685.1 Bradyrhizobium oropedii
CTGAGGCTGCGCGTGCTGCTGCCTTGACGCTGTCAGCCAGTACGCGACGTTGAGTTATGATTTCCGGCGGCAGCTCTGCCTTGTCGACCGAGTTCATGTCGAGCTTGGCACTCACGATGTAGCCGTTTTGGGTGGCCGTCGCGTCCGTTAGATGGACCACATATTCGATCGCCTTGTGGGCCGGAGTGACCGTGATGCCATGGTCGTCCGGCTTCGGACTTCTGAGACCGGCACGGCGAGGGAGATCGTCCATAACGAGATTGGGTTCGCCGAGTGTCGGCGGGACCGGCATAGTCCATCGCACTCCAACTTTGACGAGATCGACTTTGACAGGCCCCATCTCGAGTCGTCCATCCGTGGTCACGTCCGCAGTCAACGTATCGCAAGGCATCGTAGCGCCGAGTGACAGAACTGGATGCCCGTCCACGTTCTTGTTAGTCAGCTCGACCGTGCCCGCTACATGCTTTCCGGTTCCTCCCTCCAACCCGAGGACGGTCCCCATGTTCACCACTGGTTTGACATGCGCGTGAACCTTGGCGTGCAAATCCATGCGCAAATCGGTAGCAAGCGCCACACCTTTGCCTGGCATCCACACCGCACTCGGCGGCCCGACGTTCATCGTCGCATTGATATCGGTGGCATCGGGCAGTTCGAGCAGGATGGTCTCGTTGTCCACGAGGTGCCCCGTTACGCTGGTTGAGTGGACAACGACAGTCCGGTTCACTTGGGGGAGCGTGCTCAGTTTACTGATAAAACCAACCAAAGCCTTTCCGCTAAGGAAAAAGGCGAAATCGCTTTTTTGCTCCCAGTCTTTGGTTGCGCCTGAGACCTGCTCCCGCAACGTAGCGATCCGTGTTTCAAGTTCTGCAGGCTGAAGATCAGGAACGGCAGGCGGGGTCACGGGAGCCTGACCGGGGGCTGAGGTGGCGGCCAGAAGCCATACACCCGAGTGTAGAAACACGGGCGCAGAAAACGAGAAGCGCTGCTCCAGGACTTTGCCGGGCAAGCTCACACTGAGCACAACGGTACCGTCGGGGGCCTTGATGGTCGTATCGCTTTTGAACCCTGTGTTGAAGCTGATGCGGTCTTCGAACGGGACCGCGACGGTAAGATGATTGTCGAGAGCGATCATCAGGCCGGAAGAGATCGCCTCCGATAGGAAATTCCGGCCACGAATGTCGAGGAAACCCCAATTGAACTGCGGCTCCGCCTTCGTGACGCCAACTGCGAATTCCGCCGTCGCAGCCGGCCTGTCGTCGGCTTGGGGCGCAATGCCGCGAAACGAAATATTACCTTCCAGTCTCAGATTCACCGCGCGACCGCGCTGTGTGCTTGCGACCTTTATGTCGACGATAGCTCCCGTGAGCCCAAGGCCGGGCTGGACTCGCGCATTTTCCACCGTAACCACCAGATCGCCGAGTTTGGATTTGATTGGACTGATCGTCGTGCCGGCGAGTTGCTTGAGCGCCTTGTCGATGACTGCATTTGAGAAAAATACCGCTGTGTCGGCATCTTGCGGCTGATGCGTCTGGGCGAGCGTTTGATCGGTAAGCGTCAGAGCTACCCAGTCCGCCGCCGCTCGCTCGTGAATGACGTAGTCGCGCCTGTAGGTACCCCAGCTGGCAGCGACAGCGACAAGCGCGACGATAAGCAGGCCTGCAAGCAGACGTCCGGCACGCATCATTTCTCTCCGCGGACTGTTTATCGTTCCTCACCGTCCAGCACCAAGCTAACCGCTAATTGCGACATCACAATATCGGAAGTTGCGGAGAAACGCCTGACGATTTCAACGAAATACGGAAAGCGCGCCGACCGACCTGCCCGCTGATCAAACCCGCGTGGGGCGGGCGTCCAAGCGATGATGGTCCGTCAGCACGTTGAGTCCGCTTGGGGTCATTCGCGACAGGGCCGGGCCAGCAGCAAGTCCGGCGATGTCCGTTATGCCGCCAAGCGGAAGTAAATTCAGAGCATTAGGTAGTGGTCGCCGCCGACGAACATGGGCACACCAACGAAGGCGTCCCATGCGAATGCCTGCCCGCGCAACCTCGCAAACTCACGCTGATATCGGATTGACCGCCCAAATCGTCAGCGTCATCGAGGGTCGCCGACCTCTGCCCAATAGAGGCGCTCCTGCTCGGCCTTCAGGTCTTCGAGAGATACAGGGATCGGATCGAGGTCGACATTGTACATCGGCAATGGCCAGTGCCGATACAGTGTATTGACATGATCCTGAGCCGCGGATTCGTCCGGCAAACTTTCGGCAATCAGTCGAGCCACAAGTTGCTCGGTTAGACGTTCCGCGTCTTGCAGCGTCTCCTTTTCCTGAAACTCAAGCTGCCCCCAAACCTCTGATGTGGCTTGAATCCCCTCTACCGTGAATATTCCGCAGGCGGCCATCGCGTCGACAACCTGCACAACGGACGGCATGCGCGACGGGTAGTCGCTTGGGTGGACGAGGGGTGCATTCCAGACCGGCGTGCCATCCTCGTAGGCCTCGACGTCCGCGTAGAGCTTGCTCTCTCGCTGATAGATGGCGGAGTTCGGCATGATGAACTCGCCCATAGTCCCTTCGAGATCATGGGCCTTGCGCAGCGGCTCGACGGCTTTACGGAGGTCCGCGACATCAATGGACCACCAGTCGGACAGCTGGGCGTAAATCAGCCGTTCGCGGTGCCCGTAAAACCTGCCAACCAATTTGTTCACCTTGCCGGCGAGCCGCTTCTCAGGGTAGCGGACGATATCGAGCAGGATGAGAATCTTCGCCGCCTCCTCTTTAGCGAATCCCGCAAGCACCTCGGCTTCTCGCGGCTTTTCTCGCAGTTCAGCAGACGCGGACCAAAATCCCCTCGCGCTGGCGTGGATAATCGGAATCCCTTCTGCGATGAAAGCAAGCCGATCGGTGGCCGACATTTGGCAAATGCGGCTAGCCTGTCTCTGTCCAATCTGCAGCTTTTTCATCATCGTCCTGGTCTTCGTCATGTGCCGGCAGGGAATCCGGAAACTCACCCGCCAACACTTTATCTTTACTGAGCAGGCCGGCGTCCTCCAGCGCTTCCATATCCGGAAGATCGCGCAGCGTCTCCAAGCCGAAGTGTGACAGGAAGGCCCTGGTCGTCACGTAGGTGTAGGGCGCGCCGGGTTGCGGGCTGCGCGCGCCGCTCGCGATGAACCTCAATCCGCGCAGACGCCCGATAGTATCGCGGCTGACCTCCTTGCCGAAGAAGGATGACAATTCGCTGCGATTGATCGGCTGGTAATAGGCGATGCAGGCGAGGATCAGCGCTTCGGTCTGCGACAACGCCTTGTCGCCGCCGGCAGCCCGGATCGCCTCGGCGAAGTTTTTCCTGGCGCGGTGCTGCCAGCCGCCCGCGACGGAGACGAGCTCGTAAGGCCGGCCGCGCAGCTCGTCGCGGATGTCGTCGATGACGAGATCGAGGTTGCAACCGCGGCCAACGACGCGCGTCAGGACCTCGCGCGTCACCGGCTCGGGCGAGGCGAAGATGACGGCCTCGACCCGGCCCATCCATTCGCGCCAGCGCAGCTCCGGCGGCAGGTCGGCCAATTCAGTGTCGAGATCCGCTTTCGGCCGCGCGCGCCGCCCCATGTCAGAGACCGTAGAGTCGGAAGGTCGGCCGGCCGGTGAGCTCGCGCACCGCGCCGAGCGACACCAGTCGCTCGAACAGGCGCCGTGTGCTGCGATCGCTCGCCGTCTTGCCGGCGCCGGCGGGCTGGGCATCTTCCATCATCAGGATCCCCACCATCGCGTCGGCGTCGCGGCTGCGGCAGCGCCTGCATAGGCCTCGGCGCAGGCCGCCAGCCAGGCGTCGTCGATGCCGCCCGGTCTGCCCGCAGATCGGCCCGGCTGATCTGGCCGGCGATCAGCGGGACCGCCAGCGGCCATCTCAGGCGATGGGCGAGGACGACGTCGGCCAGCCACAGGGCCAGCGGCTCGCTGTGCGGGATGAAGCGCACGCTCGCTGCGGCAATTTCCGCCGCCGCCGCGACGGCGTTCCCCCTCCCTGCCGCCAGCTTCGCCGCGGCGGTGACGACGTCTTCGAGCGCGGCGTTGAAGCCGACCTCGAACATGATCGAGAAGGAAATCATCCAATCATCAGGTGCCATGGCAGCGCGCTCGCCGAGATACCGCCAGGCCTTGAGGATGCGCCCGCCCGGACCGAGCTCATCGATCTCGCGGCGCAGATACCAGGCGTCGCGCAACGCCGCCTCGTCTTCGGTGCGCCCGCCATGGCGGGCGAGCACAGCGGCGTTGGCCAGCGACAGGCGATGCCGCCAGAGCAGGCCGAGCGGGTGCTCGCTGCGCGCGATCGGATGGATCGCAGCAAGCGCGGCGCCGGCAAAAAACATCGCGTCATCAACCACTTCGGATGGTCCGATCTGCCGTGCCCATCCCGGAAAGGGCGGGAAGGTCGGCGGGGGCTCGGGGATGATTCGTGCACGCGAGGGCATGGTCGAACCTAACCCAGCGCGGCGCTTATAACCATCTGTCGGCCCAAAACCGCCGCACCTGTCGGTGGATAACAACGAACGATAACGTTGCCTTATCGTTCGTTTTTCTCTTATTAGAGGAATGCCCGATCTCGCCGCCCAGGACCCCGAAAATGATGCGCCAAAGCGGCTCTCAGCCACCTCAGAGCCCGGCTCCAGGCGGCGATCTTTCTGTCGTCGCGGCGTCGGCACGTCAGCGGCCCATCACTTCACTTCGACGAAGACACCCTTTAGAACATAGCTAGACTGTCTAGCTAGGAATGTGCACCATGGAATGGCCGCTGCAGGATGCCGAAAACCAGTTTTCCAAGGTGGTGCAGAAGGCGCGCCTCGAAGGCCCCCAAATCGTGACCCTGCGGGGCGAGCGGGCCGCCGTAGTGCTGTCAGCCGCCGATTACGACGCGCTCCGCTCCGGCCGGCCGACCCTGGTCGACGACTTGCTGGCCGGGCCCAGCTGGGATGACGACCTGGCTGAGGCCGTGACGCTGCGCGCCAAGACCCCCAGCCGCGACGCGGCGTTCTGATGTATCTGGTCGACACCAATGTCGTCTCCGAGGCGCGGCGCGGCGCGGCTCGGCGCAGGCCAGGGACTGGCTGCGCGCGGTCGATCCGGCCAGCATCCACCTCAGCACCCTCACCCTCGGCGAAATCATGCGCGGCATTGCGCTCAAGCAGAAATCGGACCCGAAGGCGGCCGCCCATCTGGCCGAATGGCTGCGCAAGCTGCGCCACGACCACGCCGACCGCATCCTGGCGGTGACCGACCAGATCTCCGTCGAGTGGGGGCGTATCGCCGCGATCCGGCCCCGCGGCGACATCGACGGGCTGGTCGCCGCCACCGCGATCGTCCACGACCTCATCCTCGTCACCCGGAATGTGGGGGATTTCGAGGATACGGGCGCAACGGTGATCAATCCCTGGGAGGAGTCGGCATGAGCCCCCGTCCAGCGACCGATTCGGAACCGCTCGCAGCCGCCCCGCCTGACGCCGCTGGGACGGAGATCGAGCCAGATCCCGCCGGCGCATCCCTCCCGGTTCGGAGCGGCCAAGGGCCCTCGACCGTCTGGCGCGCTATTCCGTCCAACGCCTCCAAACGGAACATGACACGGCCATGCTGGAGCAACTCGGTCAGTCGTTCATCATAGAGGCCGTTTTCGATTCAGGGTTCAGGCGTGCGGTCTGTATCCCGTGCCACGTCAAAGTGATACGATCCTCGCAACTCGCGCTCGCATCGGAAGCCAGCTGGAAAAACAGTTCGCACAATCGAGGTCTCGCCGCTGCCTGACGCAGATCTTCGACCATGGCCTGCCGGAACTCGTCATTATCGAAGTTCACTGTGCCCCCCAGCCTATTGAGGAAGCGAGCGTAGTCCTGCGCCCCCGGTTCGTCGGCGAAACGCTGCATGCTGCCACCGCCGCAGGGTCCTGCCCAACCCAGTCTGCGACGACATCGTGTAGCGGCGGGGGCCCGGATTCCGTCGGTTCTAACGAGAAAAGGATCTGCGGGCCGGCATAGTCGTCGGCAAGCATGGCCGTCGTCAGATTGGTCTGCAACAGCTCTTGCAATGGATTGTTCGTCAAATCGACGGCGGCGTTGTGGCCTAGCTGCAGCAGGCTCTCCGGTACGTCCGTCAGCTGATTGTTGCTGACGTCAAGTGCTTCGAGGTCAGCTGGGACTTCGGGCAGGCGGACCAGTTGATTGTCGCTGACGCTGAGCAATTCGAGCCCGGACGGGAGGGGCTCGGGTAATTCGGTCAGCTGGTTGTGGTTGACATCCAGGTTTCGAATGCTGGCTGGAAGATCGGGTAGGCTGGTCAGCTGGTTCCTTCGAGCGGAGAGATCCCGAAGCGTTGCCGGAAGGGCCGGCAGACTGGCCCAGTCGGTTGCCGTCGACGTCCAGACCCCGGAGCCCGGCTGGAAGGTCAGGTAGGCTGGTCAACTGGTTGCTTTCAGCGCCGAGCTCCTCAAGCGTTGCTGGAAGGCTGGGCGGACGGGTCAGCTGGTTGTCATCGACGATGAGGATCCGGAGCCCGGCTAGAAGATCAGGCAGGCTGGTCAGCTGGTTGCCGCGAGCGAGGAGCTCCCGAAGGGTTGCCGGAAGGGCAGGCAAGCTGGTCAATGGATTCCCGCCGATGATCAGGGACCGGAGCCTGGATGGCAAGTCTGCGGGCAGGCTAGTCAGGCTGTTCATGGAGGTCTCGAACACACGAAGCCGGGCTGGAAGATCGGGCAGATCGGTCAGTTGATCGCCCGATACGTTGAGCTCCCGGAGCCGGGCGGAAGTTCGGGCAAGCCAGTCAACTGATTGTCCATCACGTCCAACGCCCGAAGCTCGGGCGGGCGTGCGGCGGGCAATGCGCTCAGCGACAGGGAGGAAAGATCCAGCGCCTCATTGAAATTGCCATCCTCCAGCCAAGCACTCGTTTGATTGACGGCCGTTTGGCGATTCTCGTCGTCGCCCTGACCCTCTTCGGCCGCCCAGTCCTCCAGAGCGCGGTCCTGCGACCAGACGGCGTCGGCAGTGGACGGCCGCGCATCCGTCAGGGCCTCGTTCCACTGCGCCGCGACTGGAGACCCCGCTTCTGAGGCTTCGGATTGAGACGCTTCGGAATCGGAAATTTCGAAAGAACCATCAGCATCAAGCTGCGCCCGATCTGTATTCATTGTTGCCGCCTCTCCCTTGACAAATGAAGGTAATGCGCTGGAGCGCCGCTTCCGCCAAGCCGATCGCTCATCATCGACGATGATCCATCGAGAAGACGACGCGGGCGATCATGGAACGCGGTTCAAGTTAGAACAGCCGAACACGCTGCCTGGACCGACGCACCAATGGTCGCTGCCAGATACGTGGACGAATCTGGTTCTCGAACGGGTCGCTATGTTGAGGGGATCCAGCTACTTCTCCCCTTCCGGATTTGAGCCGATCAAGTCGGGCCCCTTGTCTGGATAGAGGTGTTCTCATGCTAGAGGGCTTAGCTGTCGATCAGCTGACCAGCCTCATCGCTTGAAGAAGTCCAACTCCTTGCGACTTGCTAGCGGCCTATCGCTCAATGCAGAGCCAAGTTTCGCCGAGATGACCATCGTCACTGTCCCCGCTTCGCGGCAGCGCGGTGTAAAAAGTTCGGGAGAAGCACTCCGGCGGAAGCGCAGTGATCGTCAGCTTGAGTTGGGTGAGGAGGTCTGCCGACGTCAGCTTGCGTCGACTGTCAATCCTCTCCTTAGAATCCCTGTCGAGATGGTAGCTGTGGTTCGAATAGCCGATCCTGTCACGGCCACGACCGCGTCGGCGTGGCGCTCGTTGTGCTCTGCTGGCATTGCCGTCAGACTCGGGCGTGGAGCTCTGGAGATTATAACGGGGCCATATTGGGATATTGGCGAGCGAAATAGCCTGGGTTCCGTCCGACAACAACGGCGGCGAATGAAGACGGTACAGGTTTCGGCTGACACTCTGATGGTCGACGTGCGATCCCGGCCAGCTCCCCCGCTGGCCACTCCGATCAGAGCATTATAGATGCCGCGAACGCTGCTTCCGATTTTTCCCAGCAGCGCACCAAGAGATGTCGCCCTTTCTCGATCTTCTAGCCTCAGCCTCTCGTCTCTGACTTTCTGTATGGATTCAATTCGCTAGCGGTCCGATAGTCATCCAGATTTCCGCCCAGAAACAGTACCTCGCGCTCCTCGGTTGGGGTATCGCTCACCCATGCAAGATTGGGTTCATCATTCTCAGTCCCGTCCTCAAGGATCCTGACGATCTCTTCGGCCGTCCAGGTGGTGACCCTTGGCACGGTGTAGGTATGCAACTCGTTCGCGCTTTCCGCGATTGCTTTGGCGCCATACCCGTTGTCATCGTCTGGCGACAGGAGCAGTTGTGAGGCCTCCTCGGACAGTGATACAAAAGGCGAAGAATTGGTGTCTCCTCTCATGTGCTCTGCCGCTGCGCGACCCAGATCAAGTTGTTGGCCTCCCCAAATATTCCAGGGGGCGGCGTCGTAACGCAAAGCCGCCATGGAACGCAAATGGTCCATCGCGCTTTGACGGTCCAGCACATGTGGCTTGCAATGGCTGGCGTGATTTTGAAAGCGCTGCAGCTCGGCGTACGACGATGCCACCACGTCGTCGTAAACGCGGCCACTATCGATGCCGCCGGCTGATGGCCCAGTCGCTTTTGACCATCGTGCCGATCTTTGCGCAGCGAGTTCGATTTCTCTTCTGAGTTCCGCAACGGTTGTGCAGGTCAGCGTTGCGGCAAGCTGAGCACGCGCTCTGATAAAGGATGCAGCTGCGTACCGTTCGTCCCCCTGAATAGCCTGCGCTCTCAAATTGCCTTCCGTGTCAGTCCGGGACGATCCGGCCCCGGGTGCATCTGATGTTTGGAGTATTGGCTGAGGCTCTCCAAGCCGCTGCTCAAAGTCTGCTTGCCCCGTTTCTTCCTGTTGCGGCTCGACGTAATTCGCCCAAGCCGCGGATGGGCTGATATTGTCAAACGGGTTCATTCCGTTTTCCCTTTGGTAGCCTTGGCGATATCAATCGGACAAGTTGATCCGATTTGAGAGTCGCGCGGGTCGGAAACCGAGACGTGCACTAACGTCTATAAAATGGAGCGGATCTGGTTCTGGACGGGGCGGTATGTTGAGGGGATCCAGCTCCTTCTTCTGTTCCAGATTTTGAGCCCATCAAGCCTAGCCTTGTCCGGATAGAGATGGTCTTATGCTAGAGGGTTTAGCTGTCGATCAGCTGACGAGTTTCATTGCTTGAAGAAAATCCAGCCCTTGCGACTGTGCTGGCCTTCCATTGTTCATCGCAGATGGCGCCATCGTCGCCATCCGGCAGTGTGAAAGGCCGGGAGACGCGGCCCGGTGGAGGTGCAACGATCCTTAGCTTGAGCTGTGTAAGGAAGGCTGCTGAGGCAGGCTTGCATCGATCGTGAATCGATGCCTCGAAAGTGCCAGTCGAGACGCTGGCTCTGGTCCGAATAGCCGATCTTGTCACAGCCATCGGCCTCGTGACCGGTTGTCTGGATCGATTTGCCTAAACAGTCCTTGCCAGGCGATGATGCATCGCGAGGTATTGACGAAAGTAGCCGTTCTGGCTCGCCTCCGCAGAAGGCTGCCTTATGACAGCGCGCCAGTCTGCAGGCCGCCGCCCGCACACGGCCATCGTCCAACCATGCGGCGATAGCTCTCACCGATCCACGAAGCAAGTCGATTTGGAAAGTCAATGCGATCCTTACTGCCGGATATGGTAGGGGCGACGTAGCTGCACTTTGAGATACTCTGTTCGAGCGACCCGCTCGTAGTCAAACGCCAGGGCAGTTCGGAAGCCCGAATCGTGACCTTTGGATCCGTAAGCTATCGGGCAAAATCTGCAAGACGATCATGAGAAAGCGATTGGAAAATTATAGAGCTGACGATGGGTGTATTGTCCCATTGAGCAATCTGGATGTAAGCGAGGCCAAGCGCTTTCAAGACGGCAGCATATGGGGTTGCTTCGAGCGGTTGCGAAGGGAAGATCCCGTTCACTACTGTCAAGACAGCCCTCATGGTCCATATTGGTCCCTGACCAAATACCGGGATATCGTAGCGGTTGATACAAACCACAAGGCATTTTCGTCAGAGCAAGGTGTTACTATCGTCGAAGTGCCTGACAAGCACTGGACCCCGAGTTTCATCAAGATGGGGCCTCCCCGGCACGCCGAGCAGCGCAATACCGTGAGTCCGATAGTCGAACCGGAAAGCCTGACGAAGCTCGAAAGCTTGATCCGCTCCCGGGTCAGGGCGATTCTGGACGGCTTGCCGCGCAATGATGTCTTCAATTGGGTGGATCTGGTCTCCATCGAATTGACGACGCAAATGCTCGCCACGCTATTCGATTTTCCTTTTGAGGATCGGCGACTCTTGACCTATTGGTCAGACGTAGCTGTTGCAACTCCGAAAGCAGGCCATGCGATCGACAGCTGGGACAAGCGAAGCACGGTCTTGTCCGAGTGCCTGGGCTATTTCACTCGGCTTTGGAACGAGCGCATCGATGCCGGTCCGCGCCTCGACCTGATTTCCTTAATGGCGCACTCGCCTGCCACTCGCCAAATGCAGCCGAGCGAGTTTCTCGGCAATTTGATTCTGCTGATCGTGGGCGGGAACGACACCACGCGCAACTCGATTACCGGCGGACTCCTGTTCATGAATCAGCACCCCTCCGAGCTGCGAAAGCTGCGCGACAATCCCAAGCTGGTCTCGAGCGCCGTGTCCGAAATTATTCGATACCAGACGCCGATCGCACATATGCGCCGTACCGCCGCGACCGATAGCATCGTGGGCGGGAAACAAATCAGGAAGGGCGACAAGGTCGTGATGTGGTACATCTCCGGCAATCGGGACGAAGAGATCATTGAGAACGCCAACAGTTTCGTCATCGACCGCAAGAATGTGCGGCAGCATCCCTCATTCGGATTTGGCATCCATCGCTGCCTTGGTCGACATCTTGCGGAGCTGCAGTTGAAGGTTCTCTGGGAAGAGATGTTGAAGTCGCGGCTGAAGGTCCAGGTGGTCGGCGAACCCGAGCGAATTGCGTCTAACTTTGTGCATGGCTATTCAGCACTCCCCGTGCAAATTGCAGCTTAGGCTGTGAGGCTCCGGCTTGGAAGCCGGCACGCTGCTTTAGCCGTCTTCCAGCCAGTCTCGCGGCTGCACGGTAAGAAGTGCGTTTGATCGTTGCGAAGAACTTGCTGCATCTCGAGAGCCCGTCAGCCGTCAGACAGACGTTGAAGCGTGTGCGAGGAGCGATGAACGGTAGTGCCGGGCCAATGGCTTTGCGTTCTCAACTGCCAGAGCCGGTCCAGAGGCGAATTCGACATTCGAAAGGTGCCGTTGACCTTGCTCTATTGACGTGCAGGTGATGAGCTCCGTATTGAAAATCGTGGCGGTGGCGGCGATTTTCCTTGGTGAAGCGCTTTCGGTCATCGCGGAGTTGATCGCCTCAAGGCAGTTTCGAAAAACAGGCGGGGATCTGACAATGCTCCTGCCGATGTTCTTGCTGATATCGCTCGGCGGTGTCCTGCTCGTTTGCGGATACGCACTGGGCTACATGCATCTCAAGAATATCTGGATCATTGTCGCAATATCCGTGGGAGCTATTTTGGTAGTGGAGCCGATTCTCACGCTTCTGCTCTTTCGAGACGTGCCGACGGCGGGTTCGCTGATCGGGCTGGCACTCGGCGCGCTTGGAACGCTCGCTGCAATATGTCTATGAGGGGGATTCTGACCGGGGTTGGGTGGACGACAGCTTCGGTCAGGTTGTACCTTCAAAGGAGTTACGCAACGTCGGTTCTGCTCGATTCGGATGTGAAGAGCAGAAGTCGCTGTTGACCGATGTTCTACGTCTCGTCACAATCGTTGCACGACCGCTGGGTTCGTAAGCTCTTCGGTCGAAGTCTCCTTCCCGGAGAGCGGGACGTGCGCGGAAGCCGTAGGGCTCTCCCTATCGATATCGCCGGGCATTTTGCCTCTCTACAATCCACCAGTCCATCAGGACACGAGCACTTTCGTGTCGGCTCTCCAGTATTTGGGATGACCTTGGCCAGGTTCGTATGGACAGAGCCGTCGGCATAGGGCGGACTCTTAAGGATCGTGCCACGGCCTATCCTGTCGCAGGCGACAGCGAAGACCACGGCCTGGGAGCGTCAGGCCGCGGTCATGCACTGCGGCTGGCTATCCCGCAGCTGAAGCGGTCCTCCGCGTATCGTTGCCTTCAGCAGCACGGCAGCTGCCATGGAAGTGGAACCCACGGTCGGCTGGGCTTTTCTGGATCCGGAAAAGCTCTTCGTCAGCTACTCGTCAGCCAGGCGGCCTATCCAGGCTGGCTGCGCATTCTCGACGTTATCGGAGATGAAATATGACGGGCATTGGCCGAGCTGGCAAATCGCACGTTGGGCTACAGTCGTCACTGGCTTAACTCTCGAGCTGCGGCGGGACATGAAAACGTCGTGATACACCGCGGCAAGCTCACGCCCGCGTTCTGTAGGTCCTTGTTGAGCACCGTCAGCGGCAACCCGTGGTACGCTCCTCTCGACGCGGAGCACGCATCGATGCAGTTTGCTCGACTGGGGAGGTAGTTAGCTCCATCTTCCTGAAGGCGGCCGCGTTCGCGCGTTTGACCTGTGCCACAACGAATTCAGCCTTTCGCTTCGATGTCGTGTCGACGACGCCGATCGATTGGCGACGTTGGTCGTCAAGTTCGAAGGCGAAATGGTGCTGGCGGCATTATGGACGGTCGACGGGTTTGTTCGTCGATCCCTGAAGCCCGGCCCGTGGGAAGACCTACTTCGTCGGTACGATCGGACGTCGGCGCTCGCGGGGCGGGTCGAAGGTGCGACATGAAGGCTGATCTTCCATTTTGGCCGGCCGCGCTGCGGCAGGATCAGGCCGCCGCTTATTGCGGGTTGTCGGTAGCCACGTTCGTCGCGATCTGCCCGGTCAATCTGATGACGCGTCCATACTGGGTCCGCCTTCGCGAGATTCGCCACGGCGTGGCCCAAAGTCAGCATCTCGTTGGTAGCGAGCGCATGTCTCGCTTGCCATACATCCTGCACCGGGTTGCTATCTGCTTGTTCGAGCCAAAACAGATCGAAGTGGCTTGCCAAGGTCTCCAGATACGCGTTGAGTTCCGCTATCTCGGGGGGGTCCTGGGTGATGAGGTTCTCGTTGAGAAAGATAGTCGGGCATGTCGGGGGCTCCCCTTGTTCGTTGCTGTTGTCTTGGGGCTCCGTCGGGCCAGACCTTGCTCCACCTGATATTTAGTATGCGGCGAATCTTGAGGTCGCCCATGGCGGGCGCAGATTCAGCCGCGCATGGAGTTGCTCCTGCCCTAGCGTCGTCGCCTCCCTACCAACCAGATAGGCAGCCGGTTTGGCAATGTCAGACTCCGGTTGGCGTAGATCCACGACTTTTCACCATCAACAACGCGATTTTGTCGTCCGGTGTTTTTGAAGAATTTCTAGCGACCGGGATTCCGACTTGCAGGAATGCCGCTTAGGCTGTGTTCGAGCGCAAGCAGGCTTGGACATGGACGCAAGGAAACTGCCGACCGTACAGGAATTTCTGCGGTTGAAATTCGCAGTGATCACTGGAGATCACGGTGATCCGAAGTGGGTCGAGATCACGACGCCCGGCGCAGGCTCAATTTGCCCATCGAGCGTCGAGTGTGCCGTTTCACTGAGGCGACCGAGGAGCCGGGGTCGGGGGAGATTAGCCTAGGACCGGTAGCTGTCTGCGATCGCAAAGGCTGGCGCTACTCTCTCGATGGTCGGGACTGCGATGCCTTCCTGATCGAACACGTCACGCCAGGTTGTGGCTATTGTCGCGATCCGATTGATCTCGGCTTGCGCCTCTTCAAGGTTCAATCCGAAGTCTCCGCACCGCGACAAGCAGTTGCCGATGCTTGGATAGACCCCGGATCTGCCGACTGCGATGGCCTGTTCCGGCAGCATGTCTGGTTGAGGAAGCACATCGAATGCCGGCGAGATATCCCAGCCTTCGGTGCCGTAAGTCAGCGCGTGGTTCTTCAGGTGGTCATCGCGATTTCCGCACAGGACATTGAAGACCATGCGGCCGAATAACTCCTTGCGAGCTTTGTCAGGACGTATCGCGTGACGCAGCAGTTCGGAGGCTATGGCGAAGTAGGAGCCATCCGCGGACGTCTCGTCTGCGTTGATCAGCGACAATGCGCTCAGATAATGGACCGTTGGCGAATAGTCTGGCCCTTCCGAGCGATCGAACCTTTTCACGAGGATCGCTTTCCGCGAGCCGACATCGACCAGGCGCGTTTCAGCGACATCCAACCCGCACTTGGCGGCAAGGCGCATGGTTGCGTGTTCGGCGCC
Source organism: Bradyrhizobium oropedii (assembly GCF_020889685.1). Classification (GTDB taxonomy): domain Bacteria; phylum Pseudomonadota; class Alphaproteobacteria; order Rhizobiales; family Xanthobacteraceae; genus Bradyrhizobium; species Bradyrhizobium oropedii. Next base: position 14,380 of record NZ_JACMYO010000170.1, read on the forward strand.
GCACTGGTTGAACGTGTCGGTGGTGCGCTCGAATTTGGCGATCCAGAGACGGTCGTTTGCTTCAATGACTGCCTTTGGCCTGGCGCCTCCCATGGAAACGCCCGCAGTGTAGATGCGTGTAGCATGGGGATTCGCTGGCAGACCTGCCTCGAGCTTCGCGAACTCATGGGCGATGGTGTCGAGCGATCTCAGATGCAGTCGCTCCGGGCCCGGGGCTGCTGAAGCCAATTCCGGCTCTGGGCCAAACGCGAGGCAGCCTACCCGGTCGCGCCCGGCCGCATACAGCCAATCGACGGGAGAAAATAGCTTCCCAGGTTCAAGCCGTGCGACCAGTTCGCGGCCCCAAAGATCCGGTGTTGCGTCGGCGAGCGGTCCGAACAGGCATCCACGCTTGACCGTGGTGAACGTCTCGCGGGAAAGGGGCAGATTGGTGGGATCCAATGGGAAAGCGTTCGGGTGCCGCAGCCAAGACCCAGCATAGCCAAATTCGCCAAAGGCGCGCGCGCCGGGGGGTCTTACGTAGCGATAGCGCCCAACCAGCTTGGGTCGATCGTCCGGAAGGCGAGAGAAAATGTAGCATTCAGAGCTGGTCAAGTTTCACGTCCGCAGCAGGTCTGACCCGTTTCGGCAACCGGGCCATTTCGAGCGTCAGGCCGATTTCGTCCTTCGCGGGATCTAACGCCGCCATCAAAGCCGGCGACAGATCGAGAAGCCATAGCGCGGCGAGAAAGGTCCCCAGCGAGACGCCAGGATCACCTGTTTCGAGTTTTCGTAAGGTTGGCAGCGACACGCCGAGGCGCCCTGCGATATCCGCGGCTGTCTTGCGACGTCGGATACGGGCAGTTCGGATGGCTTCTCCCACCCGAGGAAGCATTTCGGTAACGGGATAGGGTAGCCCAACGAGCTTTTTCATACCACTATAAATATACTATGACATGATAAATGCAATTATTATTTCATTGTCGCCGATATACCGGAACTCCGGCCTCTTGTCAGCGTGGATAAACCGGGTGGAAATCGGCCAAGCATGAGGGTGGGCCGAATGGCACCGAGATCGCGATTGAATGCCGAACAGTAGCGGCTGAATACTGCCGCCATCACCGCATTCAGAGGTACTACTCGCCAACGCTTGTTGTGGGGCGCGATGTCCTTCACGACTACGCTGGACAACAAACGAAAACTGTCGGCCAGCGTGCCATTCACACTGCGTTCGTACAACATTTCATAGAGGCGATTGAATAGTTCGGCAGAGATGCGGCAATTGCTAGCTTATCGCGCTTAACTATGACACAGCGTTGCCGAAGCGGCAGAGCGTGAAAGCGCTGGCTGTAGCGGGCATTGTAAGCCTCGTTTACGAAGCTGTTATCGTCCATTCCATGCCCGGCGATCAACGCTTCGATGCGGGCCACAAGCACAAAGTCGTCCGCGGCTGTATCCTTCAATGCCCGGAGGCCTCCGGAGAATTCGTTGGGCATCGGCGAGGGGATGCCGCTCGCCAATAAGCGAGTTCGTCTTCGAAAAACAGCTGTCTTCCAGCGCAATCCCGGCAGCGCCACGCTGACGGAGTTTTGCATGCCAGCAGACGTGCATTGTTGAAGTTCCCTAAGCCGCTATCGCCGTCAACCAGAACAGGCAGTGTGGTTGAGATCTACGATCTGCTCGACTGCGTCGACGAGTTGACTCCATGACGCTTCGTTGGCGTCGCATAGCCAAAGAGCAGGCAATTGAAAGGCCCGACGCCCAGGGACCTTTGAAACCTACGCGCTCGGCGATCGCGGCGGAGAGGCCGTCATGCGCTTCCATGAGGAATGAGAGTTCGCTGCTGGAGCAGACCTGAGCTCGCAGCAGTTCAGTTAGTGAGGGATCAGCTCGTGGATCAGAGTCATTGTGGGGAACAGATTGCCGTGATTGGTTTTGCATGCCGATGCCTTGCCGGCGTGCTTGATCGGCCGACGTTCGTCAGTCGAAGGTGACATGGGTCTGTCATCGAGTTCAATTGCGAGGATTGCCGATGGCTTTGGGTGCAGATCAGGTTTGGGTCTCAGCTTGCGCTTATGATCCAATTCCAGACCGAGCGCCGCCTCGATGGCGGTTATGTGAGCCATCACTTGGTCGGTGCCGTCGGCGAGGAAGGCCCGGACAACAAAACAACAAAATGCACGACCGGGGTCTCAAAGAGTCAAAGAGTGGAGTCGTGCGCGCCGCCTGCAGCCCAGCCCAGCTTGCATCGCTGAAGAGCTGCAGTTCCGTCTTGGCGCGGTCATCGAGCGGTAGGGTGCTCGGCCGCTCTAGCTCGATCTCCTCACCCCAATGGTCCTTCACGATCCAGGGCTCAAGCGTGAGGCTGTCCGGATTGGCTGCCAGCCGCGGCCTGCGCGCCGTCAAGCTGGTCGTCTCCGACGCCCACGAGGGCATCAAGGCCACAGGCGTCGCGCATTGGGCAAGGAGTGAGTTACCATCAGGTGTCCCCGTCCGGCGTGGACCGCTGAAGTGGTTTGCGAGATCGTTGCTGCATCGAGTCTGGCCGCCGCCGAGTCTTGGCAAGTCTAGGAGTGTTCGTTCGTCGAGTGCAACACAATGGCAGTTCTTTAGGAATTGCCTGACGCGCCTTTCTCAGGACTTGCTCTCCTCGACCGGTGGGTGAGCAATGGTCCGGGGTTCAACGTCCGCTGACATAGACTCGACTATTCGATGATGTGTCGACGGTCGGCAGAAGTGCGCAGCGCACGAAAGGCTGTTAAGAGACGGAAGGTCTGTGCGACCTCGTCAGAGCTGTTCTTAGTCGACAAGGGAGCTCCATACTCAAGCTAAAGCTTAGAATCGCCGGATCCCCAATGCAAACAGAGAGATTACTTAATCGTAATATTGCGGACAGGACATGGATACGAGGGCAGCGGCGGAAAATGTAACTTTGCGTCACGGAGTGGCCAAGCAAGAATTTGAGCACGTCGCGAGGCTCCGCAAGGCAAGGCGCCGCGTCCTTCACCGCGAGCACGACTGGAGCAGGGGGCGGCGGCAGGTCGATGCGCGAAGGCTGGAACTCCGTCTCGCGGCAAGCTTGCCTGCATGATGGAAACTGGATGTAGGCTTCATGCTGTAAACGCGCGTCGGCCGCCAGGACACGCTGCCTCTCACGCTGTAGGCGAAGCTCACCTGCTCGGCGGGAACGCCGGCCCCGCAATCGCATCGGCGCCAATACGCGTTGGTATCCGCGAGCCGGCTGCCAACATCCTTCGGATATTCGAAGCCGACGCGCGCCATGTCCTGGGTCGCATTCGACTTGAGCTGCCTATTTTTCTGCCAGAGTCTCTTGCTCCCGCAAAATCCTATCCTATCTCAGCTCGGCCTGTGTGACTAGCACTCGCGGGCATTGATTGCTAACATCTGAAAATCCTCAAATCGTACAAACATTTAGGAGGGCTGCATGAAATTCCGTCCGCTTCACGACCGCGTCGTGGTCAAGCGTATCGACGCCGAAGAGAAGACTGCTGGCGGCATCATCATTCCGGACAGTGCCAAGGAGAAGCCCTCTCAGGGCGAAGTCATCGCCATCGGCCCCGGCGGCCGCGACGAGAGCGGCAAACTGATCCCGATCGACGTCCAGGTCGGCGACCGCGTCCTGTTCGGCAAGTGGTCTGGCACCGAGGTCAAGATCGACGGCCAGGACCTGTTGATCATGAAGGAAAGCGACATCATGGGCGTGCTCGAGGCTTCCGCTTCGAAGAAGAAGGCCGCCTAACCAACCGCTCGCACCGTTCACCCCTGAGGAGCGCCTGCCGGGCGCCTCGCCAAGGGTGAGATGAGACCAAGACAACTCAGGGAAACCAATATGTCAGCCAAAGAAGTGAAATTCGGCGTAGACGCGCGCGACCGCATGTTGCGCGGCGTCGACATCCTCGCCAATGCCGTGAAGGTCACGCTCGGCCCGAAGGGCCGTAACGTGGTGCTCGAGAAGTCGTTCGGCGCTCCCCGCATCACCAAGGACGGCGTCACCGTCGCCAAGGAGATCGAGCTCGACGACAAGTTCGAGAACATGGGCGCCCAGATGGTGCGCGAAGTCGCGTCCAAGTCCGCTGACGCGGCCGGCGACGGCACCACCACCGCGACCGTGCTCGCCGCTGCCATCGTGCGCGAAGGCGCCAAGTCGGTCGCCGCCGGCATGAACCCGATGGACCTGAAGCGCGGTATCGACCTCGCGGTCGAAGCCGTCGTTGCGGACCTCCAGAAGAACTCGAAGAAGGTCACCTCGAACGAGGAGATCGCCCAGGTCGGCACCATTTCGGCCAACGGCGATGCCGAGATCGGCAAGTTCCTCTCCGACGCCATGAAGAAGGTCGGCAACGAGGGCGTGATCACGGTCGAGGAAGCCAAGTCGCTCGAGACCGAG
>NZ_JACMYO010000171.1 GCF_020889685.1 Bradyrhizobium oropedii
GCGCTTGTCGGACAGCTTCGCGATTGCCATGGGTCATCCCCCGCTAATTGTTGCTTGTTGACAGGAAAGTATCCTGAGCGCAGTGCGCTTGTCAACATCGGCGATGTCTTTTCAATCGCGCGATTCCACGGCTTGACGAACGACCGCGTAAATGGCTTTCTTTTCAACAAGCTAGTGAGGACACTAATGACCGCTTCCAGCCCTCCCGCACGCCAGGCCGGGGCGCGACCGCGCCGAACCCAGGGCGAACGCCGAGAAGAGACCGAACGACGTCTCCTAGATGCCGCCGTCGAGTTGATCGCCGAGCGCGGCCTCGAACGATTTACCCTTGCAGAAGTCGGAGAATCCGCGGGCTACAGTCGGGCCGCACCAGCATTCCACTTCGGCAATAAGGAAGGCCTGATCGAGGCGCTCGCCAAGGACCTTGTCGGCGGATTCCAGCAGGCCATGGACGAGTCGCCCCCTGAGCCTGGGCTCGAGCACCTGCTGCGCAACGCCGGACAGTATTTCGAGCGGGCCGAGCGCCTCTCGATCCGTTATCGCGCTTTATTCGCGATCTTCGGCGAGGCGCATTACAATGCGCTGCTCCGCAAGGCATCCTCCGACCTCACAGCCCACAGCATCGCACGCATGGCACGGAATCTCCGAGCCGGCATCGAGGCCGGCGACATCCGCGCCGACATCGACCCGAAAGTTCAGGCGATGATCATTCTCACGGGAATGCGTGGACTGGTCTCGCATTGGCTGATGGATCCCAAGGCGGTGAATCTGCGTGCTGCCCGCAAGAGTTTTATCGAGGGCGTGCGGCGCAGCCTCGCGCCCTAACGCGGCGGCTTTTTCGAGCGCCGTCCACAGCCGCTCCCGGCGTCGGTCTGAGCCAGCATTCAAAAGCCCTCCGGCGAGATCACCGGAGGGCTTCCTGAGGGTGGTTCAGAACCGGCTCAATCTTGCCGGCCTGAATAAGACTCACCAGTTCCTTTGAGCGTGGAGCAGCAGGGTCAAACTGCTTTGATCCCTCAGCTCGTACGAAGCAGCCGGCTTCGCGATACCCGACTGCTGCGGAAGCGTTACGATGCTTCCACCCGCGTACTTCTGGTCCAGAATGCTGTAAGTGAGTTCAGCTCCAAAGGTCAGTTTTGGGACTGGCGTCCAGGCGGTCTTTGTTCCGATGATCGCATAGTTGAAGTCGGGGTTGCAGCCATCAAATCCGCTCGAAAGTGCGAGCGTCTTTACAACGACGCCACAGATGTAGCCCTTGGCAGTGCTGTTATAGCGCACAGCGCCAATCCCACCGAAGATGCTGCTAACCCATCGCTCATCCCAGTTGTGGTTGTAACCGCCATTGAAGCCGTACGTCGTGGTTAGCTCCTGGCTCGAACCCGCGACGAACACGGAATCGGAAATGCCGGCAATTCCGAGGCTCTGGTAGGCACCTGCCAGACCCGTGCCACCGTACCTCGCGAACGTGGATGACATGTAATCGTTGAACGTATAGCGGCTTGCGCCGTTGGCATATACACCCGTCAAGTTGATCGAATCGCCTGGACCGGTTGGGATGTTCTTGATCGACAGTGCCAGCTGAACCGCCCAACCCCACTTGTCATTCGGATGGCCGGTCAGTTCCGTTGCACCGTAGTAGGCAGCACGATTGTTGTGCGCGGCCGCCGAAGCCTGGAACAGTCCCCAGGACTGGTCAACGCGAAGCATAGCGACGAGGTCTGGAGCCATCGTGCCGCCGATGTCGTTGCCGCCATACGTGCCGGTCGCGAGGGCCGCGGCCGTCGCTGTACCTACGTTCCAGACGTTGGTTGTGTCATGCACGACTGGATCCTGGGCCGAGACAGATGCCGTGAGCCCCTGCCCGAAATCGGCTGTATACGTGAACTGGTTCACTTGATCATACGCACTGCTGCCTGGCAGCTCGACGTAGTTTGCCGGATACTCGCCCCACGGCGTGGCGAACTGCGAGCTCGCTCTGCCGATTGTGAAGCCCGCGAACTGGATAAAGGCGTACCACACCCCGAATACGCCACCGGCGACGGCGCCCGGGTTCGCGTTGTTAGGTGCGGGTTCGCCGGCGAGTGACTGGTAAACGGTCGAGCCGTTGCCTGCGCCGCTGTAGGATCCCGTTGTCCATTGAAATATGGACTCAAAATAGGTGCGAACCATGCCGTATTCGGTTGCGGTACGCGTATCGATGCTTAAGTGCTCACGCGCCCGGGACGCATAGTTGCTGCTGAAGCGATTCGCTGCACCGGAAGGACCGAAGTCGGAGTTGGCAGCCAGGTTGTTGTTGTTCAATTGTACCCAGGCACGCACATAACCCCCGAGCTTGAGACAGGTGTCAGTGCCTGGGATGTAGTAGAATCCCGCGCCATAGAGTGAGCAGACCTTTACGTAGTCGATAGCCTTCGCTTTGACCGGAAGATCTGCTGCTTGTGCCCCACCTAATGCGATCAGGCCTGCTGCTGAACTGAGCCAAAATCTATTCCCCATCCTCATACTGGTTCTCCAAATAGTCCTACCTTGGGCAATGGAGGCATCGCGGAAGCGAGACAGCGCGCGCTCCCGTTTGCCTCGGACGCACGACGCGCGCGGTCCCATCGTTGCGCGTCGACGGTCGCGCTGCGGCTCAGCGCGAATGCTTGTGGAGGTCGCGGCTTGGCTTACTGGTAGAGCTGGGCCTGCAATTGAGGCCTGAAATGCTCAACTCGCGGCTGCGCCCGTCGGATCGCTTCAAACGCCATGATGATTGCCCCCGATACTTATCTTTCTTGTTGGCAAGAAAGTAATTCGATAGCATATCCTCTGTCAATATCATCCGGCCTCCTTTCCTGGGCCCACCGGTCTTGACGAGTGGTCGAGCAAATGGCTTTACAGCAGCCGCGCAGTCACTTTCTTTCCAGCAAGCTAGTGAGGCATTCATGACCGTTTCCAGTCCCACCGCGCGTCGCGCGGGAGGAGCGCGAACGCGCCGGACCCAGATCGAGCGCCGGGAGGAGACCGAGCGGCGCCTTCTGGATGCCGCCGTCGAGTTGATCGCCCAGCGGGGCCTCGAGCGGTTCACCCTCGCGGAGGTTGGCGAATCCGCGGGCTATAGTCGGGCTGCACCAGCATTCCACTTCGGCAACAAGGACGGCCTGATCGAAGCACTCGCCAGGAATCTCGTCGGCGGATACCAGCAGGCCATGGACGAGTTGCCAGCCCCTGAACCTGGGCTTGAGCACCTGCTGCGCAACGCCGGCCAGTATTTCGAGCGGGCCGAGCGCTTCGCGGTCCGATACCGCGCCCTGTTCGCAATCCTTGCCGAGGCGCGGCACAACGCGCTGCTCCGCGAGGCAGCATCCTCGCTAACCGCGCCCAGCACCGCTCGCATCGAACGCAATCTGCGCGCCGGCATCGAGGCGGGGGACATACGCGCCGACATCGATCCAAAGGTTCAAGCGATGATCATTCTCACGGGAATGCGCGGCCTGATCTCGCATTGGCTGATCGATCCGAAGGTGATGAATTTATCCGCCATCCGCAAGAATTTCGTCGAGACGCTGCGTTGCAGTCTTGCACCCTGACGCATGCAGCTACCGAACATACGGCTGCGTTGCCAAACGGCCCAATTATCGTAGGTGAACTGCCGCGCGGAGAGTCACGAACGTCCGCGATTACCCCATTGCCGAACGGATGAACAGTGAAGGCTCCACGCGACCTGGAACTTGACGTCGAACCCCTGCAGCGCCGGCGCTGGCCGTACGGCCGAAGCTACGGCTGCGACCGCAGCAGCGTCACCAACAACATGCCTACGTGCCGGATGACGCGTGACGGTCTTACACGACGATAACCCGGATGAGGAAGTAGAAGCAGCGGCCGGTCGAGCCGCCATCTCCGGCTTCATCAGGCAAAGGTACTGTTCTGGTCGCGTAGCGGGAAAGAGCGGATGCGCTTTCCCGTCGCCGCGAAATAGGCGTTCAGCACCGCCGGCGCGGCGATACCGATGCTCGGTTCGCCGACGCCGCCCCAGAATCCGCCACTCGGCATCAACACCGTTTCCACCTTGGGCATCTCGTTGATACGCATCGAGTTGTAGGTGTCAAAGTTGGACTGCTCGATGCGGCCGTCCTTGACAGTGCAGCCGCCGTAGAACAGCGCGCTCAAACCATAGACGATGGAGCCAGCGATCTGCCGTTCCACCTGCGCGGGATTGACGATGTAGCCGGGATCGGTCGAGGCGACGATGCGATGCACCTTGATCTTGCTGCCGTCGGTCACTGAGATTTCGGCAGCGCCGGCGACATAGCTACCGTGGCCCATCACCTGCGCAATGCCGCGATAGATGCCCTTGGGCGCCGGCGTGCCCCAGCCGATCTTCTCGGCCACGGCATTCAGCACCGCGAGGTGCTTGGGGTGCTTGCCCATCAGCTTGCGACGGAACGCGAGCGGCTCCAGGCCCGCGGCCCGCGCCAACTCATCCATGAAGCATTCGAGATAGATCGCATTATGGTTGAGGTTGACGCCGCGCCAAAATCCAGGCGGGACGTTCGGGTTGTGCATCGCATAGTCGATCAGAAGGTTGGCCACCGAATACCCAATCGCGGCTTCGCCAGATTGATCGACGCCCTGAAACACGAAGGGGTCGATGCCGTTCTTCGGCGCGCCCGAACCTTCCGACAACATGATCGATTGCCCGGAGAGCCGGTAGCGTAGCGCGACGAGATTGTTGTCGGCATCGAACGCGCCGGTCAGCTTGCATTGCGTGATCGGATGATACTTGCCGTGCTGCATGTCTTCTTCGCGCGACCACAGCAGTTTGACAGGCGTGCCGGGCATCTGCTTGGCGATCGCAACCGCCTGGCGGACATAGTCGGTCATGACGCGCCGGCCGAACCCGCCGCCAAGCATCAGCCTGTGCACGTCGATCTTCTCGGCCGCCAAGCCGGACACGTCCAGCACCGCCGCGAGGGCGGCCTCACCATCTTGCGTGCCGCACCACACCTCACACTTGTCCGGCGTGTAGAGCGCTGTCGCATTCATCGGCTCCATCGTGGCATGGTTCTGGTAGGGATAGCTATAGATCGCCTCAACCGTCTTGGCGGCGCCTGCGATCGCGGCCTTTACGTCGCCATTCTGGTTGCCGATGAAGGTCGGTTGCGCGTCGTCGAGGCCTTCGGCCAGCCACGTCGCAATCGTCTCGCTGGAGAGATTTGCGTTATCGCCCTCGTCCCAGACGATGGGCAACGCCTCGAGCGCGGTCTTGGCGTGCCACCAGGTGTCGGCAACGACGGCAACCGCGCTGTCGCCGACCGGCAACACCTTCTTGACGCCCTTCATGCCGGCGATCTTGGCTTCGTCGAAGCTCTTCACCTTGCCGCCGAACACCGGACAATCCTTGATCGCGGCGTTCAGCATGCCCGGAAGCTTGACGTCGATGCCATAAATCATCTTGCCCGTGGTCTTGTCGACGGTGTCGAGCCGCTTCAGGCCTTTGCCGGCAATGGTCCAGTCCTTCGGGTCCTTCAGCTTGACCTCGGCCGGCGGTTCGAGCTTGGCGGCCGCTTCCGCGACCTTGCCATAGGTCGTGGTCTTGCCCGAGGGCGTGTGGGTGATGACGCTGTTCGCCGCCTTGCACTCCGAGGCCGGCACCTTCCAACTGTTGGCCGCGGCCTGGATCAGCATCATGCACGCGGTGGCGCCGCCCTGGCGCACATAGTCCTGCGACGCTCGGATGCCAAGGCTGCCGCCGGTGGTGAATTCACCCCAAGGGCGCTTGCGGGCGATGCTCTGGCCGGGCGTCGGATACTCGGTGGTTACCTTCGACCAGTCGCACTCCAGTTCCTCGGCGACGAGCTGGGCGAGGCCGGTCAGCGTGCCCTGGCCCATCTCTGAGCGGGCGATGCGGATCACCACGGTGTCGTCGGGCCGGATCACGACCCAGGCGTTGACCTCTGACGCACCGTCGGCGGCGCGCACGACCGCAGGTCCGCCGAATGGCAGGTCGAAGCCGAGCGCGAGGCCGGCCGCGGCGGTCGCGCTACCGATCACGAAGGCACGGCGGTTGAGTTTTGGCATGACGTGCTGACCGATTTGCAGATTCACCGCTACTTCCTCACGCGTTCGCGGCAGCATGGATCGCCTTGCGCACCTGCTGGAAGGTGCCGCAGCGACAGATATTGGTGATGGCATCGTTGATGTCGTCGTCGGTCGGCTTCGGATTCTCCTTCAGCAATGCCGCCACCGCCATGATCATGCCGCTCTGGCAATAACCGCATTGCGGAACGTCGTTACCGATCCAGGCCTGCTGCACCTTGTGCAGCGCGCCGTTGGCACCGAGGCCCTCGATGGTGGTGATCTCCTTGCCGACGGCATCGCCGACCGTGACGCCGCAGGAGCGCATCGCAGCGTCGTCGATATGCACCGTGCAGGCGCCGCATTGCGCAATGCCGCAGCCGTATTTGGTTCCCGTCAGCCCGACATTCTCCCGGATCGCCCACAGCAGCGGCGTGTCGTCCTCGACGTCCACAGCGATCGTCTTGCCGTTGATCTTGAGGTTTGTCATCGCTTCCCTCGCATTAATTGCTACCTGCGAACCATGCCGTACTCGGTTGCGGTACGACGCATATGGCGCCGATCGACATCAGCTGATCGTCGCCCCGCCGTCGATCACGATGGTCTGGCCGGTCATGAAGTTGCCGGCTTTCGAACCCATCAGTACCGCGGCGCCGGCGATCTCGTCGGGAATGCCGATGCGCAGCAACGGCGAGCGCGCGGTTCGGGCCTTCAGATTGTCCGGATTGTCCCACAGCGCCTTGGCGAAATCAGTTTTGATCAGCCCCGGCGCGATGCAGTTCACACGAATATTGTGCTGGCCGTATTCGCAGGCGAGATTGCGCGCGAGCTGCATGTCGGCAGCCTTGGAGATCGCGTAGGCACCGAGGATGGTCGAGCCCTTCAACCCGCCGACCGAGGAGACGATGATGATGGAGCCATCCTTGCGCTCGATCATTTGCGGTATCACCATCGATATCAGCCAGTTGTTGGCGACGATGTTGTTGTCGAGAATCTTCCTGAACTGATCGTCCGAGATAGTGGCGAGCGGCCCGTAATGAGGATTCGACGCGGCGTTGCAGACCAGCACATCGATCTTGCCGAAGGAGCGATTGCTCTCATCAACCAAGCTTTGCAGGTCCTCCTTCGACGAGATGTTGGCCGCGATCGCGACCGCGGTGCCCTCGCCGTGGCTCGCGTTGATCTCCGTTGCAACTTGCTCGCAGACGTCGGCCTTGCGCGAGGAGATCACGACCTTGGCGCCGTGCTCGGCCATCCGCTCGGCGATCGCGCGACCGATACCGCGCGTCGAGCCGGTGATGACGGCGACTTTTCCCTTCATGTCGAACAAGGTCATGTTATCTCTCCGAACTCTGGTGCTTGAATATCGAATGGTAGGCCGGATACCCGGTTGGCAGTCGAGCTCAAGGCCCGAGCGCGGCCCCGTCGACGGCGTTCTCCGTCGATGCCAGTGAGAAATCCAACGGCGCGGTAATGTCAGCCTATACTGCCGTGGCTATGAAGGCAGGCTCGTCGCTTGAAAGCTGACCTGGCGCCACCCCGCGTCCGTGCGTCGCCAGACCTGACTGGTGATGAACTTCATCTGATGCGACTTGCCGGTGGCGCGCATGCGGACGACTTGCTCGATCGATCCCGTAGCGAGGGCGACGTCGCCCAGATCGAGGACATTAAGGTCACCCCGCGTCACATTCACATATTCGAGGCGATCGCGCACATTGGCGAGGAATTGCTCCCGATCCTCGACCCGGCCACTGGTGTGGATATGGACGACCTCGTCCGCCAACAAGGTGGACAGGAGGGAATAATCCCCTACCACCAAAGCTTCGCAGCGCTGCCGTTCCAGATCGCGAATTGTGGCAGTGAGAGTTGGACTTGACATGTTGCGGCACGCTCCTTGATTCAGCAGACTTTCAGTCTGCTCCGCTCTATGGCGACTACGCACGATCGCCCACACCTTGCGCGGTGCCGCGCTGGAAGGCGCTGTGCTTCACATCGGGAAAGCTCACCGAGCCGAAGCCGCTCAGCGGCATCATGGCCCAGGCCTTCACGGTGGGACCTGCCGGGACCCTCCCGGATTCGACGAGCGACTTCCAGACTGCGCACGCGTTGATGAAATTTGGCGCGCCGGCAGGCAGCATGGTGAAGGCAAGAGCCTCCAGGATCTCGTTTTCGGGCGTCCCCAGCCTGTAAAGTTCCTGAATGTGCAACGCCAATTGCGGCCAGCGCCGCCGGCACACACAGATCGCAGCTGCGCCGAGATGCACGAGACGCTCGGGCACTTCAGCGTGGCGGCATGCATTGAGGAGAGCCTCCAGATAGGCGTCCGCGGCATTGATACCGAGATCGCGGCCACCCCAGTTCTCGGAAGGGAAGGAGAACACCTCCGATCCCTCGACCATAGCGACCATGGCGAACACCGAGGCGATCGCAGAAGGATCCTTGCTCTCCGCACGGAACTTGTGGAGATGGTGGGTGCCGATGGCTTCGCGACCGGTCAGGATGATTCCGAGCCAGATATATTCCTTCTCGAATTCGGTGAACGGACCCTCGGTGAGGGCGAGACGCGAATAGAAGGCGTCATAGATCGCCAAGGCGTCGGGATCGAGCAGCGCCATGATGCCGTGATGCGGGAGCAGGAATCCGCCACGACGTAGCTTCATATCGGCGAGCACAGTATCGGGATCACGAGTGGACGAAGAGGCAGATTGACTTACCATGTTGCAAGACCGGGCTAGAGACAGGTGTAGAGGGTGTCGATCAGGTTGCGGCGCCGCGGGTCGCGGTCGGCCAGCATCGTCATTCGGTTCATGACGTAACCGACCGCCACCCCCGCGACCGGGTCGGCGAAGGCGAAGGAGCCACCCCAGCCGCTGTGACCGAAGGCTTCGTCGTTCGGGCCGTAGGACAACTTGTTCGGGTTGAGCCAGAAGCCCGCGCTCCAGCGCTGAGGCGCCTGACGCACCAGATCGATGCCTTCGATCCGTGGACGCGTGGCCTCTGCGAGGGTCTGCCGGCTCACCAACGGTGAATTGGGAACGATCAACGCATTGTAGAAGCTTGCCAGGCCCTTGCCGTTAGCGAACCCGTTGGCGGAAGGCAAATCCGCATCCTTCCAGGCCTCTGTGTTGGCAATCGAACCGGTGATCTGGGGATTCATGTTGGCCAGCGTTTGATAGATGCTGGGAGCTTGCGCGCCTGCTGAGGATTGGTCTGCGCCAGCGATCACTGGCGCAATGCGGCCCCGCTGATCAGGAGGTACACCAATCGACAAGTCGAGCTGCAATGGCGCAGCGATGTTCTCGGCCACGAACTGCTTGATCGACATTCCGGTGATGCGCCTGAAGAGTGCGGTGAAGATGATCCCGCTGCTCAATGTATTGTAGCCGCACGCTGTACCGGGCTCCCAAAGGGGAGTTTGGGCGGCAAGACGCGCGGCTGAACGCTCACCGGCCAGGAGATCCTCGATCGTTGCCGGATCGGCGAAACCGCAGATGCCAGACTGATGGGACAGCAACTGGCCAAGCGTGATGTCTTGCTTGCCGCCCGCCGCAAACTCCGGCCAGTGGTCCGAAACCTTATCCTCGTAGGATGCCAGCCCTCGGTCCACCGCCATCGCGTAGCACGCGCCATTCAACCCCTTTGCGGCAGAGAACACGTTGGCGATGGTGTCACGTGCCCAAGGCGTTGTCCCGGCCTCATCACGAAAGCCGGACCAAAGCTCAACAACAAGTTCTCCGCCGACATAGAGGGCGAAATCGGCACCGACCTCGTTATGCTCACGGAAGTTGGCCAGGAAGACGTCTCGTACCCGGGTGAAGGCCGGAAGACAGCTGCCAGACAGTTCCAGCGCGGCGGTCATGGTTTCCTCTCCTCATTCAATTTCATTCGAAACTAAGCGGCGGATCTCCGGCCTCACGCCTCGACCGATGCTTGCGCCAGACCCGTGCTCGACGTCTGGGCAAAGGGGTTGCGACGCAGCGTGGCAAACAGCATCCCAGCCACGACGAAGGCACCGGCCGCAGGTGCAAGAGCTGCATCATAGCTTCGGCTAAGATCGTAAAGCCGCCCAAAGACCAGGCCACCGAGACCGAGACACACCGACGAGGTCATGACCAGCGTGCCGAAGATTGAGGCGAACGCGCGCAAGCCAAACAAGCGCGCCACGAAGAAAGCTTGCAGATCTGCTTCCGCGCCCATCGCGCAACCGATCAACGCCACGGCGATACCATAGGCAAGCATGGATGGATTGGCAGCCAGAAGCAGCAACGAGCCCGCAGCAGCGCCCATCATCACCAGGCACACGACCAGCGGAGGATTGAGGACGTCCAGCAGGAGCCCCACGCCGGTGCGCCCCGCAAGAATGAGCACGAAGAAAAGCGAGGCGAGCGCACCGACCTGAGACACCGACATGCCCTTGTCGGAGAGCAGAGCCGACATGTGACCGAAGAACCCGCCGATCGGAAACATCGATAACATCGTCGCAATCAGCAGCATCCAGTAGGGAGCCGTCCGGATCGCATCTGCGAGGGTTAGTCCGGTCACAGGTGCATCCTGCTTCGACCCGGTTACCGCTGAGTTCGGGCGCACAACGCTTGCGAACACAGCGCACGGCAATCCGACAACTGCGGCGACAACGGCCAGCAAAGCGAAACCGGCGCGCCAGCTCACCTCATTGTTCAGCGCCACGAGGACCGGGGCCAAAGGCGTAAGCAGGATGGCGCCGCCGCTTGCTACGATCCCCAGGGCGGTGCCGCGCCAGCGCACGAACCGCTTGGCGACCAGCGGGGCGAAGACAATTTGGCTGGTGGCTCCACCGACCACCAGGATGGCGATGAGGGTCACGTAGTAGGTGGCAAGATGAGCGGGAATGGCCACCATCGCCAGGCAGAGAGCGGAATAGATGATCATGCCAAGGACGCTGATCCGGCGAATTCCATATCGGTCGACAAGCACACCGACGAGCGGCATGACCAACGCCATGGCGAACTGGCCCAATGTGGTCCCAAGCGCAATTTCCGCGCGCGACCAGCCGGTCGCCGCCTCGATCGGCTTGACGAAGTTGGAAGCCGCGATGGTGAGCAGGCTGACGCCAGAGGCGACGCCACCAGTGGCAAGGACCAAGGTTCGCCAGCCGCGCGACCATTCACCGGCAACGCCTGCGTCGTGGGATCTATGAGACATAAGGCAATTCCCCTTTGCCATCGGCGGTCGGCATTCCGCACGGCGCGATCCGCTCGCGCGAACAATGCCTGCCTCTTGCTCCGACCTCATAGCGTCGAAGATACCGAGATCGCGATTCGCCACACGCAAACATTCAACGTCCTCGCCATACGGGCTTGCGCCCTTCAGCGAAAGCGGCGAGCCCTTCTTTGCGGTCCTCGGAGTCTCGAACGGACTTCACGAAGGGCGCTTGCGATTCCCATGCTTCTGCTTCGGTCCAGTCGAGAGCGCGCGAGACGATCTGCTTGGTGGCAGCAAGCGCGGTCGGCCCGTTCACAAGCAGCCCCTCGGCCCATGCAATGGCGACTGACAGTGCCTGGCCGGGCTCGGCCAGACGATTGACGACGCCCGCGCGATGAAAGAACTGGGCGCTGCGAGGCTGCCCGTCCAACGCGACCTCCATCGCCAGATGATAGGGCATGCGGCGCGGCAAGCGGATGAGGCCGCCGCCCGACGCTACGAGATTATGGCGCACTTCCGGCAAACCGAACCGAGCATCGCGGGCTGCTACAATGAGGTCGCAGGCCAGACAGAGTTCGAAACCGCCACCGACGGCGTAGCCCTCCACCGCAGCGATTACCGGCTTTCGGGGCGGCTGGGCAAAGAAACCAAAGCCGCCACGCCGGTCGGTAATCGCTCGCTCGCCGCGTGCCGCCGCCTTGAGATCAGCGCCAGCGCAGAACGTTCCACCTGCACCGGTGAGTACACCGACGAACAGCGAGTCATCGGAGTCCAGCAGGTCTGCCGCCGCCTCAAGCGCCCCCGCGGTCGCGCGGTCCACGGCATTGCGCACGTCTTGCCGATCGATCGTGATTAGCAGGATCGGACCTCGACGCTCCGTCAGGATAGTGCTCATGGTCGCCTCAAAGCGCGAATGTGAAGCCGCCATTGACCGGGTAGGTTTGACCGGTGATCCAGGAGGAAGCATCGGAGGCCAGGAACAACACCATGTTGGCAATGTCGTCGGGCTGGCCGGGTCGGCGGACCACGTACTTCTCCATCATCTTCTTGACACGCTCGGGATTGGCCGCGAGCCGTCCTTCAACGGCTGGAGTCATGGTAACCCCGATGGCGACGCAATTCGCCGTGATCTGGTGGCGGCCCAGGGTACGGGCACATGAGCGCATGAAGCCAGCGGCGCCCGCCTTGGCGGCGGCGTAGATTTCCATGCTCGCGTCGCCGTAACGGCCGGCCTCGGAGATTATGGTGATGAGCCGACCCGGCGCGTCCCGAGCGATCATACCGGGGATCACCGCGGCGGTGCAGTTCAGCACGCCATGGAGGTTGACCCCCAAATGGGCGTCCCACACCTCGGGAGTGGTTTCCCAGAAGGGCTTGCGGATCTCCGTGGACGGGTTGGCGCCAGCGTTGCCAGCGTTGTTAACGAGAACGGCAACGGGTCCCACCGTCGCCTCGACCTCGCTGACCATGTAAAGGACGCTGCTGCGGTCGGTGACGTCGGCCTGGATCGCCATCGCACGCCCCCCACCCTTCTGGATCTCGGCAGCCACGGCTTCGGCGCGCGACAGTACATAATCGTTGACCACCACCGTCCCGGCATTGTGTGCCGCAAAGTGGAGCGCTATCTGGCGTCCGACACCTTGGCCGGCGCCTGTGATGAGTGCGACGCGGCCGCGTAGGTCTAGAATGTCGCTCATACTTTTCGTTCCCTTCCTTCCCAATAAGGCGCGCGCAGATCGCGCTTCAGCACCTTGCCCATGCCATTGCGAGGCAGGCTTGGAGTCACCTCCACCGCTTTCGGCCGCTTGTAGGAGGCCAGTATCGTTCGCGTGTGGGCCAGGATAGCCTCGGGGTCGACGGACTGGCCTGGACGCAACTCCACAAAAGCTTTGGGGGCCTCGCCGAAATCGTCGTCAGGAATTCCGATGACGGCGACATCCTGCACGGCCGGATGAGTTCGGATGACCGCTTCGATCTCGGCTGGATAGATATTGACGCCGCCCGAAACGATCATGTCCTTGGCGCGGTCGGTGATGTAGAGGTAACCCTCTTCGTCGACGCGGCCGATATCGCCGGTGCGGAAAAAGCCCTCGGAGTCGAGTTGATCTTCTCCCAGCGGTTCGCCGTTCAGATACTGACGGATCACCGCCGGGGTCTTCACCCAGATCTCTCCGGTCTCGCCCGCCGGCAATGACCGTCGATCAGCGGCGCGGACACTGATTTCAACGTGCCTGTAGGGACGTCCGCTCGACCCTGGCTTGAGCGCCTGCATCGTCGCAGGAAGGCCGGTAATCATGCCAGCTTCGGTAGAGCCGTAGTTCTCGCTGAGGTGCTGACCGAAATAGTCGCCCACCCAGGCCTTTAGCTCGCGCGAGATCGGCGCGGCGCCGACACCCAGTATCCGGATCGAGGAGACGTCATATTTCGCAAGGGTCTCCACCGGCAGCACCGCAATCCGTTGGTACATGGTTGGAACGGCGCGCCAGTAAGTGACGCGATGCGCTGCGATGAGCCGCAACGCCTCCTCCGGCTCGAAGCGCCGCATCACAACCATCTTGTTGCCCTGGAGCACTGAGTTCGCGACGGCCGACGGTCCCGCACCGTGGTGCATGGGCAGGGTGATCAAGGCTACGTCGCCGGGACGCTGCGGACGCTCGGCGCGGACGCTCCGCTGATACTCGGCGAGACGGCGGGCAGCATCGGCCCCCTCCGGAGGCGTTCCGCCCATCACCACGCCCTTGGGCAAGCCGGTCGTGCCCGACGTAAAGATGATCAGCGGCGGGTTACCTGCGGCTACCCGCGCGGGGCCTTCGGCAAGCAACAGCGTCGAGAAGTCGACGAATCCTTCCGCGGAATGATCCAGCGAAACCGCGACTCTGATGGGCTGGCCCTCCAGGGCCGGCAGAAGCGCAGCCGGGTCGCTGTCGTCACAGATCAGCGCGGCAACCTTGGTATTGGTGAGCATCTGGCGAATCTCGCCGGGCGTGAGCCGCCAGTTCAGGCCCAGCAGGCGACATCCCAGCTTTCCCAGCGCGCTCTGGGTCAGCATCCATTCGGTGCGCGTGCGCAGCCGCACCACGACGATATCGCCATGAGTGATGCCGCGCTCGGCGAGCGCATTGGCCATGGCATTGGCCCGCTCATTCCAGCGCCGCCACGTCGTTGACAGCCCGCCGTCGATGATCGCGACGGCGTCGGGCGTGTGTTCGGCCCAGTATTCGACTGATCCTCGGGTCATGTTCTTATCGAGCAGCGCTGCAACGCCTCCCTGTATTCTTGACTTGCCTGCTAACAAGCAACATTCTTGATCGTCTGTCAAGCGGGAGTGCAAACATGATCAAACTGCTGAATCCGGAACTCTACGAGGAAGACGACCGTAACGCCGTACGGTTGATCGGGGCCGCCTGCCCCACCTGTTCAGGCGTATTCTTTCCGATGCAAACCTATGGCTGCGAACGCTGTGGCGCAGACCTGCGGCCGCGCCGCTTCGCAGCCGCGGGCACCGTGACCGCCCAAGCGCGCGTGCACCTGCATCGAGCGGCCAATCCGCCCACCCCGTTCACGGTGGTCGCATTAGAGCTCGACGATGGTCCGGTGATCCGAGCCCTGCTGACTTCGGATTCTCCGCCCTGCCAGATCGGCGATCGTCTCGTCGGAGAACTGGTTGACATAACCGAGCCGGACAGCGAACCGCGTCGCGACCTGCGCTTCACCCGGGCGGTGGCACAATGACCGTCGTCCTCAACGACCTTCGCCCGGTCTACGTCGTCGGCATCGGGTTGCACCGCTATCAGTTCGCCTCGGACACGCCTTACGTGGCGCTGGGTCTAACCGCGGTTCGCGCAGCGTTAGAGGATGCTCGCCTCGACTGGCCTGCGGTCGAATCGGCCTACGTCGGCCGTGCTCTTCTGCCCATGGCCGCCGGCCGCGCCATCCTGCGTCACCTCGGCACCACCGGTCTTCCGATTGCGCATATGGAGAACGCCTCGGCTTCCGGCTCTACCGCGTTCCGGCATGCCTGCTTCGAGGTCGCTACCGGACTTTGCGACGTCGCCCTCGCGCTCGGCGTCGACAAACCAGGTGCGGCACCGGCTGGGCGCGCCGAGAGCTTGTCCGGCATCCGCAATCTTGCCGACTTCGCGATCTCGCCCGCCACGCACTACGCGCTGCTCGCTGATCGCTATGCTCACCGTCACGGCGTGGCGACGGATGATTTCGCGCTCGTCGCGGTCAAGAATCACCGCAACGGAGCTAAAAACCCGTTCGCGCAGCATCAAAAGGTGCGCTCGCTCGAGGAAATCCTCGGCGGCAAGAAGATCGCCGGCAGCTTCACCTCACTTCAGTGCACCCCCGTGGGCGAAGGCGCCGCCGCGGTGATCATCGCTTCAGAGGCGGCGGTGAAGCGCCTCGGGCTCGACACCCGGCGCGCCGTCCGTGTCTCGGCCTCGGCCGCGCGCAGCCAGCGGGTGTACGAGCCCAACGTCCCTTACGACGCCTTCCTGACCGCCGAGACGACCGCCATGGCGCTCCAACAGGCGAGGCTTGCTCCGAAGGACCTCGACATCGTCGAGCTGCACGACGCGTTCAGTGTTGAAGAGGTCGAATATGTCGAGGCGATGGGTCTCTGTGGCGAGGGCAAGGCGCTTTCCCGGCTCAAGGAGGGCGCGTTCGACATCGGTGGCGCGTGCGCGGTGAATCCGTCCGGCGGACTGATCGCGATGGGGCATCCCATCGGGCCTACTGGCGTTGGTCAGGTGGCAGAGATCGTGCGCCAACTGCGCGGCGAGGCCGGCCCACGCCAGCATGCCGGCGCACGGCGGGGATTGGCACACATGGTCGGCGTGGGCGCAGTCTGCTACGTCCACATCCTGGAAACCTGAGACAGACTAGATCACCAAGATTGGCGGAAGCCTCAACACAATGTTCTCGGGAGAAACCCGAGGGTTGAGGCTTCCGCGAGGTCGGAGCTAATCTTCACATGACGGAGATGGAAGACGAAAGCCTATCTCTCTTCCAACTCACCCGACCGCGCCGGGCGTTCGATCTCACCTGCTCCCGTCCCAAGCGTCTCCGCGATCACCTCATTCGTATGCTCTCCGAGTTGCGGCAGCCTTTGCCGTGCTCGAATGACGCTCCCGGACAGCTTGTAGGGCTGGTTGGCGACCAGGAACGGTTCAGAAGATGATCCGACGCGCTCGAAGGACCCACGAAACGTCGCTTGTGGATCGGCGATAGCCTCGGCCACCGTTCGGTATTTCGCGCACGGCACCCCCGCACGCATCAACGTTGCCTCACATTCCGCACCCGAACGTTCGGACGTCCAGGCTTCAATGATGTCCAGCAAGGCGATCCAGTTCGCTTCTCCGGCTTCCGCGGTCGCGAACCTGGGATCGGAGAGGCCTTCCGGAAAGTCGATTGCCTCGAAGAGCCCCGGAAGAAATTTCGGCATAACCGCTGCGACCATCACGAAGCCGTCCCTGGATCGGACCGGCTGGTAGACCGGGCGCAGCTTGCTGGCGGGATCTTGCGCGAGCTGGATCTCGTAGGTGAGCATGCCCACGATGGAATCCATCATCGAAAGATCGATATGTTGGCCTCTACCCGTCTTCTCACGATCGTAAAGCGCAAGATGGATAGCGCTCGTGGCGTGCGCCGCCGCGAGCACGTCGGCGACGAAGACGCCGTTGTTGGCGGGACGATCGGGATTTCTTTGATACGCCATGTTTGTCAGGTCAAAGCCAGAGCTCGCGTGGATCACGGGAGCAAATGCAGGCTGATGCGCGCGTGGGCCCGCCTGACCGAAGCCCGAGATCGAACAGTAGATCAGTCGTGGATTCCGGGCCGCAACGGTCTCAAAATCGAGACCTAGTCTCTTCATGACGCCAGGCCTAAAGTTCTCGACAACGACGTCCGCTTGATCCGACAAACGAAGCGCGATCTCCCGCCCCTGGACGGTGGACAGGTCAACGACGACGCTGCGCTTGCCGCAGTTCATCGAGGCGAAGTAGGTGCTGATGTCTGACCGGTGCGGGGGACGCTTCCGAAGCATGTCACCGGCCGGAGGCTCGATCTTGACGACGTCCGCACCGGCATCAGCAAGCGCGCGCGTGCACATCGGCCCCGACATGATCATAGAGAAGTCGATTACTCGTACACCCGCCAGCGGCTCGTGACGGCTATCCCGATCGTCAAGATTCGATTTCGGTGATTGCTGAGGTGACGACATTGACAGCGCTCTCTTGTTGGCTGCGTCGGATCGCAGCACGTCGGCGCCCTCTGACGGGCTGCCGTATCGCGCGATTGTGGTTCCTGACGCTAGACGGCGCGTTCCATTATGAACACGTCGTCGGTCACCGAGTAATCCATGTATCCAAGCCGAGCGAGCGGCCGCATGCGGGTAACATCAACGCGACCCTCAACAAGGTTAGCATCGTTGATATAGACGCCGACGACCAGGCCCAGGATCAGCGAAGCCTTGTGCAGTTGCCCCGGCGCTCCGGTTGGGAGCGCCACTGTCTCGATGTAACGACACTCCAGCGCCGCCGGCGCCATCGCCACTCGGGGCGGCCGCACCCATCGTGACGGGGCGGTCTTCAGGCCCGTCAGGGCGAACTCGTCCACTTCCGGCCCGGCCGGAACGGAGGAGCGATTGACCGCCTCACGCAGATCCCATGTGGCGAGGTTGCACACGAACTCGCCCGTCTGCTCCACATTGCGCTGACTGTCCTTGAGTGAGCTACTGCCGAACATCACGACCCCGGGCTTCGCAGCAACAAGGTTGAAGTAGCTGTAGGGCGCGAGATTCGGCACGCCGTCGGCGCTCAGAGTGGAGATCCAGCCGATCGGGCGCGGACTGACGAGCGCGTTGATCGGATCGAAGGGCAGCCCATGGTCACCCGCTAACGCGTCATAGTGCATTTCAAAGTTATCCCGACGTCTAGGGCTCAGCGCGATTTATGCAGATCGCGGCTCGGCTTTCCGGATGAAGCGGGCTGGTGGCTGACGTCGCCGTCCCGCAGTGGCCGGTCCCAACAGGCGAATTCGAGACCAATGCCGTCGGGATCGCGGAAGTAGATCGAGCGCAGCCAGGTGCCGTCCGCGTTGCCCGACTGACGATCCTCGGTGCGACGATCCTCGTCATAGTGGCCGAGCACCTTGGAGACGTAGATGCCAGCGTCTTCAAGACGTCGCTTGTACTCCAGCAAGGCATCGGGCTCGACGTTGAAGGCGATGTGATGCATCGAGCCGACCGCCGTGACGTAATTCTGCGGCTGGCCTGGCACGAACTCGCCAAGGTTCACGCGCGGCGTGGTAATGCCCGGCACCGCTTCGGGCGCAGTGTCGAAGTAGAAGAAG
>NZ_JACMYO010000172.1 GCF_020889685.1 Bradyrhizobium oropedii
AGCGAGGTCAAAGAGCCGATCAAAGCCAATGGCTGACCGGAACAGGGGAGAGAAGTCGTATGTGCGCATAGCCAAATCCTCCATAGAGCAAGATGGATATGAATGGCACCGGACACGACCGGTGCCCGTCTCGCCTGGGCCCGACTGGCGCCCAGGCGCTGGCCCGCAAGGGCCTAGCGAGCAAAAAATTAGAAAACCGGTTTTGGAAGTCAAGAAGTGTCGTGAAAAAAATTTGGCATTCGCCGGTCGTGCGGGGAGCGACTGCCGGACCTGCCGGCGGGTTGGCAGCCGCGCCCCGTCGGGGGCGAGCCGGCGTTATTGAAGCCGCGGCCGAGTCCGACACGGCGAGAGATAGCTCATAAGTCGGACGCATTGAGGCTGCCGTCAGCGGCAGGCTCAGCATCGTCCGCAAGCGATCATCTGCAAAGCGCAGCACCAGCCGAGCCGGCGTTCGGGCGAATGGCCGACTTTGCAGCTTGAATCACAGGGAGCGGGATTTCACCGAACCAAGAGCCAAGCCACGCTTGCGATCAGGGTCACAAAGGACACCGCCGCGGCGCAGACAAAGGCGACTTCCACTCCGTCGATATGGTGGTGGTTCGCCGGCATGTCGTCACGTCCTAGATGGGCACCCGTGGGCCTGATGACATCAGCCATTCCGTCAAATGAGCCGTGGTCTCCTCGTGCCGCGCCTTCCTCAGCAATGCTTCTCGCTCTCGACTGGGCGGAAGTTCCTTAGCCCGTTTGCGTAGCTCTTTCGCCTCCTGGACGAGGCGTATTTCAAGGGGAAAAATCTGCTTAACCCGGCGTCGCCGCTTCATGGCTCCTCTCTCCAATGCTGACGTTCGCTGCCCCAAAACAGCAAAAATCCCAACAGAGAGAAAAGTTCCGATGCTGTTCGTGTCACGGACGGACTTCCGCGCCGGCTGGAACGCGATCGGGATCGCCGACTGGCTTAAGCCGCGCTCTTAGCCTGGGCGGGCTCGTTGGTACTCGGCTGGAGCGGACCGAGCAGGATGCGCCGCTGCATCTCGTCGAAGGCGAGATCGACGTTCTTCTCCCGGGTGATCAGCGACAGCAGGATCGCGACCGCAAAGGACAGCGGCATACTGATGATCGCCGGATTCCGCAGCGAGACGAACCACCATTGATGCTCGATCGCGGCCAGCGGCTTGCCGAGGATGTCGACCTGGATGGTCGGCGACAGATAGATCAGCACCAGCGAGCTCAGCGTGCCGACCAGGATGCTTGCGACCGCCGCCGGCGTCGTGAAGCGGCGCCAGGTGATGGCGAGCACGAGCGAGGGGAAATTCGCGGCGCAGGCGATCGAGAACGCAAGCCCCGCCATGAAGGCGACGTTCTGGCCCTCGAACGCGATGCCGAGAATGATGGCGAGGATGGAAATCATGACAGTCGCGACGCGCGCGACCTTGAGCTGCTCGGTCTCCGAAGCGGTGCCGTTCCGGATCACATTGGTCCAGACGTCGTGGCAGAGCGTGGCGACGCCCGACAGCGTCAACCCCGCGACGACGGCGAGCATGGTCGCGAACGCGACCGCACAAATGAAGCCGAAGAAAGCATTGCCGCCGACGGCGAGTGCGAGCAGGGGCGCTGCCATGTTGCCGCCGCCTCCGGCCTTTGCCACCGCCTCTGGGCCGACCAGCACCATGGCGCCAAAGCCGATGATGAAGACCATGAGATGAAAGACGCCGATCAGGCCGGTGGCATAGAGGATCGACAGCCGCGCAGCCTTGGCGTCCTTCACCGTGTAGGCCCGCATCAGCACATGCGGCATCGCGGCGGTGCCGAACATCAGGCCGAGCCCGAGCGATATCGCGTCCCACTGGCCGGAGACAACCTTCGACCCTGGTTGCAGGACCCTGGTGCCGTACTTCTCGGACGCCGCGGCGAACAGCTTCAGCGGGTTCATGTCGAAATGGGTCAACACGAGAATGGCGAGCAGGATGCCGCCGCCCATCAACAGCGCAGCCTTCACCACCTGCACCCAGGTCGTCGCCAGCATGCCGCCGAACAGCACATAGACCAGCATCATGCTGCCGACCACGACGACCGACCAGGTGTAGGGCAGGCCGAACAGCAGCTTGATCAGCGATCCCGTCGCGACCATCTGGGCGATCAGGTAGAACAGGATCACAGCGAGGGTTCCGACGGCGCCGGCAACGCGCACCGGGCGCTGGCGCAGGCGATAGGCCACCACGTCGGCGAAGGTGAAGCGGCCGACGTTACGCAACGGCTCGACGATCAGGAACAGAATGATCGGCCAGCCGACCAGCCACCCGATCGAATAGATCATGCCGTCGAAGCCGTTCGAGGTGACGATGCCGGCAATTCCCAGCAGGGCGGCGGCGCTCAGGAAGTCCCCCGCGAGAGCCCAGCCATTCTGCCACGCCGTCACCTGGCCGCCGGCGGCAAAGAAGTGCTCGGTGGTGCGGGTGCGCCGCGCGGCCCAATAGGTGATCGCCAGCGTCAGTGCCATGAAGGCGAAGAAGAACCCGATCGAAAGCGTGCTGCTGCCCATCTTCTCTGCCTCTTTAGCGAAGGTTACGGATGCCGGCGTCGAACACCCGGTTCGCCCACAGCACGTAGGTGAGGCAGAGCGCGAAGGACGAGATGATGACGAGCGGCCCGAGCACAATGCAAAGCGACAGGCCGGGCATCAGGATGGTGCCGAGCAGCGGCTTGTCGAAGGCGAACAGCCCCATGAAGCCGAAATAGATGGCGATCATCGCAGCGCTCAGAATGAGCGCGACGGTCAACCGCTTCTTGGCCAGTTTCTTGGCCGATACGCCGCTCGACGCCGGATCGGCGTTGCCGGGAATAACCACGTTCATGCTGCCCCCCTCAAAACTACAGCGCGCTCTGCCGTGCGCCAATCGAACGAGCTTCAGCCGGGCCCCGACGGAAGGGAACTATGGATTTTTGCAATCTGCTGTGCGCGGCTGCGGCACGGCATCGGCCAGCGTGACCCGCATGTCGGGGTCCTGCTTCAGAAGGTTTTTCAGAAACGCGCGGACGGCGCGGATGCGCGGGGCAAATTGCAGGTCGCTATGGACGTTGAGCCAGACCTCGCGAACCGTGCCGGCGAGGTCGGGCAGCACCGGTATGAGGTCGGGCCGGTCCCTGGTGGCAAAGCTCGGCAACATCACGATGCCGAGGCCGCCCGCCGCGGCGTTCATCTGCGCGATCATGCTGTTGGAGTGGAAGGCGATTTTCGGCTCTTCGATGACGTCGGCGAGCCAACGCACCGAATCGACCTGGAGCAGATCCTCGATATAGGACACGAACCAATGGTCCTCGAGGTCGCGGAGGCTTGCAGGCATGCCGTGATGGTCGAGGTAGTCCTGGCTCGCGAATAGCCCGAGCCGGAACTTGCCGATCCGCTCCGAGATCAGGCCCGGACCGGGGGGCCGGAAAAAGGACACGAACAGATCGGCTTCGCGCTTGTGGACGTAAACCGTCTGGGCGGACGTGACGAGTTCGACGGAGAGTTGCGGCGCGGTGCGACGCAATTTGGCGAAGCGCTGCGCCAGATAGAGCGAGGCGATCCCCTCCATGGTGGCGAGCCGCACCGTTCCGACGAGCTGCTGGGTGTCGCTGGCGCTGGCTTCTTCCCGAATGGCGATCACCGCGCTCTCGACCCGCTCGGCATGCCGCAACAACCGCTCGCCGACCTCGTTGAGCCTGAGCCCGGTGCGGTGGCGTTCGAACACCGCAATCCCGAGCGACGCTTCCATCTGGGCGATGCGCCGGCTGACGGTGGAATGATCCAGCCGCAGCCGTTTCGCCGTCTGGCTCAGATTGCCGGCGCGGGCGGCGCAGAGAAATACCCGCAAATCGTCCCAGTTGATCGTATCGAACATGACTTGCCTCCGGATTGCGGCTCTTGTCGGCAAAGCAATTCCCGTTCCAGCGCGCGGCGGCTCCGATCCTTCGCAACCGACCTTGCGACAATTCCCATGCATGGCGCCAGGGCAGGGATGATACCGCTTCGCTCCCTTCGTCCTAGAGCTTTTCCGTTCCGATCGGATCGGGGCTCTGGATTTTGTTCTGACGCGTTTTCTTCGCGCGAACCGGTCTCCGCTTCGCTCGAAAACGCTCTAGCCGGGATTTTCGTGATGCTCCCTCGTTTCAAGGCTGCTGCCGTCCACGCCGCGCCGGTCTTCCTCGACAGCCGGGCGACCACCGAAAAGGCGATCGCCATCATCCGCGAAGCAGCGAAGGCCGGCGCCGAGCTGATCGCGTTTCCCGAAACCTACATTCCCGCCTTTCCGGTCTGGGCGGCGCTGTGGCCACCGATCGACAACCACGACCTATTCGTGCGCATGGCGGAGCAATCCGTGCTGGTGGACGGACCGGAAGTGGCGCAACTTTGCGCCGAGGCGCGCGCGCTCGGCGTCACCGTCTCGATCGGCATCAGCGAGCGCTCGCCCGTCAGCGTCGGGGGACTGTGGAATTCGAACCTGTTGATCGGCGAGACCGGAGGGATCCTGGTCCATCACCGCAAGCTGGTTCCGACCTTCTATGAGAAGCTGGTGTGGTCGTCGGGGGATGGTGCGGGCCTTGCGGTCGCTGAGACCCGGCAGGGCCGGATCGGCGGGTTGATCTGCGGCGAGAATACCAACCCCCTGGCCCGCTTCGCGCTGATGGCGCAGGGCGAACAGGTGCACATCTCGAGCTGGCCGCCGATGTGGCCCACAAGGCGCCCGGCAGGCGGCGGCAATTTCGACAACGTCGCCGCCAACCGCATCCGCGCCAGCGCCCACTGCTTCGAAGCCAAGGTATTCGGGATCGTGACCGCCGGCTACATGGACGAACCGATGCGCGCCTTCCTCATCGATCGGGATAGAACCATCGCCGACGTGATCGACCGGACGCCACGTGCGGCGAGCTTCTTCGTCGATCCGACGGGGGTCGTGTTCGGCGATGAATTGCAGGACCAGGAGGGGATCGCCTATGCGGAGATCGATCTCAATCGTTGCGTCGAGCCGAAGCAGTTTCACGACGTGGTCGGCTACTACAATCGCTTCGACGTCTTTGACCTGACGGTCGACCGCAGCCGGCTGATCCCGGCACGATTTCGCGATGAAGAACCGCCAATGGCGAAAGCGCAGGGCGAGGCAATTCCGCCCGTCGACGCTGACGTCGGATCGAACGGGCAGAGGCGCGATGGCCGAAGCTGATTAGAAGCCGGACATCGCAGAGCCCGGCGCCTTTGATCGCCAGCAAACGAGCACCGTTGCCAATGCGGAAATGTATGGCTACGCTTTATCTCAGGTTAGCCCCCAAGCGCTCGTTCGATCGGCCGGACGCTCATGCCCAAATTCCTTCGCATCGGAGTCCATCAATCGAACGTGTCCGGCTACACGTCGAAGGCTTGGTGCATCCGACGCGCCGGTTCGACGGTTTTCCTGAAATGGGGCGCCGTGGAGGTTCTGGGCGCTGGAGCAGGGCGCAAGGTCTCCTGGACGTTTCCACCGCAGGAAAAAACCGTTCGCTGCCGCACGGTGCAGCGTGCCCAGGATTACGCGAAGGCCGCCATCGCGCGGCGCCGCAGCCATCGCTATGAACCGCTGACGGGAAACATCGCAAACCGGCGTCGAACCGCCGATCGCGGCTCGGAGCTCAAGCAGGCACTCGCCACGATCCTCTATGTCGATATCGTCCGGTCCACCGAAAAGGCCGCGCGGCTCGGCGACGCGCGCTGGGCGACGGTGATGAATCACTACTACGTCGCCGTCCGCCGCGAGCTGAAGGCCTTGCGGGGCAAGGAAGTCGTGACGACGGGCGACGGACTGCTGGCGACTTTCCGGGCGCCGGCTGCCGGGATCCGTTGCGCGACCGCGATCCGCGAGTCCGTGCGCACGCTCGGGCTCGAGATCAGGGTCGGACTGCACGCGGGCGAGTACAAGGTGAGCGGCGCGGAGGTGATCGGTCTCGCGTTTCACATCGGTGCACGCGTTGCCGCGAAGGCGCGTGCCGGCGAGGTCCTGGTCTCGAGCGCGGTCAGGGATCTGATGTCGAAATCCGAAGTCCGTTTCAAGGACCGCGGTGCGCACCAGCTCAAGGGCGTGCCGGAGCGATGGCGGCTCTATCGGGTCGAACACTGAGGTTTGGCGAACCATCCGCTCGTCATTCCCCGGTGCGCAATTGCGCACCTGAGGGCGACGCCTCAACGTCGAGCCCGGAATCCATCGGGCGTCAGAACAAGCGGTGAGATGGATTCCGAGTTCTCGCGGAGCCGCTCAGGCGAAGGCGACCTCGATCCGGTTGTCGGCCTTTCCGGTGATCCGGCAGGCCCGCGACAGCGCGTCGGCGGCGATCGCGAGCTTGAACTGGTCGGGGATCCCCGAGGTCGACAGCACCTCGATCGTCGCGGTGTCGCGCGAAAGACCGCGCACCGTGCAGTCGATCGTGGAATGGCCGGCGTTGAAGCTGATCGTGCCGGCCTTGAACACGCGCCGCGCGGTCGGCGCCCCCGACGGCGCGCGGTCGACCCAGGCCAGTGCCTGATTGCGGCCGGCCTGCTTGGCGCCGTACATCGCAAGGTCGGCGTTGCGCAGCATGTCGTCGAAGCAGTTGCCGGGCGAGAGCACGGCGCCGCCGAGGCTGCAGGTCACGCCGATCGTGCCGGCCGGGGTTTCGATCCGCGTCGCCGCGACGGCGGTGCGCACCTTCTCGAGCACGCCCATCGCCTGGTCGAGCTTGGTATGCGGCAACAGGATGCCGAACTCTTCGCCGCCGAGGCGGCCGATCACGTCGGAACCGCGCAGCGCGCAGCGCGCGGCATCCGCGACCGCCGCCAGCACCGTGTCGCCGACCGCATGCCCGTAGGTATCGTTGACCTGCTTGAAGTGATCGACATCGAGCACGGCGCAGGCGAGCGGAGCGACATGCCGGGTCGCCAGCGCGGTCAGCCGTTCGCCTTCGCCGCGGAAGGCGCGGCGCGAGGAGGTGCCAGTGAGGCCATCCTGCATCGACAGATTGCGCAGCATCAGTTCGTCGACGGCGATGGCGGCAAGATCGCACAGCATGCCGACTGCATCGGCATCGAAGTCGCGCGGCCGGGTGTCCATCGCGCACAGGGTCCCGACGACGGCGCCGGAGATCTTGAGCTGCGTGCCGGCATAGAAACGGATATGCGGCTTGCCGTGCACGAAGATGTTGTCGGCGAGGCGCGGGTCGCACTGCGTGTCGGCAATGATGAGGGGATGGTCCTGCGCGATCGCAAGGTTGCACAGCGCAGGTCCGCGCGCGGTCTCGCGATCTTCCATGCCGTCCGAGGCCTTGAACCACTGCCGATGGCCGTCGATCAGCGTCAGCGTCGACATCGGCACGCGAAAGATCTTCCGGCACAGCCCGGTCAGGCGGTCAAAGGCGAGCTCGCGCGGCGTGTCGAGGATGTCGAGTTCCGCCAGGACATCGAGGCGCTGCGTCTCACGGTCGTGCGTGGCTTGCATCGGGGTACCTCCGGGCGGCGGCACCCTCGCCGAAAGGCGTTAATGACGTGTTGACGCGGCCGGAGCTGAAGTCGGGTCGACATCGCGAGGTCAAACGACCTGGACGCTGGCCCGAAGGCGGTCGGCAACATCTTGGAGGACGCGCGCGCTGTCACACATCAGCGCGAGATAGCTGAGGGAGTGCTCATAGTAGATCCGAAGCGACGAGCTTCCGAACCGGAGCGTGCCCTCGACGAAGTCCTCTCCCACCTCATACGGTGGTAGCTGCAGATCGTGTTGAGCCTCTTGCCCGAGCGCCTGTGTGATGTCATCGAGCAAGGCGCGAAATGACGTTGTGTAATCGAAGGCGTTCCCGGTCCAAAAGACGAGCTGCCAGCCGCCACGCGGGTCGGGTTTAATTTCGAGCGGCGAGTGAAGCTTAATCATGGCGGACAATCACGAGGGGCTGGGGAACAAGGTCCTTTCGTTTCGGACGGGTGTACCACGATCCGCGGGCGGCGCTGGCCTGTGCCGGCTGACACGCTCTTGCCAAACTAGTTAGCTCCGATTAACCAGCCTTTCGCGTCAACCTTGCCGTTTAAGACTGTCGCAATCGGCAATAATTATTGAGTATCTTGCGGCAGGCGATTCCCGTTAAGGGACCGTGTCGCCGCTTTGGCAAATTTTCGGCGATTTTTGGGGACATTGAACCGCATGTGCGGCATCGTCGGCATTCTTGGACGCGCTCCGGTCGCGGAGCAACTGGTGGATTCGCTCAAGCGGCTCGAATATCGCGGCTATGATTCCGCAGGGGTCGCCACGCTGGAGAACGGCACCCTGGCGCGGCGCCGCGCCGAGGGCAAGCTGAAGAATCTCGAGATCCGGCTGCAGGCAAAGCCGCTCGGCGGCCACACCGGCATCGGCCACACCCGCTGGGCCACCCACGGCCGGCCGACCGAGAACAACGCGCATCCGCACTCAACCGAACGCGTCGCCGTGGTGCATAACGGCATCATCGAGAATTTCCGCGAGCTGCGCGAGCACCTCGAATCGAAGGGTGCGGTGTTCTCGACCGAGACCGACACCGAGGTCGTGGTGCATCTGGTCGACAATCTGCTCAAGGGCGGCGTTGCGCCCGTCGAGGCGGTGAGGGCGGTGCTGTCGGAGCTGCGCGGCGCGTTCGCACTCGGCTTCATCTTCGCCGGCGAGGACGATCTGATGATCGGCGCCCGCAACGGCCCGCCGCTTGCGGTCGGCCACGGCGACGGCGAGATGTATCTCGGCTCGGATGCGATCGCGCTCGGGCCGTTCACCGACACGATCAGCTATCTCGAGGACGGCGACTGGGTGGTGTTGAACCGCAAGGGCGCCACCATCTTCGACAAGGACAACGCGATCGTCCATCGCGAGGCGATCAAGCACACGACGGCGACCGCGCTGGTCGACAAGGCGAACTATCGCCACTTCATGGCCAAGGAGATCCACGAGCAGCCCGAAGTGGTCGGGCACACGCTCGCCCGTTACGTCGACCTGGCGGCCGAGCGCGTCACCATGCCGGTCAAGCTGCCGTTCGACTTCAACGACATCCAGCGCATCTCGATCACCGCCTGCGGCACCGCAAGCTATGCCGGCTTCGTCGCAAAATACTGGCTGGAGCGGCTGGCACGGCTGCCGGTCGAGCTCGATGTCGCCTCCGAATTCCGCTACCGCGAGGCTCCCTTGCGCAAGGGCGACCTTGCCATCTTCATCTCGCAGTCCGGCGAGACCGCCGACACGCTGGCGGCGCTGCGCTACGCCAAGGCGCAGGGCGCACACACGCTGTCGGTCGTCAACGTGCCGACCTCGACCATCGCGCGCGAGAGCGAGACCGTGTTGCAGACGCTCGCCGGTCCCGAGATCGGCGTCGCCTCGACCAAGGCGTTCACCTGCCAGCTGATGGTGCTGGCCTCGCTCGCGGTTGCCGCCGGCAAGGCGCGCGGCGAGCTGTCCGATGCCGACGAGGCCAAGCTGGTGCACGGCCTGGTCGAAATTCCGCGCCTGATGTCGGAGGCGCTCACCACCGAATTGCAGATCGAGAAGCTGGCGCGCGAGATTTCGAAGTCGCGCGACGTGCTCTATCTCGGCCGCGGCACCAGCTATCCGCTGGCGCTGGAAGGCGCGCTGAAGCTGAAGGAAATCTCCTACATCCATGCCGAGGGCTATGCCGCCGGCGAGCTCAAGCATGGGCCGATCGCACTGATCGACGAGCACATGCCGGTCGTGGTGATCGCGCCCTACGACAAGGTGTTCGAGAAGACCGTCTCCAACATGCAGGAGGTCGCCGCCCGCGGCGGCAAGATCATCCTGATGACCGACGCCAAGGGCGCCGCGGAGGCGACCATCCAGTCGCTGGTGACGATCGTGATGCCGGACATGGGGGCGACCTTCGCACCGATGGTCTATGCCGTTCCGGTGCAGCTGCTCGCCTATCATACCGCCGTGGTGATGGGCACCGACGTCGACCAGCCCCGGAATCTGGCCAAATCGGTCACGGTCGAATAGCCGCAAGCCGGGCCGTCACGCGGCCCCTTCAAAAGTGCGTCAGAATGGCTTAGCTGGGTGCTGACGTACGGCCGCTTCGACGACCCTGGAACCGCAATGACCTCCGATCAAGTGCCTCCTGACCCGTCTGGCGAACTGCATCCGGACCACCCGCGCGGGCTGATGGCGCGTTTTCGCACCTATTTCCTGACCGGCCTGGTAGTGGCCGGCCCGGTTGCGATCACCCTGTACCTGACCTGGTGGTTCGTGAACTGGGTCGACAATCTGGTCCGGCCGTTCGTGCCGACGGCCTACCGGCCGGAAACCTATCTGCCGTTCGGGCTGCCCGGTTCCGGCCTGATCGTCGCGGTCATCGCGCTGACGCTGCTCGGCTTCCTCACCGCTAATTTGATCGGGCGGACCCTGGTCGATCTCGGCGAGCGACTGCTTGGCCGGATCCCTGCGGTGCGCGCGATCTATCGCGGCCTGAAGCAGGTATTCGAGACGCTGTTCTCCGGCAACGGCTCGAGCTTCCGCCGCGTCGGCCTGGTCGAATTTCCGTCGCCCGGCATGTGGTCGATCGTGCTGATCTCGCAGGCGCCGAACGCCGAACTCGCCGCCAGCCTGCCCGGCGAGGAGGAGCATATCTCGGTGTTCCTGCCATGCGCGCCGAACCCGACCACCGGCTTCTTCTTCTACGTGCCGCGGAGCAAGATCATCGAGATCGAGATGAGCACCGAGGACGCCGCGACGCTGATCATGTCGGCCGGCGTGGTGCAGCCCGGTGCCAACGACCCGAAGCGCACCGCGGCGGCGCTGGCCGGCATGGCCAATGCCGCGCGGGTCGCCAACCAGGGCTCGGCCAACCAGGCCTCGTTGCAGCCGGCGGCGCCGACGAAGGTCGAGGGCTGATGAGCTCCGAGAAGCGCGGGCAGCCCGGCGAGGGTGTGCACATGCTCTCGCCCGACGACGCCAAACGCGCGCTCGAACAGGGCGGCGTGTCGCTGATCGATGTCGGCGAGCCCTGGCAGTTGCGCGAGCGCGGCACCATCGCAGGCGCGCGCAACATCAGCCACGAAGAGATTGCGACCGTTGCGGCTTCCGATCCCGCACTCGGCGATCGCGCGCAGCCGATCATCCTGACTTGCGGCGGCGGCGGCAAGGCCTCGCGCGCCGCGCAGGCGCTGCGCGAGATCGGCTTTGCCGACGTCGCCGTGATTCAGGGCGGCTGCCGCGGCTGGCAGGCCGCCGGGCATGAGATGGTGGCGTATCCAGCGGCTCCTAGCGACAAGACTGCCGGTAGCTAATCGTAGCCCTCACCGCGTCATTGCGAGGAGCGAAGCGACGAAGCAATCCACAGTTCCGCGTATGCGGAGCGATGGATTGCTTCGCTGCGCTCGCAATGACGGTGGAGAGGGACCGGTGACGACAATCAGATCAGCGTGTCGTAAAGGTCATTCCAATCTGGATTCAACGCTTCGATCAGCGCAATCTTCTTCTCGCGGCTGCCGGCCTTGATCTGCTTTTCCCGCGTGATCGCGTCGTACATCGTTTCGTGCAGCTCGTACCAAACCAGAATCTTGCAGCCGTACTTCGCCGAGAAGCCCTTCACCGCGCCCTCGCGATGCTCAAACGAACGCTTCGGCGGATTGGCGGTGACGCCGGTGTAAATTGTGCCGTGGCGCTTGTTGGCAACGATGTAGACGCAAGGTTGCTTCACGGCATGATCACAACCTCTATCCTACGTCGTCATTGCGAGGAGCGATAGCGACGAAGCAATCCATCTATCCCTGAGTCGAACCATGGATTGCTTCGCTGCGCTCGCAATGACCGAGAAAACGCTACCCCGCGCCGATCAGCGGCACGGCTTCGTCGCGTTCGTAGAGATAGAGCAGGACGCGCAGCGCTTCGCCGCGCTCGCACTTCAGCTTCGGATTGTCCTTCATGATCCGCAGCGCCTCGTCGCGGGCCTGGGTGATCAGCTGGCCGTGCACCTCGGAGCGCGCGATGCGGTAGCCGGGCAGGCCGCTCTGGCGGATGCCGAGCACGTCGCCTTCGCCGCGCAGCTTCAGATCTTCCTCGGCGATCCGGAAGCCGTCCGTGGTCTCGCGGATCACCTTGAGGCGCGCCTTCGACATCTCGCCGAGCGGTTCCTTGTAGAGCAACAGACAGGTCGATGCCTCCGAGCCGCGGCCGATGCGGCCGCGCAGTTGATGCAGCTGCGCCAGCCCGAAGCGTTCGGCGTTCTCGATCACCATGATGGTCGCCGCCGGCACGTCGACGCCGACCTCGACGACGGTCGTTGCGACGAGGAGCCCGATCTCGTGGGCGGCGAACTGCGCCATCACGCGATCCTTCTCGGTGCCCTTCATCTGGCCGTGCACCAGGCCGACGCGATCGCCGAACCGCCTCTGCAAACTCTCGAAACGCTCGGTTGCGTTGGTGAGATGCTCGGTGCCTTCGGCCTCGGACTCATCGACCAGCGGGCAGATCCAGTAGACCAGCTTTCCTGCTTCGAGCGCGCGGCCGACGCCGTCCATGACGTCCTCGATCCGGCTCATCGGCACCGCGCGCGTGTCGATCGGCTGGCGGCCGGCGGGTTTTTCGCGCAGCTCCGAGACGTCCATGTCGCCGAAATATGTCAGCACCAGCGTGCGCGGGATCGGCGTCGCGCTCAGCACCAGCACATCGACGGCTTCGCCCTTCGACGTCAGCGCGAGGCGCTCGCGCACGCCGAAGCGATGCTGCTCGTCGACCACGGCGAGCGCCAGCGCCTTGTAGATCACGTCGTCCTGGATCAGCGCGTGGGTCCCGACCAGCAAATCGATCTCGCCGGCCTCGAGCCGCGCCAGGAGTTCGCGGCGCTCCTTGCCCTTCTCGCGGCCGGTGAGGATGGCGACGCGCATCCCGGCGCTTTCGGCGAGCGGTGCGATGGTCTTGATGTGCTGGCGCGCCAGGATTTCGGTCGGCGCCATCAGCGCGGCCTGCTTGCCGGCCTCCGCGACGGCAGCGGCCGCCAGCAGCGCCACCACGGTCTTGCCGGAACCGACATCGCCCTGCACGAGGCGCAGCATACGCACCGGCTGTTGCAGGTCCGCGATGATCGACGCGACCGCCTCCTGCTGCGATTTGGTCAGCGCGTAGGGCAGGGCATCGATGATCTTCCTGCGCAGATGGCCGTCGCCGGCGTTGCGTACGCCGGCCGGGCGGCGCAGCGTGGCGCGGATCAGAGCCAGCGCGAGCTGGCCGGCGAGCAGCTCGTCGAACGCGAGGCGCGACCAGAACGGACCGTCGGGCA
Organism: Bradyrhizobium oropedii; assembly: GCF_020889685.1. Classification (GTDB taxonomy): domain Bacteria; phylum Pseudomonadota; class Alphaproteobacteria; order Rhizobiales; family Xanthobacteraceae; genus Bradyrhizobium; species Bradyrhizobium oropedii. Next base: position 13,276 of record NZ_JACMYO010000172.1, read on the forward strand.
GGATGTCGGTCAGCTCGACCGGAACATGGACGCGGGTCAGCGCTTCCCGGATCGGCGGGAAGTTGCAGCGGCGCCGCACTTCCGGGCTGATCCATTCCGGCAGATCCGGCAGCTTGGTCAACGCCTGCGCGATGGCGCGGCGGAGAGAGCCGATCGCAAGGCCCTCGGTCAGCGGATAGACCGGATCGATACCCGACAGCTTTGCAAAGCCGGCTTCATCGACGACGCGGTCGGGATGCACGATCTGGGGGATGCCGTCATACATCGCCAGCGTGCCGGAGACGTAGCGCTTCTCGCCGACCGGCAGCAGCTTTTCGACATAGCCGGGCTGGGCGCGGAAGAAGGTCAGCACCACGTCGCCGGTATCGTCGCTGGCATAGACGAGGTAGGGGGCGCGCGAATTGCGCGGCGGCGGCGGGCGATGGCGGTCGACGGTGACTTCCAGCGTCACCATGGTTCCGACCGTGGCGTCGCGGATCTTCGGTCGCGCCCGGCGATCGATCACGCTCGCCGGCAAATGCAGCAGCAGGTCGACCAAGCGCGGCGTCTCGCTGCGGTCGAGCAGATAGCGCAGCAGCTTGTCCTGCTTCGGGCCGACACCCGAAAGCGTCGTGACCTGGGCAAACAGCGGATTGAGCAGGCTGGGGCGCATCGGTGTCCTTTACACACGACTCACGTCATGCACGCAAGGAAACCCCAAAAGGCGGCGAATGGGGCTGACATCGGCCACCGCCATCGCTATATCAAGCCCCGCCCGGCACGTCCGGGCTTTTGGCGTTCGAATGGATTTGGGACATGACGGGATCGACACGATCGAGCCACGGGCTCGATGACCGCCGCAAGCGGCTTTTGTTTCGCTGTTGGCACCGCGGCACCCGGGAGATGGACCTGATCCTCGGCCGGTTTGCCGATGCTGAAATCGCCGACCTGTCCGATCAGGAGCTCGGCGAGCTCGAGCATTTGATCGAGGTGCCGGATCCCGACCTCTATGCCGCGCTGACCGGTGACAAGGTGCTGCCTTCGGAATATGCCACCGCGCTGTTTGCCCGTATCAAGGCGTTCCGGGTCGCGGACCCCAGCGCATGAAGCAGCCGATGAAATCCCCGGCCGCGATGCTCACGCCCGGCCGGGTGCTGACCATCGCCAACGTCGCCGAGGGCGCCGAGGGGCTTGTCATCTCCGATCTGGCGCGCGCCATCGCTGCGCAGCCGAAACGGTCGGCGGTGAGCCTTGCCGTGGTGTGCCGCGACGGTGCACGGATGCAGCAGCTCGCCCGTTCGCTGGAGTTCTTTGCGCCCGATATCGCCGTGATGCAGGTTCCGGCCTGGGACTGCCAGCCCTATGACCGCGTCTCGCCGCATTCCGGGATCCTGGCCCAGCGCCTGACCGCGCTGGCCAAGCTGTCGCGCCTCGTCGGCAGCGACAAGCCGATGATCGTGCTGACCACGGTCAACGCTGCCGTGCAGCGCGTGCCGGCGCGCGATCAGGTCGCAGCGCAGGCGTTGTCGGTTGCGCCGGGCAACGTGGTGCCGATGGATTCGGTCGTCGCCTGGCTCGAGCACAATGGCTACACCCGCTCGTCCACGGTGCGCGAGCCCGGCGAATACGCCGTACGCGGCGGCATCCTCGATCTTTTTCCGGCCGGCCTCGACCAGCCGGTGCGCTTCGACTTCTTCGGCGACAGCCTGGAATCGATCCGCACCTTCGATGCCGAAACCCAGCGCACGCTGCTCGATATGCGCGGCCTCGACCTCGTGCCGGTCTCGGAATTCCAGCTCACGACCGAAACAATCCGGCGTTTCCGCATGGGCTATGTTGCAGCGTTCGGCGCGCCGGAGCGCGACGACCAGCTCTATGAGGCGGTCTCCGAGGGACGGCGGCATCCCGGCATGGAGCACTGGCTGCCGCTGTTCCAGGAGCGGATGGACACGCTGTTCGATTATCTCGACGGCGCCACGATTGCGATCGAGCCACAGGGCGAGGACGCCGCGCGCGAACGCTTCTCGCAGATATCGGACTATTACGACGCGCGGCGCGAGGCGCTGGAGCATCCCGGCAGCGGCGCGATCTACAAGCCGCTGCCGCCCGACAAGCTGTATCTGACCGAAGCCGAGTGGACCAGGCTGCTCGGTGAGGTGCCGCTGGCACGGCTGACGCCGTTTGCAGTGCCGGAAGGCACCGCAGACATGTTCGATGCCGGCGCGCGGCAGGGGCGCAACTTCGCGCCGGAACGTGCCGACACCAACGTCAACGTGTTCGAGGCCGTGGTCGGCCATATCGGCGCGCTGCAGTCGCAACGCAAGAAGGTCATCGTCACGCTGTGGAGCGAAGGCTCGCGCGACCGCATGGGCGCGATGCTGCGCGACCACAAGCTGCTCAACACCACCAGCGTCAACACCTGGCGGATCGTGCAGGCGACGCCGCGCAACGAGACCATGCTGGCCGTGCTCGGCATGGAGTCCGGCTTCGAGACCGACGAATTCGCCGTCATCAGCGAGCAGGACATTCTCGGCGACCGCCTGGTGCGGCCGCGCAAGGCGAGCCGCAAGCTCGACAATTTCATCTCGGAGGTGACGAGCCTTGCGACCGGCGATCTCGTGGTGCACGTCGAGCACGGCATCGGCCGCTTCGTGGGCCTGCAGACGCTGGAAGTCTCCGGTGCACCGCATGACTGTCTTGAGCTGCATTATGCGGCGGAGACAAAGCTGTTCCTGCCGGTCGAGAACATCGAGCTGTTGTCGCGCTACGGCTCCGACAGCGCCAATGTCGAGCTCGATCGCCTGGGCGGCGGCGGCTGGCAGGCGCGCAAGGCGAAGCTCAAGAACCGCATCCGCGAGATCGCGGGCGAGCTGATCAAGATCGCCGCCGAGCGGCAGTTGCACGAGGCGCCGAAATTCCCGCTGCAGCCGCACGTCTATGACGAGTTCTGCGCACGCTTCCCCTATGAGGAGACCGAGGACCAGTTAGGGGCCATCACCTCGACCTTGAATGACCTCGAAATCGGTCGACCGATGGACCGGCTGATCTGCGGCGACGTCGGCTTCGGCAAGACCGAGGTGGCGCTGCGCGCGGCCTTCGCCGTGGCGCTCGAGGGCAGGCAGGTTGCGGTCGTGGTGCCGACCACGCTGCTCGCGCGCCAGCACTCACGCACGTTCACCGAGCGCTTCCGCGGTTTCCCGGTCAATGTCGCGCAGGCGTCGCGGCTGGTGTCGACCAAGGAGTTGAACCAGGTCAAGAAGGGGCTCACCGACGGCACGGTCGACATCGTCGTCGGCACCCATGCGCTGCTCGGCAAGACCATCAAGTTCAAGGACCTCGGCCTTCTGATCGTGGACGAGGAGCAGCATTTCGGCGTCAGCCACAAGGAGAGGCTGAAGCAGCTCCGCGCCCAGGTCCATGTGCTGACGCTGTCGGCGACGCCGATCCCGCGCACGCTGCAACTGGCGCTGACCGGCGTTCGCGAGCTCTCGATCATCGCTTCGCCGCCGGTCGATCGTCTTGCGGTGCGCACCTTCGTTGCGCCGCATGATCCATTGATGATCCGCGAGGCGCTGCTGCGCGAGCGCTACCGCGGAGGCCAGGCGTTCTACGTCGTGCCGCGGATCGAGGACCTCGCCGGCGTCAAGGATTTCCTCGACAAGAACGTGCCGGAGATGAAGGTCGCGGTTGCGCACGGCCAGATGCCGCCGACCGTGATCGAGGACATCATGTCCGCGTTCTACGATGGCAAATACGACATCCTGCTCTCGACCACGATCGTCGAGTCCGGCCTCGACATCCCGAACGCCAACACACTGATCGTGCACCGCGCCGACATGTTCGGCCTTGCCCAGCTCTACCAGTTGCGCGGCCGCGTCGGCCGCTCCAAGCTGCGCGCCTATGCGCTGTTCACGCTGCCGGCGCAGCAGAAGATCACGGCTCAGGCGGAGCGGCGGCTCAAGGTGCTGCAATCGCTGGAGACGCTGGGCGCCGGCTTCCAGCTCGCTTCCCACGACCTCGACATCCGCGGCGCCGGCAATTTGTTGGGCGAGGAGCAGTCCGGCCATATCAAGGAAGTCGGCTTCGAGCTGTACCAGTCGATGCTGGAGGAGGCGATCGTCAACCTCAAGGCCGGTGTCGCCGAGCCCGCCGCCGACCGCTGGTCGCCGCAGATCACGATCGGCATGCCGGTGCTGATCCCCGAGGACTATGTCAACGACCTCAGCGTACGACTGTCGCTCTATCGCCGTCTCGCCGATCTCGACACCGACGAGGACATCGACGCCTTCGCCGCCGAGATGCGCGACCGCTTCGGCGTGCTGCCCGACGAAGTCCGCTATCTGTTCAAGGTTGCTGCGATCAAGGCCTATTGCCGAAGGGCCAATGTCGGGAAGGTCGATGCCGGCCCGAAGGGCGTCGTGATCGCATTCCGCGACAACAGTTTTGCGCATCCGGAGCGGCTGGTGACGTTCATCCGTCAGCACGGCCAAGCCGCCAAGGTGCGGCCCGACATGAAGGTGGTGTTCTTCCAGGAATGGGACACGCCGGAAGAGCGGCTCGCCGGCACCACCGAGATCCTGCGTCAGCTCGCCAATCTCGCGGAGAGCAAGAAGGCGGCGTGAGGCTTCGGCCTCCCCTCAGGGGAGGCTCGGCCCGGAGACCGAATCGAGATGTGAGGCGGGCGCGCCAGTTCGGCAACGTGAACAGTCGGCGAGAGGCATTGAACGTTCGCGTCTTGCATGGTCGCGCGATGATCCTGCTGTCCCCGCCGGCTTGAACGGCAGGCCCGAGTTCCGCGCTCCTCGTTGGCAAGCCAGACGGGATAGACCGGCTCATCGCTGTATCGCTTTATTTTGCGATTCCGGAGCAGCCCCGAAGAGGTACTCGCCGGGGTTGTCAATCTCGCGTAGCTTTTCGTTCACTTTCTGAGCAGTGTTTTTGTATTTCAGGGCAGGGGTGTTTCGTGAATGCGATTACCGTTGCGCCGGCGCTCGCGTTGAAGCGCCCGGCGGACCATTTGCCGGAACAACCGAAAGTAGTCGTTGATCGTTCGACCGACGCCGTGCCAGTCAAGTCGGATGTTGTTTCGTCGAATGCCGACGCTCCGAAGCCTGCCTATCCTGCGGCCGCCAAACTGCCCACTCAGGTCGGTCCAAGAGGACTGCAA
>NZ_JACMYO010000173.1 GCF_020889685.1 Bradyrhizobium oropedii
TGCTATACTTATGGTACCTAGCCTCGATGAGTGCATTTTCAAGCTGCGAAATAAGGTGCGCATCCTCGGAAAAAGGGGGGTCTATCGCGTCGGCGCGGCTTGCAACGGGCGCGACTCCGCCCGCCGACTGGAAGGCCCGGAGATGAGCTAGTGCCGTAAGGACGCCCCGCTCCCCGCTGTCGCTGAACTCCTTGGCATCTTTATCCAGCGACTTGTCGTCAACCCGAGCGGCAATTCCCGGCTTGTTGTTTGCAAAAAGCCACTGGGAGAATCTGCGAAGAATCCTTGCATTCTTCTGGGCGTTGATCTTCTTGAATTTATCGTGAATCGGTGCATCCTCAAGCCCCGAAATAAGGTGCGCATCCTCTGAATGAAAAGGGGGCGGACTGAGTTGGCTCGCTGCGGCCCGGAGATGATCCAGTGCGGCGCGGATCGCTCTGTGACCACCGGCGTCCTTATAGCGCTTGGTATCTTCGTCCAGCGACCTGTCGTAAAGCCGAGCAACAATGCCCTGCTTGTTGTTTTCACGCAGGTAGTAACTGAAATCGGTGATAATAGTTGCATAGGTTTTGGCGGTATCTGTGCCTACTTCTTTTTTGTACTCTTTGATGAGGGCCGCGTCCTCGGGATAAGGAGTTAGGTCAACGCGGCCTGCGATCGGCAAGACTCCGCCCGCCGACTGGAAGGTCTTGAGATGACCTAATGCGGTAAGGAGGTTGCGGGCATCACCGTCTCCCTTGAACTCCTCGACATCCTCGGTCAGCGACTCGTCGTAAAGCCGAGCAGCAATGCTCTTCTTGTTGTTTGCAAAGAGCCAGCGGCCCAAGCTGAGAAGATAATCTACATTGCTTTTGGCGGTGCTCTCGGCGGCCCCACCCCTGAGGAGCGCCTCCTTAAGCCCCGAAATGAGGCGCGCATCCTCCGAATAAAGGGGGTGGGTGCTGCGACCCACGTAAGCCGCAGTTGAGTAATCCGGCTGCAGCACCGAGGCACCTAACGGCGACCCATCGCCTCCGCCATGCGGCACTGGGCTGTATTCGTGCCGGCTCCCCTGCATCATCGGCTGCGCCTTCGATGGCGATGCACCCATTTGCGGACTGTTTAGGATGCTCTGCCTCTTCGCCGGCCTCGACTCCGCCATGTCATGCTCATCGTTGTTGAGCACCTCCTCGCCTGGCAGGAGATTGCTCCTGTCAGGTGCATCCACCAGCTCATCCGGGGCCCACTGGTGGTCGTGGGCCGAGTTCAAGCGGTGAAAGGAGTCTCCGGGATCCGGCGCTTGGTGTCGGCGCGCGGTTAGCTCGAGAGGCGACAAGGGGCCGGCTTCGTCCATCACCTGCCGAAGCAGATCCTGGTCGTAACCTTCCACAGAAAGCACCGCTGGCGCATTGATAGCTCCCTCCGGCGCGCTGTGCTGCGCAGTGGTATCCCCGACGCGGCTTGGCTCCATTAAGACCGTGTCTTCCGGATCAGGAACGGGGGGAATATTGTGCCTGATCTCCGTCGCCCGGCCCCCCGCCTGCGACTTCCGGAGGTGAGCCAGTGCGGTTGCGATCTTCGGTTTGCTACGAGGGGAGGCCTTATAGCCCTCGACATCTCCATCTAGCGACCTGTCGTAAAGCCGAGCAGCAATGCCCTGCTTGTTGTTTTCACGCAGGTACTGACCGAAACTGCCAAGAGCACGCGCATATTTGTTGGCGGAATCTCGGGAGAACCCGTTCGCAATCACGGCTGCTTTGTACTGTTTGATGAGGGCCGCGTCATTGGGATAAGGATTCAGGGCGGGGGGAGCTACGATTAGCGCGAGTCCGCCCCCCGACTGGGACGCCCGGAGATGAGAGAGTGCTGTCTGGGCGTCCACCCCTGTTCCTGAACTCCTTGACATCTTCATCCAGCGACTTGTCGTAAAGCGGAGCAGCAATGCCCTGCTTGTCGTTTTCAAAGAGCCAACGCCCAAATCTGAGAAGGCAATCTACATTTTTTTGGCGGTGATTTCCTTGGCCCCACGCGCGATGAGTGCCGGCCTCAGCCCTTCGATAAGGGGCGCATCCTCGCTATAAAGAGGGCGCTTGCTGCGACCTACCAGGACCCCAGTGAACTGACCCGCCTGCAGCGCCGAGGCGCCCAGCATCGCCCCACCACCTCCACCTGGGATGTATTCGCGCCCCCTCCCCTGCATCATGGGCTGAGCCTCAGATGGCGATGCACCGACTTGACGGATGGGGGCCTGCCTCAGCACGCGGCCGCCTGAATTGGCGATCTCGCTCAGCTGCCGCTCAAAGGCCGCCGCGTCTGCCGAGGGGGAGGCCGGTGAGCTCTCTTGCGGGCCCGCGCTGCCCGATCGTTGAAGAGCCCGGTCAGTCGAGTTGAAGTCCATCCGTTCTTACCTTCGAAAGTATAGGCCCATCTAAGGGTAGGCTCGGATCTCATGTGCTGGGGAATGGAGGCGGCAGATCGAGGACAATCAAGGCGTCAGCGTCAGCTGAGGATCCGGCTCGAGGTAGCCCCCCAGCAACAACCCATCGTTAGCGCCACACCACCAGACGACCCCTCCACCGCCCCGACATTGGCACTCCGATGTCCATTTCCATTGCAAGCAGTAATCATAATCGCCGTCTGGAGATCCGCACTGTTTTGCTAACGAGGGTAGCTGTCGAGAACCTGACGCGTCTCAGCAAGAATTCGCGGCTCGCGCATCCTCCAAAGGTGAGGGCTCATCGTAGCCATCTGGGGTCTCCTGTCTTGAGAGGGGTGGTGCGAAGACCAACATCCTCTCAGACAGGACATCTCAGTTCAGCAGGCTTGCCCCCATTCCGCGTAGCGGGTTCGTTCAATGGCGGGCGACATCAAATCGGAACGGTGGCGAGATCATTCCGGAATCGTGGGCGACATCGAGCGGAATCAGCACGCTTGGGCTCAGTCTTCTCCAAAAAAACCAGTGCGGTGTTGATCTACCGAAGTTGACGTCGATCTTGTCTCGCTCGTCAGCATCTTCGGTGACGCCCAGTTGCTCGACGAGCTTCTGTTTACGCGCGAAAAATTCTTGATGACTGTGGTCGCCGAACGGCCGAGACGTACGCGACAAGTGGCAAAAGGACATCGTGAGTCGAAATCACGAAGGATCAATCCGCGCACCTCGCAGAGAGAGGGTTAGCAAGGGAGGAATGATCGATCTGTGGAGGTGTCGCTCAGGAAGAGTGTACTTAGAGCCGCGGTGGGGATACATCAGCCGCAACTAAAGCGTGATGGCATTAGGTTCGATAGCCTGAGTTTTTCAGGTAGTTGGCGCATTCCTCGGATGTGAAGGCATCGAGTGCATGGCCGATAGCGGCGCAGACCGCGTCGACGGTTCGCGCGGCAGCCTTGCGGACGAGGTGCTTGAGCTTGGCAAAGACCTGTTCGATCGGGTTCAGGTCGGGCGAGTATTTTGGCAGGAAGAAAAGTTTGGCGCCGACCGAACGGATGAGTTGGCGAACTGCTTTGCCCCTGTGGCTGCCGAGGTTGTCCAAGATGACGATATCGCCGGGTCGAAGGACGGGCAGAAGCACCTTCTCGACATAGGTGCGAAAGCTCACGCCATCGATCGGCCCCTCGATGAACCATGGTGCATCGATCCGGTCATGGCGCAGGGCCGCCAGGAAGGTCATGGTCTTCCAGCGGCCGTGGGGAACCTTGGCGTGAAGTCTGCACCCGCGCGGCGCCCATCCCCGCAACGGCGCCATATCGGTCCTGGTCCAGGGGTGAGTAGGCCGGAGGGATTTCACCTGCCGGCCTCTCGCAGAACGGTGCGTGAACCTCTCGATTCACACCGCTCCCATCAGGCAAACGTATTCGTTCCGAACGCCTTCCAGTGCACAAACAGTCCTGGATTTTCCCGCGCCAGCTTTCTCACGAAGAGGCTGGCGCGTGTCTTATGGGACTGAAAGCGCTTGAACTTGCGCATGATCCACGCCCTGAGTTTCCGGTTGACGTAATCAGCCAGAGTGGACAGGGCCGAACGGCTGTAACGGCCGTAATAGGCTATCCATCCCCGAAGGAGTGGATTGAGCCGTTGGGCGATTTCAGCCAGCGTCCCCGGCGTTTGCCGGGGAATGTTCAAGCTTTTGATCGTGGCTCGCATCGACTTCATTGCCGTTGGGCTGGCCGCAGGCGTGTAGCCACAGAAGAACTCATCTCGCTGTGTGTTCGCCACGCGTCGCGGTCGGAACTGATACCCGAGGAAGTCGAACACGACATTCGGGTATTGCCCTTTACGCCTTTGGTCTTTGCAATAGACGATCTTGGTCTTTGTCGGATGCATTTGGAGCCCGCATGCTACCAGTCGAGCACCAAGCTCCGCCTTGAGGGCTTCTGCCTGCTGCTCATTCCGGCAATGCACAAGGCCATCGTCCGCATATCGACACCATGGAAGATCAGGGTGTGTCCGCGTCATCCACAGATCAAATGCATAGTGCATGAAGAGATTCGATAAGATCGGGCTGACAACACCCCCTTGCGGGGTACCGCGTGTGCGCTCGACCACTTCTCCGTTCTTCTCCATCGGCGCTGCCAGCCATCTTTCGATGTAGAGCAGAGCCCACTTGCATGTGACATGTTTCCTGACTGCCTTCAGCAGGAGATCGTGCGGAAGGTTGTCAAACAGCCCTTTGATGTCGAATTCCAGAACCCAGTCATACTTCCAGCACCGCTGCCGCGTCACGCCCACGGCATCCAGGGCCGATTTTCCTGGCCTGTAGCCGTAGGAGTCTGGAAGAAAGAGGGAGTCCAAATCCGGCCCAATCATCTGCTTGACCACCATCTGCGCGATCCGATCGCTGCGGTGGGCACACCCAAAACCCTGTCGCCTCCACTCTTCTTCGGAATGGAGACAGCGCGAACCGGCGGCGGGAAGTACGTCCCCGAGGACATCCGATTCCAGACCTTGTAGAGGTTTCCTGCAAGATCTTTCTCGAACATCTCCAGGGTCTGCCCGTCCACCCCGGCTGCACCATGGTTGGCTTTGACCGCTTTGTAAGCTTCGTACACTTGTCGTTTCGCAATTCGAAACGGCTTGTCTGTCGTACCTATCGAAGTCATCCTGTTTCCAGTTGTTTCAAACAATACAACCACCTGATCCGACCCCTTTGCTCCGGCCCCATTACAGGACCCTCAACGCTCATACGGGTCGGTCCGCCCCAGACTCCTGCATCGGTACTCTCGCCTTGCGGGTTTGGCCCGCTTGAGCTTCTCCCTTTGCATCAGGAGCCTGGTTCCTGCAGTTCCGCGTGAAAGCCTATGTCCAACTCACGCCCCCTCTACGCCGGTCGCCGCCCGCCCGGTCATCAGGCTTCTGGCGGACTTGTCCCAGGATGACGAAACGGTCCTGGTTTCGACGACACTTAAGTTCATAACGACGCGTTCTCAGAGGTTCACTTTCGTTCGTCTTTCGGACACCGACCTGCTCGGATCTCGTCCGAACTTTTCATCCGACGCTCACCACCACGGCTCTTTACCGCAGCAGCTCGGATTGGTTTGAGACCTGCTCCTGAAAGCCGATCCCGGGGGGCCGTCCCCCATCATTCACGCAGCTTTACGCTAACGGTCCTAGTTCATGTTGAACTCCTTCCGCTGCTCTGCAGCACACTCTCGTCGATGAAGACCAGCCGCTCAACTTCGACGCGACCTTGATACTTTGTCCACTGGGCTCGCCGCCGCGCGACCTCAGGCCGATCGCGTTCGCCAGCCGCCACGCTTTTTTTTGAAGCTGAGCTTCTCGGCATGCACGAAGTCCCACACCGAGTGGTAGTCGACCTTCAGGCCGCGACCGGCAAGCTCGGCAACGAGACCGCGTATGGTGAAATCGCCGTCCCTGATCCGCTGCGACAGCCAGACTGCGTGGCCTCCCGAAACCGCCTTCGGCTTGTGACCACCCATCTGGCCAGGCTCAACGCTGCCGGTCTCCTCGACCCGCTGCATCCAGCCGATCGCCGTGCTGATCGCCACCCCAAACTGCTTGGCCGCCTGATTGCGGGACATCCCGCCCTCAATCGCGGCTACGACACGCTTGCGAAGATCCAGCGAGTAAGGCTTGCCCATCCATACTGGCCTCCTTCCAGTCAGCATGGTGAATCAGAAACCGGCTGATTTGGGAATCCCCAATCGATTCAACCTGACCCCATCTCGCTCTAGCGGCGTGTTGCGCTGTCCATCCGAAATGGACATGATTGGCCGTGCAACCGCAGAGTTTTCACACGCTCGCCAAGCTGATTTACTGGCGTGAGCATTTGGGCGTTGTCGATGCCTGCGAGAGGCTGACACTCTCACCCGACGTCAGTTGTTCTGGACCTCGCGAGCGCTACGTGCCGGCCAACACCGCTTACATGACGGTCCGCAATCTGTCGCCGTCGACCCAACAACCCTATATCTATGCGATCGCAAAGTTTAGCCGCCATTTCGGCTACGCCCCGGACCGGTTGAGTTTCGAGCAGGTCCGCGCCTACCCCCGCCGCCCTGAGGCTATCCGTCGGCTGGTCCACGTTGGCCCTGCCAACGGCAGGCGCCCCCCAAGAGCGAAAGGCAACGCCAACGCGCGCCAGCGACATGGCCGGCGACGCAATCGACAAATTTGCCGACGGTGCCGCAATTCAGGCGAGTTAGCCAAACGCAAGCGCCAACTCGTCAAAGGTCCCGAGGAATTCCAGAAGGTCCGACGCGACCGGAACCGGAAATGAACCGATCGAGTTGATCCGGGGCCTAGTTGGGCAAATGTGGAGGGTAAAATGGCCCTGCACTTCAGGCGCGTCGACACGGGCGATCTGGAGATATGGATTGCAAGCAGCGACGACTATTCATTCGTTATCAGCAACGAGAGCCGAAACGGACCTAGGTTGCATGGAGAGCCGGGCTTTGTTGCGTCGTATCGCCCAGACTTCCTGAATAAGCCCGCGGCTCAAGTGGCCGGATCGCCCTTCGGCACGTTCGCCGAAGCCGAGCAGGCCTGCAATGCGTTCCTGCGTCGCCTCATTATTGAGGGATGACACCCGGAGGCTGGTCGAGCGCGATCTGAAAGGCGAAGAAGCAAATGGATGCGATCAAGACCGCGATCGGACGGCTGGAGCTAGCCCACTGGCTCATCGCCGCGGGCGCATTGTTGGTGATTGTCGGCCTAATCGGGCGTGCAGTCAGTCACAGGCGACGGCGCAAGGTCCAAGACAATCCCGCCGTAGCTCCGATTCCTGAGCAGCGTAACCAGCTGCCACCGTCGCCGGATCTTCTCGACGCGGGGCGACGAAGGGATCGGCCGGGACCGCCGGCTGTTTGAAGACCGGGCTGAAGAATAGCGTCGCCCGGAAGGCCAAAAAAGCGAAGTGCGGCAGCATCACTGGCTTGTAGCTTGCCACCGTCGGCGCATACTGAAGCAATGATCGAGCAGCGACCAGCTTTCTTGGCTTGTAAAAACCCCGGCACCGGCTGGAGGATCGATATTCTGTGGGCCGATGGCGAAACCGAAGTCATCAAGGGCTTTGTCACGGAGCACGACGCGACAAAGTGGATTTCTGAGCATTCGGCGACGCGGCAAGAAACCACGAGCCCACCGCGCTAGCGTGGTTTTTCCGAGGCTCCGAGGAGCGACGACGATGGATCGCGAGACGGAGGAACTGGCAAGTCAAGTCGCGGAATGCGCGAGAGAGGCACGCCACCAAGCAGCACTTTTACCAGAAGGTCCAGTTCGCGACGCCCTGCTGGAAAAAGCTAAGCAGTACGAAGCTCAGATCCCCGACGATCCAACGTATAAAACTGTTGTGCAGCGCTGAGGAAGACGCGACCAGCGGGTCCTTAAGGCCCGTCCGGATATCGCTTCCTGCCTGCCTGGGTCTCGGCAGCCTTCCCTTTTTTCTTCAAGGTGCAATTTCAACGAACCGCTCAGTCTGGCAATTGCCGGCGGCGATTTTGTTGCAGGCGCGATCGCCGTCATCATCGCGATGTACACTCCGGTTCCTTGTAGTCAAGCGAGATGAGCGGATCACCCTCACCTGGCCGCAGCATCACCGCCCGCCTAGGTGGAACGCCCAAAGGTCGATCCACCGAAAAATCTATCCCAGCAGCAAGACGCGCGTGCACACTGAATGCCGCCGAAGCGCTTCCCGAAATCGCCGGATCAGACATTAAGACCACGCGCAGGATGGAAATGCCACCAATCCGAAATTGGAAAGAACCGGTGTCTCCTATTCGAGTGAATTGGACGTTGTCGCTGCTGGCCAGTCTGCAACCTATGCTCATTTTTGCGGATGCTCGTCTGTAGGAGCGATCATACAGGGTTTGGCGAATTGACCAGTCCGTGGCGATCCACTCGATAACCTCGAACCATCTCTAGAAATATTGGCTAGCCTCCAAAACGCGATCAGCAATCCTGTCCGGAAAGCCGGAGCGTTCCTCCCTCGACAAGAAGCGTGGCAACAACCGCGGCAGGCTCAGTCATAATAGGGAGAGGCTGTAAGAGGTATGCTGGCGTCTCAGCGATCGCTATTTGCATCAGAGCCCCCCGGACCGACCGGGCTGAGCTACGAAGCCGAATTCGTCACGCGTGACGAAGAGCAAGTTCTTCTCGCGAACATAAGATCGCTCCCGCTCGCGCCATTCCAGTTCGGCGCATATGAAGGGAAACGCCGGGTGGTTTATTTCGGTCACAGTTACGATTTCACGCAGCAGCGTCTTGAACGCGCGGACGCAATTCCCGATTGGCTTCGGCCCCTCGCAAGCCGGATTGAAGACTTCGCGAAGCTCAGGCAAGGAAGTATCGCGCACGCACTCGTAACGGAATATGACATCGGCGCTGGCATCGGCTGGCACCGCGACAAGAAACAGTTCGATAAGGTTTTCGGATTGTCATTGCTATCGCACTGTCCATTCCGGTTCCGGCGAAGAGCCGGTGCGTCCTGGAAGCGTTTCACGCTCGATGCCCGACCCCGCTCCCTCTACGTCCTTGACGGTGAGGCACGCCGCGTCTGGGAGCACAGCATCGCGCCGGTCGATAGTCCGCGCTATTCGATCACGTTTCGGACAATGAGGCCTCCTGCCAGATTCTTCAGTCGGGCGGCGAACTCTTCGATAGCGCCGTCCCCTCAAAACCAAACCCGCCTGGCCCGAGGCTTTGGTGGGCGGAGACCACCCGGCCGCTCCAATCGAGGTCGCCTGCAGTGAAGGATGCTCCCGAGCTCGCGTCCGCAGATAGGCTTGTAAACAGGACAACAAGCCAAAGACCCGCGGATTGCGAATCCCTGCCCCGTGCTAAGCGCCGGGAACGACATGGGGCCGCCCAAAGATTCACGGCGGCAGGAGCAGTCTAGATGCTGATGACGAACGCAAGACAGCCGGCGATCCGCACGCTCCATGGTTGGGCGATCTGCTTGCTGAAGGAAGCCGGAGCCATCCGCGAATGCGAGGAGCACGGCTGGATGCAGGATCGCGCCGATCCACATGCGCGCGAGCGCGCCTTCGATCTGGCCCGCCTCGACACCTCGCCGGGCTTCTCGCCCGAGGAGATTCTCGCCGAGCGGCGTGATGTCCTGGCTTCGATCGGCGACACCTGCCCCGATTGCCCCGAACATTAGGCCCTCCCTGCCGAGCCTGCCATGGGACAAGGGCGGAGTGGGTTGGACGCTGGAACCCGGCGTTCCTTCTTGTCGGCGGACTGGGGTAGCCTCATTCCGATCCGGGCGCGCTGAGCCATGCCCGAACTCGCGGCGGCGCGATCACGTCTAAGCACACGTCGCGGACCCATGACCCAACCCGACGAGCGCACCATGTCCCCGCCGAGGTCGTCGCCGATCACTTCCTCGCAGCGACGATCGCCAGACAGAGCAGGCGCCACCTGTTCGACGCCCGCCAATTTTGTCGCAAACTCGCCATTGCACAGCAGCGCACGACGGTTGCCGCAGCCCGACAACCGCAGCGTTTCTCTTATTTATCTTTGCTGGCAAGGGCCGCGATCCGTTCAAGGCTTGAATGGGGCCGCAGGCATTTTTATTGCACGTTGTCATGAGCTTCGTCGTGACATGCTTCAGTCCACATCTGGAACACTGGCGTACGGGCCGGCCAGATCAAGATAGAGGCGTGTGCGGCAAGTGGAATGCGACGTGCGCGACCTGGCTGGTCGAAATATTCGGGCCAGGGATCGCGCTCCAGACGGGTCGAGGATGGCCAGGCAATTTACTCGGGAGAGGCCGGAGCCGGTCCTTGTTGCGGCAGACGAGCCCTTGACGAGCCGCGCCGTGTTGGGCGCAACGATCGGCAATATTCTCGAATTCTACGACTTCGGGACCTATAGCTTTTTCGCGATCCAGATCGGTCAGGCGTTCTTCCCGGCGAAAGATCCGTTCGCCAGCCTCATGATGTCGCTCGCGACGTTTGGCGCGGGTTTTGTGACCAGACCGATCGGGGCCATCGTGCTCGGCTCGTACTCGGATCGGGTCGGGCGCCGACCCGCGATGACCGTCAGCTTCGTCATGATGAGCGCCGCGATCCTTGTTTTGGCCGTTACGCCTTCGTACGAGACAATAGGAATTGCCGCTCCGTTACTGGCCATTTTCGCACGTTTGGTGCAGGGCTTCGCGCTCGGAGGTGAAGTCGGTCCGACGACCGCCTATTTGATGGAAGCGGCCCCGGCCGAAGTCCGCGGTCTTGCTGTCTCGTTTCAGCCTGCCAGCCAACAGATAGCTGCGACGGCCGGCGCGTTGGTCGGAGAAATACTCTCCCTCGCCATGACAAGCGAGGCACTCGATGCATACGGATGGCGGATCGCGCTTTTGCTCGGCGCCGGTACGCTGCCGTTCGGACTTTGGTTGCGGAGCGCCCTGTCGGAAACGTTGCATCGCCCCGAGGTCCCGCCTCCCGTCGCCCGGCCCGTAAGGAGATCGCCTGCCGCTCGCCGCATCATGAGCTTGGGGTTCGTCATCTTGGCCAGTTGCACGATTATCACCTACGTCACGGGATATATGACCACATACGCGCTGAACACCCTGCATGTTTCTGCGCCACTCGCTTTTGCGACCACGCTCATCAGCAATACCGTAGGAATAGCTGCCGCACTGCTGGGCGGTTGGCTCGCGGATCGGGCCGGACGCCGGCACATCATGATATGGCCACAGATCACCGCGTTGCTGATGACCTATCCGGTGTTCCTGTGGATCGCAGAGAGCCGCAGTGCCCTCGCACTTCTCGGAGGCCTCGGCGCGCTCAGCCTCATCGGAACGATTCCGTATAGCGCCTTCTATGTGAGTATGGCCGAAGGTTTGCCCAAGAACATTCGCGGTGGCGCCTTCGCGACGATTTACGCTTTTGCGATAGCGATCTTCGGAGGCACAGCTCAACCCGTCGTCGCCTGGCTGATCCACGTTACCGGGAACGCGCTGGCGCCTGCCTGGTACATGCTTGTCGCCAGCGCAGCCGGGCTCTGTGCCATGCTTATGATGCCCGAGACGGCACCGCCGAAAACCCAGAGCGCTGCGAACAAGCGAAGCCCGTGATAGCGCTGGATGCTGGACAATGTGATCAAGGGTCTTTCTCATCCCTCGCGCCGCCTCACGTCGTCCGGGAAGAATGTAGATCAGCTTGAGAGATACGGAACAACTGTCTTGAGGAAGCATTCGATTTTTGCAGGAGTATGTCTCGGTCGCGGATTGCTGAACTGCCCCTGCTGCGTCGAGCCGGCAGCGCTCGGATCATACCAGGTCGTCGTGCAAACGCGCACCTGTCAGGATCTGACAGCTTTACCGAAAATTCGCGGGCAAATCCGTGATTGGGGAAGGAACGGGCGGGCAATCCTCGCGACCGGCGACAATCGAAAGACCGATTGAACCCAGGCAGGCGTCACTGATTGCTGAAAAAGACCGGGCGAGAATTCAATCGGGCATCCCATCGGGCTCTGTTGCGCTGAAGCAGGAATTCCTGAAGGCGCCAGAATCTCGCACGGAGCAGCCAGTCGAGCTGCTCGTGAAGAGGAGCCTTGGTGGCCGGGCATCCCGACTCCGCGTCGTAGATTCCCCGGAGCACGGGGCAGCGTCTCTTCAGCTCCACCGCCCCTGCTCTGCTTCGTCTCTGGTTGTGAACTCGGCCTTGACTCGTCCAGCCGCTGCCAATGCGTAGCCTGAGGTGGAGAGTCCCCCGGCCAGCACCAATCATGTTCTTTTCTCGCTTTTCAGATTGGAGGATTGTGATAAACGGCTTCTCAACGGAGAAGATAAAGGGTCCTTATTGTTGCTTGACAGGAGCCACCAAACCAACAGCCCAAGTCCGGAAGCACTGCTATTAATGCCCGTGGTGCAATCTTGGGCTGCTCGGCGTCTACACTCGAGGGTGATGGATGAGCCGAATGTCATTGGGTCCTCCCGGCCCCGCGAGGGCTGTGTAGCGCTCGCCGCGAATGTCGTAGTGCTTTACCGGATGCGCCGCGTCCGGCAAGAGGCCCCAGCGGCCCAGCTTCGAGAGCATCGTGTCCGGGGCGGGTTGGGTGCCGTGCGAAAAGTCCTCGGGAACGGCGAATGAAGCAGCATAAATCTCGCGGACCGCGGGGGACGTCGTCTCAGCCCTGGCGGACGCCGGCGAGGCTTGCTCCATCGTCCGTCCAGGCAGCGCTGGCGAGGCCTGATTCCCCGGCCGCGCGCTGGGCGGCGGAACGTTTTCCGGTCGATATCCGAGACGAATGGCAGCGCCTGGCGGATTGAGTGGGGTGCTTCGCCTCATCGCCGCCGCGGGCACGAATAGCGCCGTGTAGCGGTCATTGTGAACCACGAAGCTGGCGGGTCGGCTGTCCTGGCTCGGCAGGACGCTGCTACCGTCAAGCGCAGCCGATGTGTGCTGGTCGCCGTGCCGCGAGTTGAAGGGACGAACGGCCTCTCCGAAATCCGGAGCCCAGGGATGGCGCGCGGTTGGCCCGAGAGAGGACGACGGGCCGGCATCTTCCATCCTCGCCCACAGCAGATCCTCATCGTAACCTTCCGCCGGAAGGACCACCGGCGAACCGACAGCTCGCCCGGGAGGCGACGGTGCGCCGGCGTCTTCCATCAACACGCGAGCAGCTGAATTGCCGGTCTCGCTCAGCTGCCGCCCAATGGCATCCCCTTGCGGATGACTTAGCGTCCTCTGCCTCTTCGCTGGTCTCAACTGCCCGGTGTAATCCTCACCCATGAGGACCTCGTGTCTTGACAGGGGGTCGCTCCCGGTCGGCTCGTTCGGAGCCGGATGGTAGCCGTCGCTCCAGCTGAAGTGACGAACCACTTCTCCGGGATCCGGTGCCTGGTGATCGCGCACGGTTGGCTCGAGAGACGATGCCAGGATGGTTTCGCCCATCATCCCTCGCATCAGACCCTGATCGTGACCTTCCGCAGTCAGCTCCTTTGGCCAACTCAATGCTTCCCGAGGCGCGCTGTGCTGCGCAGCGGCGTCCCCAATATATCTGGTGACGGCGTCTTCGTGATGAGGACCGTAGGCACTATGGTGCCCGAGTTCCAGCGCTCGGTCTTCGTCAGACAGATGAGGGTGGCAGCGGTCTGGAGGAACAGCCCCCCCTGCGACGGCAGCGGTATCAAGCTGCAGCACTTCATCCAAGTACGGCTCAAACTCCGCTTGCTGCTGCGGTTGTGCCACCGTGGCGTTGTAGGTCGCGAAATTCCGGTCGAATGGGTTGATGCTGTTAAATGGGTCCATGTTACCCTCCGTTTGGGGTCGGCTCGCAATCCTGAGCAGATAGTGTCGCTCTCTGGTTTTCGCTCTATCAGGATGAGCTTTCGACAACCTGACGGGCTTAGAGAATTAGATGAGCCAAATTGGCCAGCCCGAATGCCACACTCACTCGACGGACCGTGCCACGGGTGCCGGGTTGCATTTTTTCACTGGCTGGGCAGGTCGGAGCCGGCGCGAACAAATTCTATTTTGTGGAGTAGCATCATGAGGTCTGCAAAATCCTCGCAAAATAAAGTTTGCACTGAGCTGAGAGTGTTCTGGATGATGCTGTCCGGATGGTGCCCGAAGCGAGGCGAACCTCTTCGTTGAAGGATGCCTTGCCGACAAGGTCTTGACTCTGGCCGCAGAGGGTAAATCGACCCAGCCATCTTGGCACGTGTCGCGATGCGGACTGTGCAGGACTTCTTGCAGCTGCTACGGATGTGAAGGGTGACCGACGCGCGACATTTTGCGTACCGCCCTGGCGGTTGAACTGCTGCACTCGCAAGGCATCATCCATCGCAAACCTTGATTCCCCGTCGATGGTTGGTTCGTCGCGCGGCGAAGGCGCGGGATTAGCTGGTGTACGCAGGTTCGTGGTGCGCTCTCCTCCGCAGCGGTGGCAGCCGAGCGGGAAGCCCCCAAAACGTTGGCGGTCGGTCGCATTCCTTTCCTCACTTGTCAGCTTCTCGAAAGCCGCGCCTACCAGGATAAGGCCTGAAACGACCCATGCTCGAGGGGAACGGATGAACATCGATCCACCGGACACCGCAGAAGACTTCATCGAAGCTTACGATCTCCGGCGGCAGCAGCAGGCGCAGCCACAGCCCGGCGGCCTAAGCGCACAAACCGGCTCACCAGCACACCCGCCTCCGGATCAAGCGAACTTCGAGCAGCAGCTGAGCGAGCTGCGGCCAATCCACCGAGCATCAGATTCAGCTGCCGCGTTGATGGATTCCCGGATTGGATTGCCCTCGACCATGACGACGGGCAATCTGAGAGCGTGCGCCATCGAGGAAAGCGAGCGGTGCCCGGTCGCATCCTTTGTCAGGGGGCGCGCCGAACTTGCCGCATCGCTAACCGGAGCGAACGTTAAGGCGCTGAAGAGCGAGATCAACCTGGCTGCGCAGCGAGCAGCACAGTGGCCACGAACCACCGAATCTTCTGCCGGCAATGTCGACGGCGACCGCATTTTCGACGACGCGGTGGCATTATCGTATCTGCCGCTGCACCGCTTTCAGAACGAGGACATCGATTGTGAACACCTCCTGGACAAGGAGGTGAGTGCCATCGCGCATGTGCGTTCCTTAGCGGATTTGCGTGCTCACGCTAGCCCGCATGTTTCCAAGGCTGCTATCTGCTCGGACGACGAAAGGGAGGACGAAATTGATATGGCGCGCCTCGCTGCATGGCACACGCAAGGCCTTACAGACAGTGCTTTTGTGTCATTGTCCCAGGACCCCTCGCGACTGCGCCTTTCAAAGGACCACAGTGAGAATGGCGCGAACGCGATTGCAAAGAACGCTAGGAAGCTGCACACCTACACGGTACCAAGCGTCACCGCCTGGCCGATCAAAAAAATCAACGATATTCTGGAGCGTGGGCATGCTCCCGGAGATAAGGAGCTGCGAGATTGGGTGGGGGGAATACCGACCGAGGAGACCGAGGTCTTGTTTCTGGGCGGCAATCTAGCTGACTATCGGACAGCCAGCGTAGATAATCCGAACGCGGCTGACGCACCGCAAGATGGTCCGCCGATCAAGAAAGCAAGGGTCAGCTCCGATACGCCCGAGATGATGCCGGACTCTCGAACTCATTGCCACTCGGATTCCATTTCCAGTGCTGACCAGCTATCGACGCTGGTCGAATCCGCCGGGATGGCGCGCCGGCTTTCAGTAGGAACGCAGCGCGGACAAATCCGATCGGCACGCAACCCGGACCAAACCCACGATGATGGACGAACCGCCCCGCATTAGGAAAGTCCGAAGCGATCGAGGTTATTCCTCGGTTTCCGAACGACCGGGCCTCGCTTGTTCACATGCAGGCGAAGGGACTTGGCGATCTATTGATCGACTACGTGAGTTGGCGATCCCGTTACGTCGGCCAGCGCCCGCGAACCGTGAGCGTCGAGCCTGCGGCATGCGCGGACCTGCGTTGGGCCGCGCATTCGGACGCCATCGAGATTTTCCTGGAGAAGATGCGCAGGGGCGACGATCTCATGCCGCATCTTTCCATCGCGCCCCGCACCAGGGGATATGCACCGGCGGCTCGCGCCCAGAACGCTCCACCCGCCGATCGATGGTCCGACAAGGACTTCGTGCTGAACGCGATGGGTTATCATCACTTTCACCTCGGCCAGACGATCCATCCGCGCGGTCATGTCGACCGGACGAACGACTTGATCGTCGCCGAGGTCCATCGCGAAAAGTTTCACGTCATCGCGATCTTCGGTCATGAGGTATTCGATCACGATAGCGCCGAACGAATGCGCCTTTGGTCGGCGCACGATAAGGTTGCCTTTGGTGGGATGCTGCCCGGCTCGGTCGCTATATCCGCATTGAACACGACGTTCGGACACACGCTACACTCGGTTCACTACGCGAAGCAATGCGCGAAATGGATCCGGCGACTCGAGCCTTTGCTCGATGGCCCAATCTCGGCCGCCGGTCTCTATGCTCGGGATCATCCGCCACCACCGAGGCCGAAATTCTCTTGGACTTTCGATCATCTCGATTTTTTCATCACCGAAGAGGTCGAGCCTACAAATTTCGTGCTCATGCGAGGCTGGAATTAGGGCTCGACTCTGTTTTCGATGGTGAATCAACGGTCGGTTTGCGGATGTCACCCAGTGGCATCACACAAAACTACTGTTGCTGTTCCAGGCTGCCACAGCCTGCTACCGGTAGCCGCCGGAGCGACAATCCCCGATCATAGACGTGGCGCGAACGCAAAAATGAAGTGCCCCAATACGGCCTTCGCCGTGGGCTTCGCGGCGACGGTGGCCATCGCCCTGCCATTGCTGTGGATGGAGGCCCCGGGTCGATCCGGGTCAGATCGTGGCGGCCGTGTCGAATGGCGGCATTCCCATCTCGTCTCGCCCGCAAACACGACGGCTGCGGTCCCCACGCGCCCCTCCCCTCCGAGATACGCTCGTTGACGAAAGATCGGCAAAGGCTGAAGGCCTCTCAAGCTTTTGGCAGCCTGAGACAAGCACTACCGCCATTACCACCTCGGCAATGCGATGCGGATGCGGAGATCACGCCCGAGGACTCGCGAGGGGTTCAAGGAAAAGATTGTGCGGATGGCAGCGTCGCGCCTTCGCGTCCAGGTCGCGCCGCCTGTTGTCCGGTTTGTCGTGTCTCGGACAAGGAGATGTACGGCCGGCGTGGCCACACTCTCGATTAAGCCATTGAACAAAATGGAGAGCGGTTTATGTGGGGCGCTACCTGGCAGGGTTGGCACGTTCCTTGATTTTCTGTCTCTGCCAGGCGGGAGCTTCAGCTTCGCGCTTGCACTTGAAAAGGGGATAACAATGAAGGCCGACATATTAGCTTATGGTGTAACCGAATTAACTCCTGAAGAAGCATCTGCAACTTCGGGAGGAGTGTTTTGGGCGATCGTGGGAGTATTGGCGGGCCTAGCAGCATCCATTGCAGCCGGAGGCCTCCTCCCTGGAGGTAAATGAAGCCAAGAAAGAGAATGTGGTCCTCGTTTGTCGTGGGATGATGCCCGCTTCGGCGTTTGAACCGGAAGTCTACCAAGCGCGTCTTGGTCGGATGGAGTTGGAGCCCATCCGATCGAGCGCTCCTATGGCGCCCCCTGGACGCGCCAAGCTGGAGTTCCAGCGGGACGCGCTCACTGACAGATTCAGCTTGGGGGTGCTGCGGGAAAAGGCGAAGGTGGAAGTGAAGACGTTCCACGCTTTTCAAGCGCCTGGCAATTGGCATGACTCTTGTTTCTCTCTTTGCACAGCGGCAGGAGTCGCCGGCCGGAATCACTGATGGATACTCTCACTTGAAAAGGAGACAACAATGAAAACCAATATGTCAGCCTATGGTGTGACCGAATTGTCTCCTGAAGAAGCATCTGCAACTTCGGGAGGAATGTTTTGGGTGGCTCTGGGAGCAATTGCCAGAACTGTGGTGCTAGGAGCAGCCGCTGTAGCTGCATATTTCTACATGCCGTGGGACTGAACGGTCTCAGCTTCGTGCTTTCGTGCGAGCCTGAATCGTCACAATTGTGTGGACACCGGGCGTGCCCACCATGCCCCTCCGCGGCCGCAGGCAAGGTGACCTTCGGAGTGCCCTTCCCATGAGAACTCCGCGGGGCCAACCGTCTCGCACGCCGTAGCGGACGTCGAGACAGCCGTTTGACGCTCCGCGGGCAATTCATCGTCGGACTTACCCGCGAAGGTGACATTCGCCTCGAAGGTGACATTCGCCTCTTCGAAAAGATCATGACATCGGAAGGTCGCGGTCTGAACTGCACTCCCATTTCACCGGACATCGGCGTTAGCCGGAGCAGGAGCTAGGCCCAATCCTTAGGCATACGCCCATGTCCGACACGTTTCGAAGGTGGAAGCCGTCGCCGGCATTGCCCACCGGCCGCGGTTTACGACGGAGCAGAAGCTCTTGGTCGTGAACGAGACTAGATTGCAGGCGCTTGCTGGAAAAGGCGAAGTTGGAAGCCCC
>NZ_JACMYO010000174.1 GCF_020889685.1 Bradyrhizobium oropedii
CGCCCGCTGCGGCCGCCGGCCAGCAGCCGCCGCAGGACCAGCAGATCCAGCTGATCTATGCCCCCTGGACCAAGTTCTGCCTGAAGGGCCAGGAAGCCAACGCCAAGCAGGTTTGCTTCACCGGCAAGGACGGCCGCATCGAGTCCGGCCAGCCGGTGATCGCCGCCGTGATCATCGAGCCGGAAGGCGAGCCGAAGAAGATCCTGCGCGTCACGCTGCCGCTCGGCATGCAGCTGGTTCACGGCACCCGCATCATCGTCGACGGCAGCCCGCCGCAGCAGGCGCCCTATGTGATCTGCTTCCAGAACGGTTGCATGTCCGACTATGAAGCAACCCCCGAGCTGATCGCCAACATGAAGAAGGGCCAGAACCTCGTGGTTCAGGCGATCAATTCGAACGGCGCGCCGCTGACGCTGCCGCTGCCGCTCAACACCGAATTCGCCAAGGCCTATGACGGCCCGCCGACCGATCCGAAGGTGTTCGAGGAAAACTCGAAGAAGCTGCAGGAAGAGTTGCAGAAGCGCGCCGAAGAGCAGCGCAAGAAGCTGGAAGGCGCGGGCGGCGCGACGCCGGCTCCGGCCAACCCGGCGGCCAAGTAAGCTCAGATCAACTTTCGATCAAGCGTTCAAGAAAACGCGAGATCATCGCAAGCAAAAGGCGCCCGCAAGGGCGCCTTTTTCGTCATGCGATACGGACTGGCTGATGGCAGCCTGCCGCGCTGGTGATCGCGCAGATCGTGTGCGATGTTTGCTGAAGGGCACTGCGATTGCGTCGCGAGTCAAGCGCGTGTCGTCAGTGCCTTGTCCGGACAAGTCCGGCGTCGAAGCCCAATCATAAATCCGATACGGGAGGCCAGACGAAAGCGCGGAACGCGCCTTCGATGCGCGAATGCGCGCGTGGTTCTCCTCAGGACCCTGGCCGTCGTTTGCAGTCATGGAAGTCGCGCAATGTCCCAGCAAGTCAGCAAGCAGCGGCGAGAGCCGATCTCCCGGCTTTCGGAGCCGGCGGTCGCCGATCCTGCGGTCAATGCTGGTGGTCGCGTCAACCAGGACAACGTCCCGGGTAGCTTTCATCCGGGCATCGTGCATCTCGCGCTGGCGATGGGCGGGTTCGCGATCGGCATCGCCGAATTCGCCACCATGAGCCTGCTGCCGTTCTTCGCCCACGATCTGAACATCAGCGAGCCCCAGGCCGGCCACGCGATCAGCGCTTACGCACTCGGCGTCGTGGTGGGTGCGCCTGTGATCGCCGTGCTGTCGGCGCGCATGACGCGGCGGACCTTGCTGATCGCGCTGATGGGCTTCTTCGCGTTGATGAACGGCCTCTCCGGGCTCGCGCCCGACTATCACACCATGCTGGTGCTGCGCTTCCTCGCCGGGCTGCCGCACGGCGCCTATTTCGGCATCGCCATGCTGGTCGCGGCCTCCCTGGTGCCGATGGACAAGCGCACGGCCGCGGTCGGCCGCGTGATTCTCGGCCTCACGATCGCGACCACGATCGGTGTACCGCTGGCCAACGGGGTCGGGCAGGTGATCGGCTGGCGCTGGGCCTTCGCGATCGTCGCCGGCCTCGCGCTGTTGACCGCCGTCCTGGTGCTGATCTTCGCCCCGCGCGATGCCGCCAACTCCAACGCAAGCCCGTTGCGCGAATTGTCTGCGCTCGGGCGCAAGCATGTCTGGCTGACGCTGGCGATCGGCGCCATCGGCTTCGGCGGGCTGTTCTCGGTCTACACCTATCTCGCCTCGACCATGCTGGCGGTGACGCACACGTCGCCCGCATTGGTCCCGGTCACGCTGTGCGTGTTCGGCGCCGGCCTGACCGCCGGCAACATCATCGTGCCGCGCTTCGCCGACCGTGCGCTGATGGCGACCGCGGGCGGGCTGTTGCTGTGGTCGGCCGCGACGCTGGCGCTGTATCCGCTGGCGGCGACGAATTTCTGGACGCTGAGTGCCGACGTGTTCCTGATCGGGCTCGGCGGCGCGCTCGCCACCGTGCTTCAAACGCGGCTGATGGATGTCGCAGGCGAGGCGCAGAGCCTCGCTGCGGCGCTCAATCACTCCGCCTTCAACGTCGCCAATGCGCTCGGCCCGTGGCTCGGCGGAATGGCGGTTGCGGCCGGCTATGGCTGGACGTCGACCGGCCTCGTCGGCGCGGGCCTGGCGCTGGCGGGCTTTGTGGTCTGGGCGATCGCGGCGGCGCTCGCCAAACGAGAGGGCGTGTGAGCAGGTGAGATGCGCCAGCGCGAACGCCGTGGCAGTTGCGGACAGAAGCCGCGCGTCAGTTCAGCGAGGGGTTGCGCGGACGGTAGCCGCCCGACTTGTCCTTGATGAAGATCTCCGCCACCTGCGAATGCCGGATCGGCTCGCCGGACTCGTCGGGCAAGAGGTTCTGCTCCGAGACGTAGGCGACGTACTCGGTCTCCGAGTTTTCCGCGAGCAGATGGTAGAACGGCTGGTCCTTGTGGGGGCGCATGTCCTCGGGGATCGACAGCCACCATTCCTCGGTGTTGTTGAACTCCGGGTCGATATCAAAAATCACGCCCCGGAAGGAGAACACCCGGTGACGGACGATCTGCCCGATCTGGAATTTGGCGGTGCGCGCTTTGATCATGGTTCGTCGATAGACCAACATTGTGGCCGATGCTAGGGGCTAAGCCTCGAATTAACCCCCGCTTTACCGATTCCAGCCCTGCAAAAACGCCCCGAAATCCGGCCGAGAAACTACTTTCAGAATGATCGATATCCTCAATCTGGCGCTGCCGTATTTCGGCCTGATCTTCATCGGCTACGCGTGCGGCAAGGCGAAGGGTTTACCCGAGAGCGGGCTCGCCTGGATGAATTTCTTCCTGCTTTACGTTTCGTTGCCGGCGCTGCTGTTCGGGATCATGTCCAAGACCCCGTTTGCGGAGCTGAACAACCCGCCATTCCTGATCGCCACCACGCTCGGAACCGTGATCGCGTTCTTCCTGGCGATGGTCGCGGGCAAGCTGATGGGGGGCTTGACGCTGCGCGAGGCAACGCTTGCCGGCCTGTCGGGCGCCTACGGCAATATCGGCTATATGGGCCCTGGGCTGGCGCTCGCCGTGCTCGGCGCCAAGGCGGCAGCGCCGACCGCGCTGATCTTCTGCTGCGACAGCATCTTCCTGTTCTCGATCGTGCCGCTGCTGATCGAACTCACCGACCGCGACCATCCCTCGCTGCTGCACGCATTCGGCGTGGTGCTGCGGCAGATCGTGCAGAACCCGCTGATCATGTCGGCGGTGTTCGGGGCGCTGGTCGCCGCGTTTCACATCCCGCTGCCGGTCGCGCTCGACCGCACCATCCAGTTTCTGCAGAACGCCGCGGCGCCGATGGCGCTGTTCGCGCTCGGCGTCACCGTGGCGCTGCGGCCGTTCGAGCGGGTGCCGTGGGAGGTGCCGGGCGTGGTCGCAATCAAGCTCCTGATCCATCCGCTGCTGGCATTCGGGCTGATGCTGCTGTTCGGCCCGTTCGCGCAGCCCTGGGCCGCGACCGCGGTGCTGATGGCCTCGCTGCCGCCGGCGCTCAACGTGTTCGTGATCGCCCGGCAGAACGACACCTGGATCGAGCCGGCCTCGGTCGCGGTGCTGATCGGCACCTTCGCCTCGGTGGTCACGCTGACCAGCGTGATGTGGTTCATCCAGAGCGGACGGCTGGTGTTTCCCTAAGACGCGCTTTTAGTGGACGCGTTTTCTTAAGCGCGAACCGGTACCCACTTCGCTCGAAAACGCTTTGGTCACCGCCGCCATGACGGCGCGAGACCCTCGCGCATCGCCAGCCGCCGCAGCGGGCCGAATGCGCCGAGCAGGTGCAGGCCTGCGGCACGCGCCGTCTGCACGCCCAGGAAATCGCTGAGCAGCGAGCGGTTGGCGATGTCGATCGCCCAGGTCCGGCTGGCAACGTCGGGACGCCGCGCCGCCTGGTAGCGCGACAGCACGCTTGGCGCGCCGGGATCCTCGCCGCGGCCGATCGCCTGACCCATGATCTCAGCGATATCGGCGGCATCGCGCAGCCCCATGTTGAGGCCCTGCGCGCCGATCGGCGGCAGCACATGGGCGGATTCCCCGACCAGCGCGATCCGGTCTTTTGCAAACTGCCGCGGCCGCTCGATCGCCAGCGGAAACACGTGACGGCCGCCCTGGACCTCGACGCGGCCGAGGATGGAATGCGACTGCCGTTCGGCCGCGACGGACAATTCCTCGTCGCTGAGTGCCTTGAGCCGCTCGGCCTCCTTGGGCGAGGAGACCCAGACCACGCTGCTGCGGTTGCCGGCGAGCGGCACGAACACGCAAGGGCCGTGCTCGGTGTGAAACTCGGTCGAGATGTTGTGATGCGGGCGGCTGTGGGTGATGTTGAAGGTGAGGGCGGATTGCCCGAGCGCGCGGCTTGTCACCTCGATGCCGGCGGCCTCGCGGGACAGTGAATTACGCCCGTCAGCGCCGACCACGAGCCGGGCCTTGAGCGACTGGCCTTGCCGCGTCACCGCGGTAACATCGGCATCGCCGGGCTGCACCGAGGCCGCCTCGTCGTCGAACCGGGTCAGCGCGGCCATCTCGCCGGCGCGGTCCTCGAGCGCTGCGACCAGCGAGCGATTGTCGATGTTGAAGCCGAACTGCTCGCGGCCGATCTCGTCCGACGTGAACCGCACCTCGGGTGCGCGGATCAGGCGGCCGGTGTCGTCGACCAGGCGCATGGTCTTGAGCGCCGCCGCTCTGTCGCTGCAGCGCCGCCAGACGTCGAGCCGCTCCAGGATATCGGTCGAGGCGCCGAGCAGCGCGGTGGTCCGGTTGTCGGCATAGGGCGCGCGGCGCGCCAGCAACGCGGTCCGTGCGCCGGCGTCGGCAAGCGCAATGGCAGCCGTCAATCCGGCCGGGCCGCCGCCTATTACGATAACGTCATAATCCAGGGAGCTGTCGGTCATATCAGGACATTTGACATGCCTGGCCCGATTTTCAAGCCATCGGTAACCACTGAATCCTCCCAATGGTTTGCGCGGCGGAACGCCGCAAGACTGCA
This sequence comes from Bradyrhizobium oropedii, assembly GCF_020889685.1. Taxonomy (GTDB): domain Bacteria; phylum Pseudomonadota; class Alphaproteobacteria; order Rhizobiales; family Xanthobacteraceae; genus Bradyrhizobium; species Bradyrhizobium oropedii. The sequence continues at coordinate 5,034 of NZ_JACMYO010000174.1, forward strand.
TATGCAAAGGGGGCCGATTCCTGATAGCACTTCGGCCGATGGAGCACTCGAGCCAGCCGGATGCGTTGCCAGAACGGATGCGGACCGCCGCATTCTCCGTTCATATCTTCACGGCGCTCGGCGCCGGCGTCGCGCTGCTGGCCATGCTGGAAGCCGTGCGCGAGCACTGGGCCAACATGTTCGCCTGGCTTGGGGTCGCGCTGATCATCGACGGGATCGACGGCCCACTGGCGCGCCGGCTCGACGTGGTGCGGTTGCAGCCGAACTGGTCGGGCGAGGTGCTCGACCTGGTGGTCGATTTCGTCACCTATGTGTTCGTTCCGGCCTATGCGATCACTGCGAGCGGCATGTTGCTGCCGCTGGCCGCGCCGATCCTCGGCATCGGCATCGTGGTCTCGAGCGCGCTGTATTTCGCCGACCGCCGCATGAAGGCCGACGACAACCATTTCCGCGGCTTTCCGGCGCTGTGGAATGCGGCGGCGTTCTATCTGTTCCTGCTGCATCTGCCGCCGGTGCTGTCGACCATCGTGGTCGCGGCCCTGATCGTGCTGACCTTCGCGCCGTTCCACGTGCTGCACCCGTTCCGCGTGGTGCGGCTGCGTTGGCTGACGCTGTGGCTGCTTTTCGCCTGGGCGCTGCTCGGCGCGTACACGCTCGCCAATGATTTCGTGGTCGGTCCCTCGATCACCTTCGGTCTCTGCGCCATCGCCGTCTACATCGTCGGCAGCGACACCGTGATCCGCCGGATGAAAGCCTTCAGAGCATGATGCAATTGATCACCAGCCCGGAAGCCTGGGCTGCGTTGTTGACCCTGACTGCACTCGAGATCGTGCTCGGCATCGACAATGTCATCTTCCTCTCGGTGATCGTCTCGCGGATCCCGCAACCGCAGGCCAACCGCGCGCGGCAGATCGGCCTGCTGCTGGCGCTGGTGTTCCGCATCCTGTTGCTCAGCATCCTGGTCTGGCTGATCGGGCTGACCCAGCCGGTGATCGTTGTTCAGGACATCTCACTGTCCTGGCGCGACATCATCCTGATCGGCGGCGGCCTGTTCCTGATCGCCAAGGCGACCCATGAGATCCACGGCGAGGTCGAGGCGCGTGAGGCGGAGGCCGACGACAAGCCGAACGCCAGCGCGTTCTTCTGGGTGATCGTGCAGATCATCATCATCGACCTGGTGTTCTCGCTGGATTCAATCATCACCGCGATCGGCATGGCGCAGGACATCGAGATCATGATCGCGGCGGTCGTGATCGCCTGCGCGATCATGTACATCTCGTCGGGACCGGTGGCGCGGTTTGTCGCGGAGCATCCGACCACCAAGATGCTGGCGCTGGCCTTCCTGGTGCTGATCGGCGTGGCGCTGGTGGCCGACGGTTTCAAATTCCACATTCCGCGCGGCTACATCTATTTCGCCATCGCGTTCTCGGCCGCGGTCGAGATGTTCAACGTGCTGGCCAGGCGCAACCGCAAGAAGCCGGCGCGATAGCCCCGGTTCCGGCCGCTTGGTTGACAAGCCGGCGCCGATGGCATTCGCTCGTTTGACGCTGAGATCTGAGGGAGCGACGACATGACCAAGGCTGTGCGGGTGCACAAGGTGGGGGGCCCGGAGGTCCTGACCTACGAGGATGTCGAGGTTGGGGCGCCGGGGACCGGCGAGGTTCGCATCCGCCAGCATGCGGTCGGGCTGAACTTCATCGACGTCTATTTCCGCACCGGCCTCTACAAGGCGCCAGGCCTGCCGTTCATCGCCGGCAACGAAGCCGCGGGCGAGGTCGTGGCGGTCGGTCCGGGGGTGACCAATTTCCACCCCGGCGATCGCGTCGCCTATTACTACAACCTCGGCGGCTACGCCTCCGAGCGCGTCATCCCGGCCGACAAGCTGGTCAAGCTGCCCGACCACATCACCTACGAGCAGGGCGCCGTGCTGATGCTCAAGGGGCTCACGGTCTGGTACCTCCTGCACAAGACCTTCAAGGTCGAGCCGGGCCATCGGGTGCTGATCCACGCCGCAGCCGGCGGCATCGGGCTGCTGGCCTGCCAGTGGGCCCACGCGCTCGGCGCGCATGTCATCGGCACCGTCGGCTCGAAGGCGAAGGCCGATATCGCGCTCGCCAATGGCTGCGACCACGTCATCCTCTACAACGAGGAGAATTTCGTCGAACGCGTCAAGCAGATCAGCCGCGGCGAGCTCTGCGACGTCGTCTATGACGGCGTCGGCAAGACCACGTTCCCGGGATCGCTGTCCTGCCTGCGGCCGCGCGGCCTGTTCGTCTCGTTCGGCAATGCGTCGGGCCCGGTGCCGCCGTTCCCGCTCGCCGAGCTCAACAACCACGGCTCGCTGTTCGCGACACGGCCCAAGCTCAACGACTATGTCGGCACCCGCAAGGAATTGCTTGAAGGCGCCGACACGCTGTTCGCGGCTGTGATCAACGGCAAGCTGCACGTGCCGATCAACCACGCCTATGCGCTGAAGGACGTGGCGAAGGCGCATATCGATCTGGAGAGCCGGGCAACCACCGGCGCGGCGATTCTCAGGCCGTAAGTCTCGCCGTCATTGCGAGAAGCGAAGCGACGAAGCAATCCATCGTCCCGCAAATGCGGATGCATGGATTGCTTCGCTTCGCTCGCAATGACGGGTGCCGTTACGCCACCCGTCTTGCCGCACCGACCTTGGTCAGCACGGTGTCGAGGCAGTCGGTCATCGCAAGAATCTCCTCCCGCGTGACGTTGAGCGCCGGCATGAAGCGCAGCGTGTCCGGCTGCGGCGAGTTGACCAGCACGCCGGCCGCGAACGCCTCAGCGACGACGGCCGCGCCGATCGGCATCTTGAGATCGAGCGCGAGCAGCAGGCCGCGGCCTCTGATCTCGCCGAGCCCGTGCCGTGCCGACAGCCGCTGCAATTCGCGCTCGAGCAGCAGCCCGGTGTCGGTGACCGATTTCAGGAAATCGGGCCGGCCGATCTGATCGAGCACGACAAGCCCGGCGGCGCACATCAGGGGATTGCCGTTGAAGGTGCCGCCCTGATCGCCGTGATCGAAGCAGGAGGCATGCTCGGTCGCGAGCAGCGCCGCGAGCGGCACACCGCCGCCGATGCCCTTGCCGAGCGTCATGATGTCGGGCTCGATTCCGGCATGCTCATAGCCGAACAGCTTTCCGGTCCGGCCCATGCCGGTCTGGATCTCGTCGACGATCAGCAGCAGGCCGCGCTGCTGGGTCAGCGCCCGCAACTCCCTCAGGAATTCATCGGTCGCGGGCCAGACGCCGGCTTCGCCCTGGATCGGCTCCAGCATGATCGCGACCGTCGATGGCGAGATCAACTTCCGCACTGACTCGATGTCGTTCAGCCGAGCTTTCCGGAAGCCCGAGACCTTCGGTTCGAACAACGGCTCGAACGCCTTCTTGCCCGAGGCCGACATGGTCGCGAGCGTACGGCCGTGGAAACCGCCCTCGAACGTGATGATCTCATGCGCGCCGTTCTTGTATTTCGCGCCGTATTTCCGTGCGAGCTTGATCGCGCCTTCGTTGGCCTCCGCGCCGGAGTTGGCGAAGAACACCTGGTCGAAGCAGCTCTTGTCGACCAGCGCCTTTGCCAGCTTCAGGCTCGGCTCGTTGTAGAACGCAGGGCTCGGCGTCAGCAGCCGTCTGGCCTGCGCGGCCAGCGCGTCGGCCACGGCCGGCGGCGAATGGCCGAGGGCGTTGACGGCCCAGCCCTGCACGAAATCGAGATAGTGGTTGCGGTTGGCGTCCCAGAGGTACGAGCCCGCGCCGCGCACGAACACGACCTGCGGGCGGGCGGTGATATCCATCAGCGCGTCGAACGGTTGGGTAGCGTCTATCATGTCGATCTCCTCTGGGGTCGGTGTGGGAAATGGGGGACAGGCCGAAAAGCGAGAAGGCCGCGCTTTGGGGCGCGGCCTTCTCGAAAACCCTGGCTGATGTCAGCTAATCAGCGATGGCGTCGGACACGGCGCAGCCCAGCATCGTCGCGGGTGCGACGACGGCAGATGGCGCGGCGGTTGGTCCGGTTCAGCTTCATGGCGCAGGGCCATACAGCGGGAGGGCAGGCGATGTCAAGCGCGTCAGAATCCCGCGACGCTGCCGTGGAGATCGTATTGGTCGGAGCGCTCGATCTTGGCGGTGACGATCTCGCCGACCTTCAACGGGCGGCGGCTGGTGAGATAGACGGCGCCGTCGATCTCGGGCGCGTCGGCCTTTGACCGGCCCTTGGCGACAGTCGGGCCGACCTCGTCGATGATCACCTGCTGGCGGGTGCCGACCTTGCGCTTCAGGCGCCTTGTCGAAATCTTCTGCTGCCGCGCCATCAGCGCATTCCAGCGCTCCTGCTTGACGTCGTCGGGTACGGCATTGCCGATCGCGTTCGACGCGGCGCCGGCGACCGGCTCGTATTTGAAGCAGCCGAGGCGGTCGATCTCCGCTTCATCCAGCCAGTCGAGCAGGTAGGCGAAATCGGAATCGGTCTCGCCGGGGAAGCCGACGATGAAGGTCGAGCGCAGCGTCAGCTCGGGGCATTGCTCGCGCCATTTCTGGATCCGCGCCAGCGTCTTCTCCTGCGCGGCCGGGCGCTTCATCGCGCGCAGCACGTCAGGGCTCGCATGCTGGAACGGGATGTCGAGATAGGGCAGCACCTTGCCCTCGGTCATCAGGCCGATGACCTCGTCGACATGCGGGTAGGGGTAGACATATTGCAGCCGGACCCAGGCGCCGAGCTCGCCAAGCTCCTTGGCGAGGTCGAAGAATTTCGCGCGGACGCTGCGATCCTGCCACGGGCTCTCGGCGTATTTCAGGTCGACGCCGTAGGCCGAGGTGTCCTGCGAGATAACAAGCAATTCCTTGACGCCGGCTTTCACGAGCTTCTCGGCCTCGCGCAGCACGTCATTGGCCGGCCGCGACACCAGATCGCCGCGCAGCTTCGGAATGATGCAGAAGCTGCAGCGGTTGTTGCAGCCCTCGGAAATCTTCAGATAGGCGTAGTGGCGCGGCGTCAGCTTGACGCCCTGCGGCGGCACCAGGTCGAGATGCGGGTTGTGCGCCGGCGGCAGCGCGCGATGCACGGCATCCAGCACGCTCTCATATTGCTGCGGTCCGGTGATCGAGAGCACGCCGGGATAGGCGCTCTCGATCTGCTCCGGCTCGGCGCCCATGCAGCCGGTGACGATGACCTTGCCGTTCTCGGCCATGGCCTCGCCGATCGCGGCGAGCGATTCCTGCTTGGCGCTGTCGAGGAAGCCGCAGGTGTTGACGATGACGATGTCAGCACCATCATGCTTGCGCGCGAGCTCGTAGCCCTCTGCGCGCAGCCGGGTGATGATGCGCTCGGAATCGACCAGCGCCTTGGGGCAGCCGAGGCTGTGGAAGCTAATGCGCGGCGCTCTATCCATGTAATCGGCTCACGTAACAGAAATGTCTAGTCCAGCAGGATCTCGGTTGACAAACAAACGGGTTCTATCGTCATCGTCAAACTCGATTGCAATTTCATCAGCGCGATGACGCCAAACAATTCGGACGGCTTTTCCTTTTAAAAGCTCCGTTAATCTCTCCGCCTCTTGCTCCAACTCTGTCATGGGAGTTCCCCGCTGGTCCTGTACGCTTTACCTACAGATGTAAGTAAGCACCATTCGCTCGGATAACGAATTAGGCTCAAATTGTTCGATCGTTGGGTGGAATGTACCGCCGAAATATACATTCGTTGTCTCAGGAGCAGCCGAGACTGACGAATGAAATATGGGGCGCTCTTTCCATGTGGTCGCCTGGAGCCTGATCTGAATTGTGCTGATTTGCGATCTAACTAATTGCTCCGATAGGGAAATTCAATGACTAATACGTGCGTTGTGCCGCCAAGGCAGGGGAGGCGACATTGTTATTCAAAACTGCGGCCACTGAAGCGGCCTATTTTCCTGTTGATCCAGGACACAACATCCGGTTGTGTTCTCCGCTGGGTAGATTCTCATCTAAGGAAATCGGCGAGACCCGCCGGATCATTGGGCACTGCATATGCGAGTATTTTGGATTGGAGTTGGCTTGCTTACGGTGCTGATTGCGGTCGTCGTTCCGTTCGTCGCCGGCGAGGGCTGCAAGGGCCGGTGGGCGCCGTTCAATCTAGAAGGTGTTTGGGACTACAAGACTGGATGCTGGGTGAGGATTGGTGGCAGACTTGTTCGAGAGGAGTATGTCAGTTTTGATCCGAGGAATCCCCCTAGACCGGCGGGGGGCCGCTTTACAAAACCTCTGGACCCGAACGCGGGAAATCAGGCTCTCACGCGTCCCGACTGGGTGACGCTCGGACCGGACAATCGCCCAACAGCCGAAGGCTCTGTTCGGATCAATCAGAGATAAAGAGCGAAAGCGTTGAGAACCCTCCAAGCGGGGCGCCAGTAACGCGAATGCTGTTTGCGGCCCATTGATCGCGACAGGGGCTCGATGCAATGCCGGTTGAACCGGAAGCGACGTCGCCTATGTGTTCGGTTCCTTCGGAACACCCCTGCGATGTGAGGTTACTTTATGGCGCGCCGGCCCGCTCCATATCTTTGATCTGCCGCATGAATGGGCAGGCGCTAGTCCCAATTGCCGAGAATTACAACCCTTTCCGCACCGCTCTGGCGTGATATGGATGGTTGTTGCCGGGCTTTAAGAGTGGTCGATGAGCGCTGAATCGTCTCCCAAGATCGTCATCGTCGACGAGAGCCCGATCCGTGCGGCCATCCTGGAGGAGGGACTGCGGGAGGCGGGCTACACGGACGTGGTCCATATCAGCGAGATGCAGAGCCTGCTCTCGCGGATCTATGCGCTCGACCCCGAGATCATCGTCATCGACCTCGAGAACCCCAGCCGCGACGTGCTGGAACAGATGTTCCAGGTCAGCCGTGCCGTGCGCCGGCCGATCGCGATGTTCGTCGACCAGAGCGACGCCGCCTCGATCCAGGCGTCGGTGGAGGCGGGCGTCTCCGCCTATATCGTCGACGGCCTCAAGAAGGAGCGGATGAAGCCGATCCTCGATCTCTGCGTCTCCCGCTTCAATGCCTTCGCCAAATTGCAGGACGAGCTCGACCGCACCAAGCATGCGCTGGAGGAGCGCAAGGTGATCGACCGCGCCAAGGGCATCCTGATGAAGGTGAAGGGGCTGACCGAGGAGGAGGCCTACGTGCTGATGCGCTCGACCGCGATGCGCGAGAAGAAGAAGATCGGGGAGATCGCGCAATCGATCCTGACGGCGTCGGAGTTGTTGAAATGACCACACCCCTGCACATCGGATTCATTCCGCTGGTGGACGCGGCCGCGTTGATCGTCGCTGTCGACAAGGGATTTGCCGCGACTGAGGGCCTCGATGTCACCTTGGTGCGCGAGGTGTCGTGGTCGAACGTTCGCGACAAGCTCAACATTGGCCTGTTCGACGCCGCGCATCTGCTGGCGCCGGTGGCGATCGCATCACACCTCGGGCTCGGCCACGTCAAGGTGCCGATCGCGGCGCCCTTCAATCTCGGGCTCAACGGCAACGCCATCACGGTATCGCCGGCGCTGCACGCGGCGCTGATGGAGGAGATCGACGGCGACCGCTTCGACCCGATGGCGACCTCGCGGGCGCTTGCCCGCGTGGTGGCGAAGCGGCGCAAGAGCGGGGCGGAGCCGTTGACCTTCGGCATGACCTTCCCGTTCTCGACCCACAATTATCAATCGCGGTTCTGGATGGCTGCCGGCGGTGTCGATCCCGATGAGGATGTGCAGCTCGTGGTGCTGCCGCCGCCCTTTATGGTGGACAGTCTCGCCAACGGGCATGTCGACGCGTTCTGCGTCGGCGCGCCCTGGAATTCGATCGCGGTCGACCTCGGCATCGGCCACATCCTGCACTTCGTCTCCGACATCCTGCTCAGCGCGGTCGAGAAGGTGCTGGCCGTGCGCCAGAGCTGGTCGGAGAAGCATCCCGATGTCGTCGCCGCGCTGGTGCGTGCACATCTGCGCGCCGCAGAGTTCATCGAGCAGCCGGAGAACCGGCCCGAGGTCGCGCGGATGCTGGCGCAGCCCGAGCGGCTCGGCGTCGATGCCAGCGTCATCCAGCGCACGCTCGATGGCCGGCTGAAGATCTCGCCCGACGGCACCATGCGCGAGAGCAATCGCTATCTGCTGGTCGGGCGTGAGGCAGCCGCACGGCCGGACCCGGGGCAGGCGGCCTGGCTCTACGCGCAGATGGTTCGCTGGGGCCAGACACCGTACCGGCCGGAGGCGTTGAAGGCTGCCATGGCGGTGTTCCGGCCAGACCTCTATGACGCCGCATCCGGCGGGCGCCCGGCTGATGCGTCGAGCGCCATCGGCGCGTTCGCCGGTCCGCCGTTCGATCCGAAGGACATTCCCGGCCATCTGGCGGCCTTCAAGATCGGGCGCTGGAAGCCCTGAGCGCGGTGCAGCGGCCGCGCCTCAGCTATCCACCTCCGGCTACTTTGCATGGGGTTGTTTTCGAGATTTTCGGTTGTCGCGAGGCCGGCGCGGGTTCCCGACCCCTCGAATTGCAACGAATAAGATTCTCGGGCAAGCGCGCGAGAAAGAATATTCCTCTGGGAACCGGGTTCCCCGAGGGCGTGGCGTCGCTATTTTTGCCACCCGCTTGAATTGCGCCGCGAACGATATTCCATATGCCCGAGAATGGGGCGTTGGAGATCGACCATGCGCGAGCTATCGGCGGAAGCCCGCCTGCACTTTTACGCGCGACAAGTTTCCAGGAAGTCCGGGACCGGAATTCAGACTGTGGCGCTGTACAGCGCGTTTGCGGTGATTGCGGCCATCGTGTTCGGCACGCTGTCCGTCCACCCGTTCTGAGGCCCTGAGAGAACTGCAAAGCCGCCGCCTGATGTGCTCAGGCGGCGGCTTTGTGTCAGCTGGATGCTGATCGATCAGTAGCCGTAGCCGCGACCATACCCGTAGCCGTAACCGTAGCTACCACCGCAGGTGCTGCAGGTCTGCTGAACCGGCGCGTAGTAGGAATAGCCCGGCGAGACCATCTGGGTGCGCTCCTGGGTGGCGTATTGCGGCGGGATGCGCTCATAGTCGACGCCTTCGGGCGCGACCATCACAGTCTGCGGCACCATCACGGTACGATACTGCGCCGGCGTGCGATGCGCGATGACGCGGCCCGGCGACACCATCACGGTTTCCTGCACCGTGCGATATTGCGGCGGCACGGTCTGCACCTGATAGCAGGTCGTGCAGGGCTGGGGCGGCGGCGTATAGCAGCTGTAGCAGCCGGCGGAGGCTGCGCTGGTGAAGGCGGCCGTAGCAACCGCGGCAATGGCAAGGGAGAGGCTGGTGCGGAACATGCTTTCGTACCCAATTTCCTGAGAGGACAATCAAAGGCTCGGAAGCTGCACCTAGCAATCAAACGGCAAGCTTGGGTTTAGGAAGACTCTTAACGGAATCTAAAGGGGCCGGCGCAGCGGCCGACCCTTGCTGATGAGATGCGTTCGCTGCTCAGTGCGCAGTCTTGAACGGCGCAACCGTAATGCCCGCCTGCTTCAGCGCCTCGCGCAGGCCGCGCGCGATCTCGACGGCGCCATGCGTGTCGCCATGGATGCAGACGGTATCGGTCTGCATCTTGATCACCTTGCCGGTGACCGAGACGACTGCGCCGTCCTGCACCATGCGCACCACGCGTTCGGCGATCGCCTTCGGATCGTGCAGCACCGCGCCGGGCTTCTTGCGCGACACCAGATTGCTGTCGTCCTCGTAGGCACGGTCGGCAAACACTTCATGCGCCATCCGCAGATTGGCGGCTTCACCCGCGCGCACCAGTTTCGAGTTGGCGAGCACCACGAAGATGAGATTGCGATCGACGGCCTTGATCGCATTGGCGATCGCCTTGGCCGTCATGTCGTCCTCGCAGGCGACGTTGGACAGCGCGCCATGCGCCTTCACATGGGTGACCTTGTGGCCGGCCGCAGTCGCGATCGCTTGCAGCGCGCCGATCTGGTAGGCGACGAGATTCTCGATCTCCGACGATGTCAGCCCGGGTACCGGGCGGCGGCCAAAGCCGTGCAGATCGCGATAGCCGGGATGGGCGCCGACGCTGACGCCGCGCGCCTTCGCGAGCTCGACCGTCTTGCGCATGATGTCGGCGTCGCCGGCATGGTAACCGCAGGCGACGTTGACCGAGGTCGCAAGCTCGATCATCGCGGCGTCATTGCCCATTTCCCAGGGCCCGAAACTTTCGCCGAGATCGCAATTGAGGTCGATGGTTGAGGTCATGACGATCGATCCGTTTGTTGCTGTTGGCTCTTTTGTTTGAGCATGATCTTTTCGGAAAACCGCTTCACACTTTTCCGGATCATGCTCTAGGGTACCGCGACCTGCCAGGTCACGGCGTCGATGGCGCTGACGGCCTGACCGGCTACATTAGCATCCCTCAGCGCCTCGATGTTGAGGCCAAAATCCTCGATGCCGCGGAGACGATCGGGCAGGGAACGCAGCAGCGCGTGAAACTTGATCGCCTCGGCTTGCGCTTCCGCGATCGTCACCGCCTTGAAGCGGAACGACCGGCCGGCGGAGATCTGCGCGAAGCGGCCGAAATCCGCCGTGATCACGGTTGCGATCTTTGGATAGCCGCCGCTGGTGCCGCGGTCCGGCATCAGCACGATCGGCTGGCCGTTGCCCGGCACCTGGATGCTGCCGTTCACGGTGCCGTCGGAGACGATGTTGTGGCCGTCGAGGTGCTTGATGGCGGGACCTTCGAGGCGGTAGCCCATGCGGTCGCTGGTGGCCGAGATCTTCCACTCGCTGTCGGTGAGCAGCTTCTTGCTTTCATCGGCGAACTCGTCGTCCTGCGGGCCGAACACGATCCGGATCGGCGCATCGTTTGAGGCCGGCAATTCGATGCGGCACTCGGCTATGCCGCTCGCGGCCTGCGTCTTCAACTCGTCGCCGCTTTGCAGCGGCCGCGGGTAGGGGCTGCCGAGCCCGGCGCGGGCGTTGACCGCGAGGCTGCCGAACATCGGTTCGCCCTCGATGCCGTGCTCGATCGCGAGATAGCTGAACGAGCCGCCGCGGGCGAAGCCGAGATTGAGCGTCTCGCCTTCGGCGAGCGTTGCCGAACTGTCGAACGCGACCGGCCGGCCGCCGATATCCGCATTGCGTGACGCGCCGGCGAGCCCGACCCGCACCGCGCCGCCACGCGCGGTGAAGCTGGCGCCGAACGGGCCGATCTCGACTGCGGCGGCAAGCAGCTCATTGCCGACCAGCGTGTTGGCCGCCGCCAGCGACAGCCGATCCATCGCACCGCTCGGCACCAGGCCATAGCGCTGCGAGCCCGGACGCCCGCCGTCCTGCACCGAGCTTGCCGGGCCGATCGAGGTGACGACGAGCTTGCTCATGGTGTCACCAGTTCTGCGACGAACTCGCCGGCATCGGCGGCGCGGTCCTGTTCCGCAAAGGTCTTGGCATCGACCGCCGTGAAGGTGATGGCGTCGCCCGGCTCCAGCAGGAAGGTCGGATCGCGATGCAATTGGTAGGTTCTCACCGGGGTACGGCCGAGCAGGTGCCAGCCGCTCGGGCCGGCCAGGCATTGCACGCCGGTCTGGATGCCGCCGATCGAGATCGTGCCGGCGGGGGTCAGGAGCCGCGGGTCCTTGCGCCGGGGCACGTGCAGGAACGTCTCCAGCCCGCTGAGATAGGACCAGCCCGGCGTGAAGCCGATCATGGCGACGCGATAGTCGCCGGCGACGTGGCGTGCCACGATCTGGTCCGGAGTGGTCTGGAGCGCTTTGGCGACATCCTCGAGATCGATGCCGTGCTCGCCGCCATAGGTGACGGGAATGCGCCAGCGCCGCGTTCCGGTCTCGGTCGGCGGCGCCTTGGCTGCGCGCGCGAGCAGTTGCTCGCCGATCGCGTCGAAGCTGATCTGCACGGGATCGTAATGCACCAGCAGCGAGCGGTAGGTCGGCACGGTCTCGGTGATGCCGGCGATCGGCTCGGCCGCAATCACGCGGTCGAGTGCCAGCACGCGCCGGTTGGCGGCGTCGTCGATGGTGCGGCTGAATTCCACCGTGATGGCGCTGTCGCCACTCGGCAAAAGGCGGGGAGGACTTAAGGGTTCGGCCATTGGATCAAGCGGGCTTCGTCGGCCATCAAGCTAGCGTGTTTCGATCCAAAACGGAATTCGCTTCGTGCAAAATGATGCAGCAACTTCAATAAATTAATCGGCATGCCGGCGATAAATTTAGATGATCGCAGCATTTTCGCGCAGCCCTTGACGCAGCGCCTTCGCCCGGCAACATGCGCCGGTCTTTTCCTCCCATCGGAGCAAGCTTTCCAGATGTCACTGTCCACTGAGGCGATCGCGACGCTGTCGCACGTGTCCACCGCCACCATCACCACCGTCCTGCTCAAGAAGGGCCTGCGCAACATCTGGATGCGCGGCACCAAGCCGCTGAAGCCTGGGCAGAAGCGGCTGGTCGGACCCGCCTTCACGCTGCGCTTCGTGCCGGCCCGCGAGGACCTGGCGACGCCGGAATCCTGGTCGTCGCCGATCTCGACCCGAACCGCGATCGAGGCGATGCCGGCGGGCTGCATCGCCGTGGTCGATGCCATGGGCATCACCGATGCCGGCATTTTCGGCGACATCCTCTGCGCGCGCATGGTCAAGCGCGGGGTGACGGCGCTGATCACCGATGGCGTGGTGCGTGACCTCGAGGGTGTGCTCGGCACCGGCCTGCCGGTCTGGTGCGACGGCTATGCCGCGCCGCCGTCGGTCGCCGGCCTGACCTTCGTCGGCTGGGGCGAACCGATCGGGTGCGGCGGCGTTGCCGTGTTTCCGAATGACGTCGTCGTGGCCGACCAGGACGGCGCAGTGCTGATCCCGCAGGCCTTCCTCGACCATGTGCTGGCCGAGGGACCCGAGCAGGAGCGGATGGAAGCCTGGATCGTCAACGAGGTGAACAATGGCGCCCAGCTGCCCGGCCTCTATCCGATGAATGCCGAGACCAAGGCGCGTTACGCCGCAACCAAGAAATAACGTCAAGAGAGCGAGGTAACCCCATGGATATCCACGTTTCCGGCTCGCGGCCGACCCGCCGCGCGCCGAAGGAGAACTTCACCGGCAGCGTGCTGCAGGACCCGATCAACATGGCGCC
>NZ_JACMYO010000175.1 GCF_020889685.1 Bradyrhizobium oropedii
CCCGGCCGGCCGGCCGGGCAACCCGGTTTGGCGCATGCTGTCGCCCGGCAGAGGCCATTGACGCCGTTAAAATCCCGTTACGTGACCTTGATCACATTTGTATTTCGTGCCGATTCATGTAGCTTTCCAAAGGCTTGCGCGTTTGGGGGAGGACCGGGGGAAACACCGCCGGGGCGGCGGCGTTAACCGGTTCCTTGAGAAAGGGATTCATGGGCCTTCACGAGATCGCCGGTACCGTGTGCCGGGCGCTGACCGCCAAAAAGGACGGTCCGTCGCTTTACGAGGTCTGCGACCCCGTTTTGCAGGCCTATCGCGGGGGCGATGCCCATCTCGGAAAATTTTACCGGACCGCGCTCGGCAATCCGCCGCTGCGCGCGCTGCTCCGCCGCACCGGCCTGCCTGCGCTGAAGGACCCCGGCCGGCTTGCTTGCCTGCGCGCGGCGTTGACCCAGGCGCGTGACGTCGAGACGCCGGATTGGGCGGCGATCGGCGCGCCCGTCGCCGACCTGATGGACGGCATCGGCGTGCGCCACCCTGCCCCGCCGGCCGCAACCGCGCCGGCGCAACCGCCCGAGATGGCCGAGATCGACCGCGTCATCCGCACCACGGGGGCGCATCTGCTGCGCTCGTTCGGCAAAAACGGCTTCATCCCGACCTACGCCGCGTTCAATCTGATCGGCGATGCAGATGTCGGCGGGCGCGAGATGCTGATGGCGCTGACAGGCCTCAACGCACGCGGCTACAAGAACTCGACGCTGCTGTTCAGCCTGGCGCGGATCTTCATCGCGCATTCGCCGGCGCGCGCGCTGATCAACCCGCCGTGGCGCGGCATCGCCGAGCCGATGTGGGAGCCGGTACAGATCCGCCACCGCTCGGCCTATTACGATGCGTTCTTCACCGAGGCGCTGCTCAGCTTTGTCGAGACCGGGCTGGCGTCGCCGGATCAGACTGATACCGCGCGGCGCGCGACTGCGGAGATGGTGGAGTTTTGTCTGAAGACCAGCGCCGAGGACGTGCCGTCGCATGACGGCTCCGTCGTGAAGGTCATCACCGCGCTGGCGCCGGGGCGGCATCCGCGCTTCTCGCGCTTCTTCGCCCAGATCAAGCAGGACCTCGGCTTCGGCATCTATGTGCCCGACTGCGACACCACGGCGTGCTCGTTCTCGGCCGCAACCCAAGCCGGCTCCGACGATCCGATCCTCGAGCAGCCGCTGCTCGATTTCTACCGCGGCTATCAGGTACGCGCGGGCGCCAACGAGCCGCGCGTCACCGTGCCGCTCAATGACAACATCGACTATGAAGGCGGCGTTGTCACCTGGATCGACAATCTCGAGGGCGAGCGGCCCTATGGCAACGACCTCGATCCGACGCTGAACCTCGACATCCTCGAGGTCTCGTTCCGCAACCTCGCCCGCTGGCAGATCATCGAGACGCCGCAGCGGCTGGAGACGGTGCATCGCATCATCGCCTTCCAGAAGAATCTGGTCGAAAGCGGCGCGTTCAGAAATCCGCGCTCGCATATCTATTATCTGCCCGAACTCTATTCGGCCTATTTCGGCCGCTGCTACGCCGCCTTCATCGCGCTGCCGCTGGCGGCGCAGCGCATCATCGATCCCGGCAACGTGTTTGCGCTGATCCGCGCCCGCGTGCTCGGCTACGTCGAGGGCGAACTGATCGCGCATGAGATGAACCCGTTCGACGCTGCGCTCGCGCTGATGGCGCTGGCGCATCTTGGCGCTGAGGTCTCGAGCTTCACGCCGGCGCTGCACTGCATCGTACAGGGCCTCGGCGAGGGCGGCCGCAGGGGACCTTACAAGGCCTATGAGTGGAACAAGATGAAGACGCCGACGCGCATCCTGGTCGGCGGGCCTGAGGTGACGTCGGCCTTCGTGCTGATGGGCCTCGCGTTGGCGAGGAGGCGAATGGTTGCGGTGTAGGATGATCTATCCGCCGTCATTCCGGGATGGTCCGAAGGACCAGACCCGGAATCTCGAGATTCCCCGGGGCGCAATTGCGCCCCTGAGGTTCGATGCTGTCGCATCGCCCCGGAATGACGAACGCCAACAATGACGCGAAGTTGAAACTGGCGGCAACACAACACCACTGGCACGGTTGCCCAATTGCCCGCACAATCGTTGGGCACTGAACGCCAAAGCCTTTGAACGACAAGAACCGGGCCGGGAATGCCGATGTTCAAGACGCTGCTCACTGCTGGCCTGCTGCTGTCGCTGCCGACGCTGGCTGTCGCGGCCGACATCACCGGCGTGCCGAAGATCCGCGACGGCGACCAGGTCATGATCGGCAGCGTCAAGATCCGGCTCGGCGGCATCGACGCGCCGTCGACCGACCAGCTCTGCCTCAACACCAAGGGCGAACGTTGGACCTGCGGCGTCGCCGCGCGCGACGAACTGATCAAGTACGCCGGCCACAAGAGCTGGACCTGCCATGCCCGCTCGGTCGATCGCCGCGGCCGCACCATTGCGCATTGCGAGGTCGATGGCGAGGACATCCAGAAGTGGATGGTCAGCAATGGCTGGGCGCTGGCTTTCACCCGCATCTCGCGTGATTACGAGCCGGACGAGAAAGCGGCGCGCGAAGCCAAGGCCGGGATGTGGCAGGGCGCGTTCATCGCGCCGTGGGACTGGCGCGTGCGCAACAAGAAGACCACCGTGCTCGGCGCGGTGAAGCCGCCGGAGGGCGCCAAGGCGATCCTGCTCGCTTCCGCCTCCGGTCCGGTGGCGCCCTCGCCCGACTGCACCATCAAGGGCAACGTCAACCGCTCCGGCGAATGCATCTTTCATCAGCGGACCAGCCGCTGGTACGCCAAGATCGAGATGAAGATCAGCAAGGGCACGCGCTGGTTCTGCTCGGTCGAGGAAGCCGAGGCCGCCGGCTGCCGCGAGACGCGGCGTTGAGGCGCGCGACGCCCTGATCCGGAAGCGTGTGCCGTGACCGATGTCGAGACCATTCCGCCTGCTGCACGCCCTCGCAGGCGCCTGCGCTATCTGCAGCTGCTGCTGTTCGTGCTGGCGACCTACCTGATCGCGGCCTACCTGGTGCTGCCGGCGCTGTGGACGCACTATGAGCATCAGAAGGGCCTGGCCAATCTGCCGATGGTGACCCGCACCGCGCAGGGCATTCCCGGCGATCCCATGAATGTCGGGCTGATCGGCGACACCAAGGACGTGGTCTGCGCGATGCACGAGGCCGGCTGGTTTCCGGCCGATCCGATCACGCTCAAATCCTCGATCGAAATCGTCGGCTCCGTGCTGCTCGATCGGCCCTACAAGGATGCACCGGTGAGCAGCCTGTTCTATCTCGGCCGCCGCGAGGACCTCGCCTTCGAGCGGCCGGTTGGATCGAGCGCGGATCGCCGCAACCATGTCCGTTTCTGGCGGGTGCTCGATCAGGGCCAGGAGAAGCGCCCGGTGTGGCTTGGCGCCGCGACGCTCGATCGCAGTGTCGGCATCAGTAGCTACACCGGCGCGGTGACCCACCATATCGCGGCCGATCTCGACGCCGAACGTGCGCTGCTCGCCACTGACCTCGAATCCGCCGGCATGGTCACTGCGAAATACCAGGTCACCGGCATCGGCCCGACCTTCGACGGGCACAATGGCGGTGGCGATCTCTATTACACCGACGGCGAAATCTGGGTGCTGCGGCTGGTCGAGGCCTGTCGCAAGAACGACGGCGCCGTCGAGCAGATCCCAAGCCCCGCCGCGACCCAGTTCAAGGACCAGATCTGGCGTGCCGCCGTCGAGGCGATCGACAAATAAGGCCGCTGCTACGCAGTTTTGGAAACGCTGGATTGCTCCGTGCGGCTCGCAATCCGAGCTGCGATGGAATATTCTCCCCGCTTGACCCCTCACACGCATGATTTGCGCGCTTTACCCAAAAGGAACAGGACGATGACCGTTCGCGCGGGCCGGGAATTTCTGGCCATCCCCGGGCCCACCACGATGCCTGATCAGGTGCTGCAGGCCATGCATCGCCCGGCGCTCGACATCTACTCCAGCGAGATGGTCGAGCTGACCGAAAGCCTGCTGCGCGATCTCTCGAACCTGTTCGCCACCAAGGGCAAGTCCTACATCTACATCTCCAATGGTCACGGTGCCTGGGAGGCGACGCTCTCCAACGTGCTGTCGCGCGGCGACAAGATCCTGGTGCTGGAGAGCGGGCGCTTCGCGATCGGCTGGGGCACGGCCGCCGCGGCAATGGGCGTCGAGGTCGAGGTGCTGAGGGGCGACTGGCGCCGCGCCGTCCGACCGGCCGAGGTCGAGGAACGGCTGCGGCGCGACAAGGAGCACACGATCAAGGCGATCCTCGTGGTGCAGGTCGACACGGCTTCGGGCGCCTACAACGACATCGAGGCGATCGGCAAGGCGATCAAGGCGGCCGGCCATCCTGCATTGTTCATGGTCGACACCGTGGCCTCGCTCGGCTGCATGCCGTTCGAGATGGACAAATGGTATGTCGACGTCGCGATGTCCGGCTCGCAGAAGGGCCTGATGACGCCGCCCGGCCTCGGCTTCGTCGCCGCCAGCGACCGCGCCTGGGATGCGCACAAGAAGGCCGATCTGCGCACGCCGTATTGGGACTGGACCGAGCGCGAAGGCAGCGAGCACTACCGCAAATATGCCGGCACCGCGCCGGTGCATCTGTTGTTCGCGCTGCGCGAGGCGATCAACATGCTGCACGCCGAGGGCCTGGAGAATGCCTTCGAACGTCACCGGCTGCTCGGCGAGGCCGTGCGCCGCGCGGTTGCCGTCTGGGGCGAGGGCCAGGTGCTCGGCTTCAACATCGCCGAACCGGCCGAGCGCTCCAACACCGTGACGACCGTGACCGTGAAGGGCGCCGATCCCGCCGCGATCCAGCGCTATGCCAAGGAGAAATGCGGCGTGGTGCTCGGCACCGGCATCGGCGACCTGCAAGGCCAGGCCTTCCGCATCGCGCATATGGGCCACGTCAACGCGCCGATGATCCTCGGCACGCTCGGCGTCGTCGAGGTCGCGCTGACCGCGCTGGACATCCCGCACGGCAAGGCCGGCGCCGACGCCGCCATCCAGTGGCTCGGCGAGAACGTGAAGGCGTAACGGGCATGCCCGCGGTTAGAGACCCGTCATCCTGAGGAGGCCGCGCAGCGGCCGTCTCGAAGGATCGACGGCCACCCTCCCGCCGCAAGAGAATCGGAGCGCGCCGAGCTACCCGGGCCGGGCATCCTTCGAGACGCGCGCAAATGCGCGCTCCTCCGGATGACGGGAGAGCGACCGATGGAGACGCAACGAAGCCGAGCCACGACTTATTGAGAAGGCACGAACACTTTTCGTCGCTGCTGATTTCCGCTTTACTGCCGGCAACAGCCGGGCCCTGATCCCTGCGATGCAACAAAATGGAGGGATCGCTTGGCATCGGTGGAATTGCGTAGCCTGGTCAAGCGGTTTGGATCGTTTGTCGCGGTTGATGATGTCTCCCTCAAGATCGATCATGGCCAGCTGGTGTGCCTGCTCGGGCCCTCCGGCTGCGGCAAGACCACGACGCTGCGGCTGATCGCCGGCTTCCTCGAACCATCCGACGGCGAGATCCGCGTCGGCGACCGCGTGGTGTCGTCGAAATCGCGCACGCTGCCGCCCGAGCAGCGTAACATGTCGATGATCTTCCAGAGCTACGCGCTGTGGCCACACATGACGGTGGCGGAGAACATCGTCTACGGGCTGCGCCTGCGCAAAATGGATCGCGACAGCATCGCGAAAAAGCTCGCCGCGATCCTGGCGACGACCAAGCTGGAACCGCTGGCGCAGCGCTATCCGGGCGAGCTCTCCGGCGGCCAGCAGCAACGCGTCGCGCTGGCGCGCGCGCTGATCGTCGGCCCCGGGACGCTGCTGCTCGACGAGCCGTTGTCCAACCTCGACGCCAATCTGCGCGAGGAGATGCGGTTCGAGATCCGCCGCCTGCACGACGAGTATCGCTACACCACGATCTACGTCACCCACGATCAATCCGAGGCGATGACGACGGCCGACCTGATCGCGGTGATGAATGCCGGCAAGATCGACCAGCTCGGCAGCCCCGAAGACATCTATGCGCGGCCGGAGTCCGAATTCGTCGCGCGTTTCATCGGCGCAGCCAACGTCATCAAAGGCATCGCGCGTGACGCGACCCACGTCGAGTTCGCCGGCGCGACGCTCGAGGTGGTCGGCGCCAGACTCACGGCCGGCCAGAGCGCACCGGTCGCGATCCGCCAGCATGAAATCCAACTCTCGACCCGCGTCCCCCCGGCAGTGCCGAACACGCTCAAGGCCGTCGTGACCCGGCAGGTCTATCTCGGCATGAACCGCGACTACATGGTGGAAACAGCAGACGGCACCTCGCTGCGGGTGACCACGCCGACGGAAACCGCGGTCGAGAAGGGCAGCGAGGTCTGGCTGACCCTGCCGCCCGAGCGCTGCCGGGCACTCAGCCGATAACAACAGAAACGGGGGGACGCGATGCGGAAACCAATTTCCAGGCGCGATGTCCTGAAAGGCGCCGCGACGCTTGCAGCCGGCGCGGTGTTCGCTGCACCCGCGCGCGCCGCGGCGCCCGAGCCGGCCGCGATCACGCCCGACCTCGTCGCGGCGGCGACCAAGGAAGGCAAACTCGTGTTCTATTCGTCGATGGACCTGCCCGTCGGCGAAAAGCTCGGCAAGGCGTTCGAGGCCGCCTATCCAGGGATCTCGGTGCAGATCGAGCGCTCCGGCTCGGAGCGGCTGTTCCAGCGCGTGGCGCAGGAATTCGACTCGAACATCCACGCCGCCGACGTCGTCAACAGCGCCGACGCCTCGCATTTCATTCCCTGGAAGAAGAGCGGCTGGCTGATGCCGTTCGTGCCCGAGGACGTCGCCAAACATTTTCCCGACAATTATCGCGATCCGGACGGCATAGCCGTGACCACGCGGCTGTGGCTGTCGTCGATCGCCTACAACACCAATCTGGTGAAGGCGGAGGATGCACCGAAGAGCTTCGCCGACCTGCTCGATCCCAAGTGGATGGGGAAGATGGTGAAAGGCCATCCGGCCTATAGCGGCACTATCATGACCACCACGTCCAGATCGTGCGCGAACTCGGCTGGCCCTATCTGGAGAAGCTCTCCAGGCAGCGCGTGATGCAGGTGCAGTCCTCGACGGATCCGCCGAAGAAGCTCTCGCTCGGCGAGCGCGCCGTGATGGCTGACGGCAATGAATACGGCATCGTGCTGCTGAAGGAGGCCGGACAACCGGTCGAGCCGGTCTATCCGACCGAAGGCACGCCGACGATCTCGGGGCCGACCGGCATCTTCGCCGGCGCGCCGCATCCGAACGCCGCAAAGCTGTTCCAGGCCTGGCTGCACACCCGCGAGACCCAGCAATTCTTCGTCGACTTCACGGGGCAATATTCGCTGCACGCGCAGGTGCAGCCGAAGGCCGGGCGGCGCAAGCTTGCCGACATCAAGCTGATGAAGGAGGACCCGGCCGGGGTGGAAGCGATGACCGAAGAGATCAAGACGCGCTATGCGCGGCTGTTTCGGGTGTGAGGATGTGGCTCTCACACCCATCGTCATTCCGGGATGCGCCTCTTGGCGCAGGCCCGGAATCCATATCCACAATCGTGAGTATGGATTGCGGGCTCGCGCTTCGCGCGCCCCGGAATGACGAAGGAAGGTTTGGTACATGACAACAACCACCAACCCCACCCCCAAACCCCGCATCGACTGGACACGCCCCGTGCTGTGGCTGTTCGCGGCGGTGCTGATCCTCCTGATCCTGCTGCCGCTGTCGTGGCTTGCGGTGTACGCCTTCACCGACAAGAACCGCCATCCGACGCTGCAAAACTTCGTCACGCTGTTCAGCAATCCCGATTTCCTCGATCCGCTGCTGACCACCGCAATTATTGCCACCACGTCGGCGCTGATCTGCTGCGTCGTCGCGGCGCCGATCAGCTGGCTGGTGTCGCGCACCGACATGCCGGGCCGGCAGACCATCCGCGCGCTGGTGACAGCCTCGTTCGTGACGCCGCCGTTCCTCGGCGCGGTCGCCTGGGAGTTGCTGGCGGCGCCGAATTCGGGACTGCTGAACCAGCTCTACCGGCTGTTCGCCGGCGAGGATGCCGACGCGCTGTTCAACATCTATTCGATGACCGGGATCATCTTCGTGATCTCCTGCTACACGTTTCCGTTCGTATTCGTGCTGGTGGCCAACGCGCTCGACACCATGCCGGGCGAACTCGAGGATGCTTCCGCGATCCTCGGCGGCAACGCCTGGACCACGGCGCGGCGGGTGACGATCCCGCTTGCGCTCCCCGCGCTGGTCGCAGGTGCGCTGATCGCCTTCCTGCACGCGATGACGCTGTTCGGCTCACCGGCGATCCTGGCGTTGCCGGCGGGCTTCCACACCATGACGACCAAGATCTGGAGCCTGTTCCAGTATCCGCCGAAGCTCGAGCTCGCTGCGGCCGCCGCGGTGCCGCTGCTGGTGCTGACTATCCTGCTGTTGCAGGGCCAGAAGGCCCTGCTCGGACGCCGCGGCTATTCGGTGATCGGCGGCAAATATGGCGCGCCGCGCCGGGTCAAGTTGCGCGGCTGGCGCTGGGCCGCGCTCGGCTTCTGCCTTTTGGTCTTGCTCAATCCTGTCTTCCTGCCTTATCTCGCGCTGCTCAACGCCGCATTCTCGCCGAACGCGACGACGCTGGTGACGCCGTCGACGGCGACGCTGCACAACATCGTCTTCGTGTTCACCGAGCTGTCGTCGACGCAGCTGGCGCTGAAGAACACCGTAATTTTGGGTACCGCGACCGCGACGATCGGCACCATCCTCGCGCTGGTCATCGCCTATGTCACGACGCGCAAGGTGATCGCGGGCCACCGCGTGCTCGGCTTCCTTGCCACCGCGCCGGTCGCGGTGCCCGGCATCGTGCTCGGCGTCGGCCTGTTCCTCAGCTACACGCGGCCGCCCTTCGTGCTCTACGGCACGCTGTGGATCCTGCTGCTGGCGTTCCTCACCATCAATCTGCCCTCGGCGTATCAGCAGTTGCAGGCGGCGTTCGCGACTATCCATCCCGAGCTCGAGGAAGCAAGCCGCATCCTCGGCGCGACCCGGCTGCAGGCGCTGCGCCAGATCACCGCGCCGCTGCTGCGCACCGGCGTGATCGCGACCTGGTGCTTCATCTTCATCGGCGTGATGCGGGAACTGTCGGCCGCGATCGCGGTGCTCGGCATCGCAATGCTGGTGATCACATTCGCAGTCGTGCTGGCAGTGAACCAGATCCCGATGTCCGGCGGAAACGCGGGCGCCAAGCTGCGGAACGGGTAGCGCGCCCTGTCCACATCGTCATTGCGAGCGCAGCGAAGCAATCCATGGGTCCGCATATGCGGGGCCATGGATTGCTTCGTCGCTTCGCTCCTCGCAATGACGGCGGAAACCGGGGCCCCGCCCATCTGGCAATCGCCACATTCATCCCGATATAAAGCGGAACCCCGCACCATGAGGATCGTGTGACCAAATCCGCCACCACAACATCGCCCCCTGTCGCGCCGCGCCGGCCGCATTCCTTCACCACGCACGGCATCACGGTGACCGACGATTATGCGTGGATCAAGGATCCGAAATGGCAGGAGGTGCTGCGCGATCCCTCGATCCTCGACCCTGACATCCGGACCTATCTCGAAGCCGAGAACGGTTACACCGAGAGCCTGCTCGGCCATACCGACACGTTGCAGAAGCGTCTCGTCAAGGAGATGCGCGGGCGGATCAAGGAGGATGATTCGAGCGTGCCGTCGCCGGACGGCCCGTTCGCCTATTTCAGGAAATTCCGCGAGGGGGGCCAGCACGAATTGTACTGCCGCATGCCACGCGACGGCGGCGACGCGCATGTCGTGCTCGATGGTGACGCGCTGGCGAAGGACCACGAATATTTCAAGTTCGGCGGCAGCCGGCATTGCAACGACCATCGCCTGCATGCCTGGAGCGCCGACACCAAGGGTTCCGAATATTTCTCGATCCGCGTGCGCGACTGGGCCACCGGCGGCGATCTCGACGATCTCGTCGAGGAGACCGATGGCGGCGTGGTCTGGGCCGCGGATTCCAAGAGCTTCTTCTACGTCAAGCTCGACGACAATCATCGCCCGATGCAGGTGTGGCGTCACAAGCTCGGCACCAGGCAGGCCGACGACATCCTGATCTATGAGGAGCAGGATTCCGGCTGGTTCACCCATCTGCACGAGAGCGCGAGCGGGCGCTTCTGCGTGATTGCGGGCGGCGACCACGAAACGTCCGAGCAGCGGCTGATCGATCTTTCCAATCCCGACGCTCCGCCGCGCCTCGTCGCGGCGCGCGAGGAAGGCGTGCAATATTCGATCGCCGACCGTGGCGACGAGCTGTTCATCCTGACCAATGCCGACGACGCCATCGACTTCAAGGTCGTCACCGCGCCGCTCGCCGCGCCCGAACGCGCCAACTGGCGCGACCTGATCCCGTATCGCGAGGGAGTCTACGTGCTCGACGTCGAGCTCTATGCCGGCCACATGGTGCGGCTGGAGCGCGCCAACGCGCTGCCGGCGATCATCATCCGCGACCTCACGAGCGGCGAGGAGCACGCGATCGCCTTCGACGAAGCGGCCTATTCGCTCGACACCATGGGCGGCTACGAGTTCGACACCACCAATCTGCGCTTTGCCTATTCGTCGATGACGACGCCGTCCGAGGTCTATGACTACGACATGGCGACGCGAACGCGGGTGTTGCGAAAACGGCAGGAGATTCCGTCCGGCCACAACCCCGCCGATTACGTCACCACGCGCATCATGGCGACCTCGCATGACGGCGCGCAGGTGCCGGTCTCGATCCTGCATCGCAAGGACTTTGCCCGTGACGGCAAGGCGCCCTTGCTGCTCTACGGCTACGGTTCCTACGGCATGGCGATGCCGGCGTCGTTTGCGGCCAACCGGCTGTCGCTGGTCGACCGCGGCTTCGTCTACGCGATCGCCCACATCCGCGGCGGCGCCGACAAGGGCTGGGGCTGGTATCTCGACGGCAAGCGCGAGAAGAAGACCAATACGTTCGATGATTTCGCTGCCGCAGGGCGCGCCTTGATCGAGGCGAAATACACCGGTGAGAAACGCATCGTCGGCCATGGCGGCTCGGCCGGCGGCATGCTGATGGGCGCGGTCGCCAACCGTGCCGGCGAGCTGTTCGCCGGCATCGTCGCCGAGGTGCCGTTCGTCGACGTGCTCAACACCATGCTCGACGACACGCTGCCGCTGACGCCGCCGGAATGGCCCGAATGGGGCAACCCGATCGAGAGCGAAAAGGACTTCCGCACCATCCTGTCCTATTCGCCCTACGACAATGTCGCAGCAAAGGATTATCCGGCGATCCTCGCGATGGGCGGGCTCACCGACCCGCGCGTGACCTATTGGGAGCCGGCGAAATGGATCGCGCGGCTGCGCGCCACCATGCGCGGCGGCGGCCCGGTGCTGCTGCGCACCAACATGGGTGCCGGCCACGGCGGCGCCTCCGGCCGCTTCAACCGCCTCGACGAGGTCGCGATCGTCTACGCGTTCGCGCTGTGGGCGGTCGGGATGGCGGACAAGGCGGAGGTGTAACTTCTCCCTCGCCCTGCTCTTGCGGGGAGAGGGCTGGGGTGAGGGGCTCTATCCGCGAGCTGTGAAGAGCGTTGAGACCTGTACCCCCTCACCCGGATCGCATTCTGCTATGCTGCATGCGATCCGACCTCTCCCCGCAAGCGGGGCGAGGTAAAGCAAGAATCCCGGATTGCGCTTCGCTCCATCCGGGCTACGGGGCTACGGGACGGGCCTTAGTTTGAGCGGTCCCTCCCCATCGTCGTCCCGGCGAAAGCCAGGATCCATACCGCGTGATCTATCGAGCGAGGAAGTCGCAGTACCACGGCACGCAACGCAACTGCTGGTCTTCGCCAAACTCCTCCCTGTGGTTATGGGTCCCTGCTTTCGCAGGGACGACGGCCGAGGGTATGGCGGCAGCGCCTACCTTCCCTTCGCCTTCCGCCAGGCCGCGAAATCCTTCAGCGTCTGCTCGTCGGTCGCGGGATAGAGGCCGAAGATGCCGCGACCGTTCTGGACCTGCTCGGTGACGAAATCCTCGAACGCGGTCATCTCGAAGGTCTCATTGGCGATCTCGTCGGCGAGATGCGCCGGGATCACGATGACGCCGTCGCTGTCGCCGAGGATCACGTCGCCGGGAAACACCGGCGCGTCGCCGCAGCCGATCGGGACATTGATCTCGATCGCCTGGTGCAGCGTCAGATTGGTCGGCGCGCTCGGGCGATGGTGAAAGGCCGGGAAGCCGAGCCGCGCGATCTCGGCCGAATCGCGGAAGCCGCCATCGGTAACGACGCCGGCACAGCCGCGCTTCATCAGCCGCGTCACCAGGATCGCGCCGGCCGATGCCGCGCGCGCATCCTTGCGACTGTCCATGACCAGCACGGCGCCCACAGGGCAATCCTCGATCGCCTTGCGCTGCGGATGCGCACGATCGCGGAACACCTCGATCGTGTTGAGGTCCTCGCGCGCCGGCATGTAGCGCAGCGTGAAGGCTTCGCCGACCATGGTCGGCTGATCCGGGCTCAGGGGGTGAACATCCTGGATCATCTGGATACGCAAGCCGCGCTTGAACAACGCGGTCGCGACGGTGGCAGTGGAGACGGATTTCAGCTTGTTGCGGGTGGCGTCGCTGAGTTTTGACATGATGCTCCGTTCGTCATTCCGGGGCGCGCGAAGCGCGAGCCCGGAATCCATCGGGCCGCAAGCGCTGTGGTGAAATGGGTTCCGGGTTCGATGCTACGCATCGCCCCGGAACGACGGCTAGTAAATCGACGGCTCGCCCACCGGCTTGCCGAACCCGGTCTCGAGGAAATCGAAGTCGCAGCCCTCATTGGCCTGCTTGATGTGCTTGGAGAACATCCAGCCATAGCCGCGCTCGAAGCGCTTCTCAGGCTGCTTCCATTCCGCGCGGCGCCTGGCGAGCTCCGCCTCCGGCACATCGAGATTGATGGTGCGCGCGGCGACATCGAGCGTGATGCGGTCGCCGTTCTTCACTAGCGCCAGCGGGCCGCCGATATAGGATTCCGGCGAGACGTGCAGGATGCAGGCGCCGTAGCTGGTGCCGCTCATCCGCGCATCCGACAGCCGCACCATGTCGCGCACGCCCTGCTTCACCAGCTTGGTCGGGATCGGCAGCATGCCCCATTCCGGCATGCCCGGGCCGCCCTGCGGCCCCGCATTGCGCAGGATCAGCACGTGATCGGCCGTGACGTCGAGATCGGGATCGTCGACCGCCTTTTTCATCGACGGATAGTCGTCGAACACCAGCGCAGGCCCGGTGTGCTTGAGGAAGCGCGGATCGCAGGCACTTGGCTTGATGACGCAGCCGTCCGGCGCGAGATTGCCCTTCAGCACCGCCAGCGCGCCCTCCTTGTAGATCGGGTTTTCGACGGTGCGGATGACGTCGTCATTATGGACTTCCGCGCCGTCGATGTTCTCGCCGAGCGTCCTGCCCGACACGGTCATGCAGTCGAGATGCAGATGCGGCTTGATCCGGTTCATCAGGGCGGGCAGCCCGCCGGCATAGAAGAAATCTTCCATCAGATAGAGGTCGCCGCTCGGACGCACGTTGGCGATCACAGGCACCTTGCGACTTGCGGTCTCGAAATCGTCGAGCGAGATGTCCTGGCCGGCGCGGCGCGCCTGCGCGATAAGGTGGATGATGGCGTTGGTCGAGCAGCCCATCGCCATCGCGACCGTGATCGCGTTCTCGAAGGCCTTGCGGGTCTGGATTTTCTGCGGGGTCAGATCTTCCCACACCATCTCGACGATGCGGCGGCCGGCCTCCGAGCTCATGCGGATGTGGTTGGCATCGGCTGCGGGGATCGACGAGGCGCCGGGCAAGGTCATGCCGATGGCTTCGGCGATCGCGGTCATGGTCGAGGCCGTGCCCATGGTCATGCAGGTGCCGTAGCTGCGGGCGATGCCGGCCTCCATGTCGACCCAGTCCTTGTCGGAGATCTTGCCGGCGCGGCGCTCGTCCCAGTATTTCCAGGCGTCCGAGCCGGAGCCCAGCGTGCGGCCCTTCCAATTGCCGCGCAGCATCGGCCCGGCCGGCAGATAGATCGCCGGCAGGTTCATGCTGGTAGCCCCGAGCAGCAGGCCGGGCGTGGTCTTGTCGCAGCCGCCCATCAGCACCACACCGTCGACCGGATGGCCGCGCAGCAGTTCCTCGGCATCCATCGCCAGCATGTTGCGGTAGAGCATCGTGGTCGGCTTCAGCAGCGATTCCGACAGCGACAGCGCCGGCAGCTCCAGCGGAAAGCCGCCGGCCATCAGCACACCGCGTTTGACGTCGTCGACCCGGCTCTTGAAATGCATGTGGCAGGGCTGCGCGTCCGACCAGGTGTTGATGATCGCGATCACCGGCCGGTCGCGCCATTCCTCCGGCGCGTAGCCCATCTGCATCGCGCGCGAACGATGGCCGAAGGCGCGCAAATCGTCGGGTGCGAACCAGCGCGCGCTGCGCAATTGGTCCGGGGTCTTGTTCTTCTTGGTCATCTTGGATGCGCCATATGCTTCGATATTGCGTGTTACGATATCGCGTGTCTCGACATTGCTCGCACGCGCGCGGGTCTCGGCACGCATGCCCTGCGCCACGCATATACAGGATTTCCGGACGTGTCGTCCCGCGCGCGGCGTAGACGTGCCGTTCGCCGCCGGTGTGCCGGGCGTGCGGCGCACAAACCCCGCGATGCGGCAATCGGAGCGTAAACCGGGCTTCGCGGACTCTGGCTTACTTTTGCTGCGCCGTCATCACGATGCGGACGAGGTCGGCGGCGTTGCGCGCGCCGAGCTTCTTCATGATGTTGGCGCGGTGATCCTCGATGGTGCGCGGGCTGATCCCGAGGTGGCGCCCGGCCTCCTTGTTGGAGGCGCCGCCCGTGAATTGCTCGAGCACCTCGCGCTCGCGGCGGGTGAGCGGCTCGCGGCCCGGAAAGTGCAGCGAGGCAATGCGCGAGGCCGACGTCTCGGCCTGACGCCGTGTGTAGGCGTCGATCGCCTCATTGAGGCGGCTGACGATCTCGTTGCCGCGGAAGGGCTTCTCGATGAAGTCGAGCGCGCCGTTCTTGATGGCGCTGACCGCCATCGTGATGTCGCCTTGACCGGAGATCATGAAGATCGGCGCCGGATAATCCTCGCCGTGCAGCTCTTTGAGGATATCGAGGCCGGATTTGCCGGGAATATGCACGTCGAGCAGGATGCATGCCGGCGTCCTGCTGCGCGCCACCGCGAGCAGCGCGGCGCCGTCCGCAAAGCAGATCACCTTGTAGCCGGCGGTCGACAGGACCACGGAGAGCGTCTCGCGAACGGCGGGGTCGTCGTCGACTACAAAGATTTCCCCGCGAGGAGCGCCATTCTCAACCATATGTCTCGTCCATCAGTGGTGAAGCGTGCTGCCCAGACTGCACAAGAAGTAACTCGACCATCTCGATCAATGGACCCGTATTTGTACGGGACGTCCGCTTAACGCACAAGTAGCACCGCGGTCCCTAAAAGTGGGGGCAGTGGAGAAACATGCATGGAAAATGCAGCGGCGGACGGCATTGCGGCGTGTTTGGACGAGGGCAACGATCCCTACAATCTGATCGTGACGGACCTGGTCGCACTGATTGGCCATGTCCAGGCGAGCCTGCGGCTGATCGAAGCGGCGATTGCGCGCGAAGCATTGCTGGCCGAGCAGGACGCCCCCGCCAACATCTTCGTCCTTGACGACGTTACCCCGCGCTATGTCGCAGCGTCCACGGCCCTGAAAACCTGCGATACCGGCCTTGGCATGGCGCTCGGCCGGCTGCGCGATTCAGAGGCACCGGCGCGTCTGCTGAATTGATCCGCCAGACCGGCAAACCGCCGGGTTCGGCACAATCACCCCGAATTGTCCCGACGACGCCTCAACCCATCAGGCGACGATCCGTTCCAAATTCGGATCAGCGGCAGGCCATGCCCGCCCGGCCCGGATCAGGCCTTCCTGACGTCAGGCTCTGGCCCGCTCTTCGTCGGCGGCCGATCGCCGCTTGCTCGGCTTGCCCTTGAGGAAGCTGATGTCCATGTCGGCACCGTTGACGCGAACCAGTTCGCAACGGCGATAGGCGAGCCCGGTCGAGGACAGCAGAAGGAAGAACTCCTTCAGGTTGAGCCCCTGAATGGAACCTTCGACGGTCAGCGACGCATCATTGTCGGAGATGGCGTTGAGCTGGCAGTCGCGCCGCCAGGTGCCGTCGATGGCCATGATGCAGACATCGACGCCCCGGCTGAAGGTGACCCGCTCAACGGATTTGCCGTCCTCGGTCATCGCTCAATATCCCACCGCCATGGCAGGCCTCGGCATGGCGAGCGCTGCCCGCACGCCGCTCGGCCGGTACAGGCCACGCCGCTCGCGAATGGGTTTGAACGTGTCGGTCAAGCCAACCACCGTTTCGGCGGCGCCCAACACCAGGAAGCCGTCGGCCTCCATCAACCGGGCCAGACGGTTGAAGATGTTGATCTTGGTGTCCTGATCGAAATAGATCAGCACGTTGCGGCAGAAGATCACATCGAAAGTGCCGAGCTGGGAGAAATCGTGCAGCAGATTGAGCTGACGGTGCTGCACCATCGCGCGCAACTCGGGATTGATCTGCCAGAGTTCTCCCGACTGCTTGAAGTACTTGACCAGCATCTGGATCGGCAGCCCGCGCTGCACCTCGAACTGGCTGTAGATGCCGGCCTTCGACTTCTCGAGCACCTCCTGCGACAGA
This sequence comes from Bradyrhizobium oropedii, assembly GCF_020889685.1. Lineage (GTDB taxonomy): Bacteria > Pseudomonadota > Alphaproteobacteria > Rhizobiales > Xanthobacteraceae > Bradyrhizobium > Bradyrhizobium oropedii. Next base: position 16,828 of record NZ_JACMYO010000175.1, read on the forward strand.
TCGGTCGCGATGATCTCGACCCGCCAGCCCGCAAGCGCAGCCCCCATTTCATTCAGGCACATCGCCAGCGAATAGGGCTCCTGACCGGTCGAGCCGGCGGCGCACCAGATCCGCACGCTGCGGCGCGCGGCGCGTGCTCTCAGCACTTCAGGCATGATGGTGTCGCGGAAATGATCGAACGGCACCTTGTCGCGGAAGAAGAAGGTCTCGTTGGTGGTCATGGCTTCGACCACCTGAACGGTGTGGGTGGACGAGCCGGCCCTGATCTTGGCGACCAGGTCGGGGATGCCGGACAATCCGCTTTTGCGCGCCAGCGGCAGCAGGCGGCTCTCGATCAGGTACTGCTTGTCCGCAGACAGATCGAGACCGGAATGGTCCTTCAGGAGCTTACGCAGATACTCGTAGTCGGGGGGCGTCACGGGGCCTCGCAAGGGCAAAGGGTGAAACTGGGTATTAGGCTTCGGCCGACGCATCGAGCGCCAGCAGACCCACCTCCTGGAATTTCGCGATCACGATGTCCTTGTCGAACGGCTTCATGATGTATTCGTTGGCACCGGCGTGCAGCGCCCGCGAGATGTGGTCGATGCCGTTCTCGGTGGTGCAGAACACGACCTTGGGCTGATCGCCGCCGGGCATGCGGCGGAGCTGCACGAGGAACTCGAAGCCGTCCATGACAGGCATGTTCCAGTCGAGCAGCACGGCGTCAGGCAGCGCGCGCTTGCAGGCCTCGAGCGCGACCGCGCCGTCCTCCGCCTCGATGACGGTGAATTCCATTCCTTCGAGGATGCGGCGCGCGATCTTTCGCACCACACCGGAATCGTCGACGACAAGACATGTCTTCATGTGTTGGCCTCCTTGTAGAATCCGCCGTCTCCGCGGCGGAACGTTACGCTGCAGCAGCTGTCCTTGAATCTGTTTTGGGCACCAGTTCGAGCACGCGATCGATATCGAGGACGACCATCAGCTGGCCGTCGAGGCGGTGGACGCCGCCGGCGAGCTTGGCCATGCGGGGATCGAGGTTGACCGGATTGTCCTCGCGGCCGTCATCGGGCAGCCGCAACACCTCGCCGATCTGGTCGATCAGGAGGCCATAGGATTCGCCGCGCTGGTCGACGCCGACCGCCATCGGCAGCTTGCCGTCATCGGCCTTCGGCAGGCCGAGCCGGGCACGCATGTCGACCACGGTGACGATGCGGCCGCGCAGATTGAGCACGCCGGCGATCTCGCTGGAGGCCAGCGGCACCCGCGTCAG
>NZ_JACMYO010000176.1 GCF_020889685.1 Bradyrhizobium oropedii
TAGTGGCTTTATCGCATTTAGCCAAATATTCGCGCACCGAATCCACCCGGTAGAGCGGGCGGCCGTCGACGTAGCGCCATTTCAGCGGGTGATTTGGATCGCGCCGCCACTGCTCAAGCGCTCCGGGCGTGCGCCGGATGACCGCGGCCGCTTCCAATGCCGTCAAATTGGAGCTGCTTGGCAGCGTATCGATATCGAACGTCGCGGGCGGCGGCATGCCGCGGTTGCGACGGCGCTTCGGGACAGGCGGTATTTTCGCGGAATCTGCCGACCCTAATAACTCGATCTTGGCCTGTTCGTCCTTGCCGCGCATGGTCCCTTCCCGGACCATAATCGGTCCGAGGCAACAGAATCGTAAGTTGGTCCGGCAAGAAAGAGTCAAGTGTGGAGGTAGGGTTGCGGGGTAGCCGTAGCGTATAAAAGGGATGAACCGGGCTAATTGTCCTGGGCGCTTCTGGGCGCCTTCATTGTTTGATTCCGACTTTCAGTCTCATAACCTGAAGGTCATAGGTTCAAATCCTATCCCCGCAACTAACGATTTTTGCGAAAGCAAGGCATCCAACCCCGGCTCCCGAACGGTACGTCGGACTCTTGTTCGTCACAAAGCGCAGGGTTACGGCCAACTCTCTTGTTAGCACAATGGTCAGATCCTCCCCCTCGCACATGAGCGTCGCCTAATGAACCGCCGAGCAGAAGACCTCAAGCATCACTAACGGAGAAAACCGTCTAGGCGTCGCATCGAACTCACTGATGTGGGGAAGCCAGATGCGGTTCATCGAACCGACGGCCGGCTCCCGAGCATGGACGATCCGAGTCCTTGAGGCGTTGATCAATTTGTCAAAATTCGGGATCGCAGATGATCGGCGCCGAGCTCGGATGTGCGCGATGCTCGAACGCGGCCGCTGGCAAGTCGCACAGAATAATTGCGGTCTTATTGCTTACGTTAAGCTGGTTGAGTTATCTGCCTGCGTAGCGCACCGGGTTTCCGAAGATCGCCGGAGGCACTGCGCGGCTGACTATTTCACGTATGGCAAAGTTTGACTGAATGCGTGAAACTCGCGGGAGACAAGAGAGTTCAGTACGGTGAATTCGTTCGAAATCCTCAATGTTTCGAGCAAGCACTATGAGAAGATAGTCGTCGCTTCCAGACATTAGAAAGCAACGAACGACCGATGGGCATTTGACAATACCAGTTTCGAATAACTTCAATGCCTCGTCACTTTGACTATCCAGCGTGACTCTCACCAGCACCGTTGTGTTGAGACCGAACCGAGTGAGGTCAAGCGTCGCCTGATATCCAGTGATGTAGCCTTCCTCTTCTAGCGTACGCTGACGTCGCGCAATTGCAGTGCTGGACAAACCCATTCGATTGGAGAGTTCAGTCTGACTGATCCGTGCGTTAGAGCTGAGCTCGGCGAGAATTGTTAGGTCGATTCTATCGGCATCCATTTGTTTGGAATCCTGCGTGGTAGTGCCAAAAAGCAGTTAAAGTTCTGCACCTTTTCGTTTCAGCTTCGCAAGTTTGCAGAAAATCAAACTACTCTTACGGCTAAAAGGAGATATTCCAGATCGGAGGGGGGAGATGAAAGTTGGTGTTCCAAAGGAAATCAAGACGTATGAGTATCGCGTTGGTCTCACCCCTGGAGCAGTTCGTGAATATGTAGCTGCCGGCCACACTGTGGTGATCGAAACCGATGCCGGCGTCGGCATCGGCGCGGCAGACCAGGACTACCACAAAGCTGGCGCGACTCTTGCGGACTCGGCTCAGGAGGTGTTTGCATCGAGTGAGATGATCGTGAAAGTAAAGGAGCCCCAGCCCTCCGAGTGGGCCCTCCTGCGAGAGAACCAGATACTCTTCACCTATCTTCATCTGGCGCCTGATCCAGAGCAAGCCAAGGGCCTTATGGAATCTGGCTGCACTGCTGTCGCCTATGAAACCGTATCTGATGTGCATGGTGGTCTTCCGCTGCTGGCGCCGATGAGCGAGGTCGCTGGCAGGCTCGCGATCGAAGCAGCCGGTGCGGCCCTGAAGCGATACGCCGGGGGGCGAGGGTTGCTGATCGGTGGGGTTCCCGGTGTCCAGCCCGCTAGGATAGTGGTGGTCGGAGGTGGCGTTGTCGGTACCCACGCGGCCCGGATGGCGGCAGGCTTGGGTGCCGAGATTACAATCCTTGACCGCTCTATTTCTAGGCTGCGCGAGTTGGATGAACTATTCGAGGGCCGCGTTCGGACCAGGTTCTCGACCCTCCAAGCCATCGAGGAGGAGGTCTTTGCGGCGGACGTTGTCATAGGCGCCGTACTTGTGCCGGGTGCGAGCGCACCCAAACTCGTCACCCGTAGCATGTTGAGTTCGATGCGTAAGGGCTCTGTGATTGTCGACGTTGCGATTGATCAAGGCGGCTGTTTCGAGACCTCACGTCCAACTACGCACGCTGATCCGACGTATGAGGTGGATGGGGTGATTCACTACTGTGTCGCCAATATGCCGGGAGCCGTCCCACTGACTTCGAGCCATGCGCTGAACAATGCGACACTGCCGTTTGGGCTAGCCCTTGCCAATAGGGGGCTCGCAGCAGTGCTCGATGATCCGCATCTGCGCGCAGGTCTCAATGTCCATCGGGGCCGGCTCACTTACAGAGCGGTAGCTGAGAGCCTCGGCCTCCCATTTTCACCGATCGAACAGGCGGCGGCCTGATCACAGAGGTCCCTCTGGGGACGTTTCCTCCCTGACTTGGCGGGCCACTCCGAAAGGAGTGGCCCTCTTTTTGTGAACCTAAATCACAATTTCAGTTGCTTAGAGTCGCCAGGTCGGGCCGGAAGGAACGGACTTCGTATGCTGAGGAGAAGCCCACGTTCAGTTCATCGTTGGCATCACAAATTCTGCGCCGCTCCGGATGCCCGTTGGCCATCGCGTCGTGATTGTTTTCAATTTGGTGTAAAATCGCACTCCCTCGGGGCCGTGCATGTGGTGGTCTCCGAAAAGAGAAGCTTTCCACCCGCCGAACGAATGAAATGCCATCGGAACGGGAATAGGGACGTTTATGCCGACCATTCCGACCTGAATCTGGTGAGCGAATTCCCGTGCCGCATCCCCGTCTCTGGTGAATATCGCGGTGCCGTTTCCGAACTCGTGCTTATTTATCATGTCGGCCGCCTCATCGTATGAACCAGCGCGAGCCACCGCGAGCACAGGGCCGAAGATCTCCTCTCGACAGATTTTCATCTCAGTTGTCACTCGGTCGAACAGGCTTCCCCCTATGAAGTAACCGTTCTCGTACCCTTGTCGCTTAAAGTCGCGCCCATCAACAACGAGTTCTGCACCCTCGGCAACGCCGGCGTCGACGTAAGCGCGGACCTTGTCACGGTGTTGTTTCGTCACGAGCGGCCCCATTTCTACGCTGGGATCGGTGCCGGGACCAATGGTCAACGCACGAACCTTCGGTGCCAGTCTTTGGATGAGTTCTCGCGCCGTGGCATCGCCGATAGGGACGGCAACCGAAATTGCCATGCAGCGTTCGCCCGCCGAGCCGTAGTGTCATCTCTTGGCGAGGTGATGTGCCTCGCAACTCACCTTGCGAACGTTGTTCTCAATGGAACGGTCCTCATTCGATTGTCGCTTCGATAAGAAAAGGTCCATCACCGGCCATCGCTGAATCGAGAAGACGACGAAAAGCTTGGGCAGTATCTGCTCGTCCCGCCTCGACGCCCATACCCTTGGCGATCGAACACCAGTCGAGGCGGGGTTCGTCAAGAGCGAGCATGCGGCGCGCGTTGCGGCCATACTCATTCACGCCCACGTTTGTCATCTCGCCCTGTAGAATGCGATAGGCGCTGTTGGCATAGATAATCGTCACTACGTTGAGTTTCTCGCGCGCCTGCGTCCATAAGCCCTGCACGGTGTACATACCGCTGCCGTCGGCCTGCAGTGCCACAACCTTTCGGTCCGGGGCGGCAATCGAGGCGCCGGTTGCAAGCGGAATCCCAATTCCAATCGATCCTCCTGTGAGGGACAGCGTGTCGTGGGGCGGAAGTACATCCGCTAGGGCGTGAATCTGTCCCACCGAAGTTATTGCTTCATCAATGATGATGGATTGCTCCGGCAGTCGCCGGGCGACCATAATGCTAATTGCGTCGGCGGTCAGCGCATCGCTTGAGGGGTCCGCTATTTCGTCCTGTCGCGAAATGTTGATAGGATAAGGCGTATTCAAGCCAACTCTGAGCGCATCCGCCAGCATTTCCAATGCCAGCAGCAAGTCATGTTCGTGTTGGGCTAGTTGTATAACGTGACAATCCCCGGGCAACATGGTCCCTCGGGTGCGGTCGACCAGAGCCGGCGCGAGCGGGCCGCTTCAGGGGACGGCGGCCGCACGGCGAATGGGCAGGCGCGGACGAGCGGGCCTTCAGGCCGGCGAAGGCCGCGGCCTCTCATGTCGAGACGGCGGCTGCCGATCGCTCGCGACTTGCCCTTGAAGCAGACCGCGGCCGGTTCAGACCGCAGCACAAACCGACGGATTGACGGCCAAGGTGGCTGACATCAAGCGAAAGCTGCAGTCTAGACCTCCTCTATCGCGAAGCGGGGGTCCTATCCCTGCAGCGCGCTTGCGTTGAACGCTTTGTCGAACAGAGCGTAGAGGTGCTTGAAGATCGACACAGATCACGAAACCGTTCGCGATTGGAAGGCGACCACGAATAAAAGTCCCGGTGTGGGGGCATCCACACCGGGAAAGTCCAGAGAGTGAAGGAGCTCCGCCGGAGTGAGAGCCGTGGCAAATACCCAACGAAAGGAATTCGATTCGCGCAGGATGCAATTGCTTAGACCGTCATCCCGCTGGAGTGGTCCCCCGTTTCAAGAGAGGGTGGTAGCAAGTACTCGCCCTTGAGGTGAATCGGGCGGAAAGCTTTTGTAGCACAAGCCAATCAGATCCCGAGCGCGATAGAGAAAAGAACAAGGTCCAACAAGCTGCGCAGGCGCCATTCCATGGCGACGAGTTACCGAAGGGAACGGCGGGGCTTCAGAGCACGCCGCCGCCACATGGCTATGGTGGAGTCCACGAAGGACATCCCTGCCCTCTTCAGAACGTAAAACGCAAACCAATGGTCGGGTCGTAGGTGTAGGTCTTGAGATAGCCGAATGCGAGACCGCCTGAGACCTTCGAGTACGCCATGCCGGCGTAGAACATGAGATTTTTTGTATACTGGTAGTCGACACGGAAGGAGCCTACTTGTTCTGAGCCGGCGCAGTTCAAGAACGACGCGCTGGAGCAATCCGCGTTGGAAAAGCTGGCCGCGGTGATGCCGGGAATGCTGTTGACACCATGCCCGTAACTGTTCTGGTCAAAGCGATAATAGGCCAATGTGAATGCCAGCTGGTCATCGTATTGGTATTTGCCAGTGATGAAACTGATATCCACTAGACGGTCGCCGCCGGTATAGCTGTAGTTGACGATACCGAACCCTGATGAGCCGTTTTGCGAGAGGGTCGGCCCGATCTGGTAGCTACCAATCGTTGAGAAGCCTGGGGTTCTGCCACCATCTGCCGGATTAGAAAAAGTAACCCGCGAGTAGCCACCGCTCAGAATGAACTTCGAAGCGGCCGTTGAAAGCGGACCGTTCACACCGACCGGGAACACATACTTCGCCAACACGCCGTACATGCTGGCATCGAAAACGCGGGCGCCCAGGAAGTTCGAGCCCAAGGCCCCTGGTAACGTGCTAGATAGACTGCTCACGCTGATCGCGTCATGCATTACGCCCCCTAGTGCATCGATCGAAAACTGAGGCAACACGTAGCCGATCTCGGCTTGCCAAAAGTCTTTGGCATTCGTATTCGGATGACCGTACATCGCCTCTATCCGGACCGGACCCCAGTTTTTCAGGTATTTGATCGAATCGTCGATAATTGCGGTTTCCGCAGACCCCATCCCCGAAAAATAGCTGACGTAACCGAGTAGGGAGAACCCGAAAGAAGCCAGCGGATCGTAAGCGCCCAGCATGTCCGCCGAGACGGACAAGTTGCGGCCCACATGGACCGTACCCCACTGTTTGCTGTCGAAGCCGGCCCAGGCTTCACCGTTTAGAATCTGCCCGGCGCGAGAACCATCAGCGTTGAAGTTCTGCTGGTTTAACGCAATGCCATTGTTGATCTTAACGCTCTTAAGCCCGTCCGCAAGTTCGCCGGTCGTCGGAATGAAGCCCATTTCCGCTCTAGCGATAAAGTTCAGATCGGACGCCAGATTTTCTTCGACCTTGACTCCGACGTAGGATTGACGCGACTGGTTAGGCGCAAGAAGGAACTGAGAGGACCTGTTCGTCGGCGCAATTAGTGATGATGGCGAATAGATGTTTCCGGCATAAGGTGCGCCATTATATTGATATTGGCCTGACACGTCGATAGTACCGATTAGCGTGATCCCGTGCCAAGTCAGGTCTGGTATCACTGGCGGCGCTTTAATCGGAAACTCTGCGGCGCTCGCGCTCGCCGCAAAGGCAATCGACGCTGTCAGAGACAATAGCGAGCAGCTCGGCGCCTCGCTTCGGAATGCTTTAATGAATTTTGACGTATTGGTCATGCGGTGTGGTCCCCCTGGATCGATGCAGTCGTTAGAGTTTTCCCGGCAAGTAGTGAGAGCGAGCAATGGTTATGGCGGCCTCGCTGTTAACGGACATTCGAGAATGGTCGACTAGCTTGGGACAAGCGCTTCTGTGAACACTGGATCGCTGCCAAGACGCGCCGGGATGGTTGTCCCGCTGCGCTTGAAATGCGGTCTGCGATTGCCAGCATGAAACCGGTTGCGCGACACGCCTCGTACGGCAACCGCAATTTCACACTTTCTCGCTTGTCTTCTCGTTGGCATTCCCCCTCCGAAGTGGATCTTCAAGACGTCTGACGGAATCTGCTCCAATCCACATTGATCAGCTGCTGAACATTGCCGCCCATGATCTTGTCATGCTCAGCGGCAGTTATTGAAACTCCGGCCTTCCTCGCGGTGTCCGGCAGTCGTCTGAACATGGAAACGACCTTGTCGAGGAAACCGGGAGGTCTGATCTTCTTTCCAGAGACGTGATCCGTACCAAAGAGGATTCTCTCAATACCCACGCGATTTCGAGCCTGGTCGATCTTTCTTACCAGCTCGACTTCCTTCTCTTCGGTAGAATCGTCCCATAGCAGAACAGACAGCTCGAGGCAGGCGCGCTCGGACTGAGCTGCGACTTCCAAGGCATCATTCCATTCGTCTGTCTGACCGTATCCGCAATGGGCGAGGAATATCTTCAGACGCGGAAAAGCCTTCGTGACGGCAGCGAAGTGCTTGGGTCGCGCATACTCCTTGTCCATGACGGGCAAGGGATCGCCAGTGTGAAAGAGAACCGGCATATCTCGCGCCGCACACACCTCGTAAAGTGCGAACGCCTCCGCGCTCGCCGGATAGAAGCCAGTCGAGGGATAAAGCTTGAGCCCCTTGAAAGAGCCGCTCAGCCAACGCTCGAGCTTGTCAGAGGCCCCCTCTCGGCGGGGGTCAATGCCTGCGAAAGCGATTAGGCGATCTGAATGCAACCGCGCAACGGCCTCCGCGTGCTGATTGATTTCATCAAGGGTTCGGGCGGCGTGATAATCCACACCCCAATCGATAGGAAGAATGACGGAGACATCGACGCCGGCAGAATCCATTTGCGAGATCAGACGCCCACCATCCGGATCCAGCAAGTTCTCCTCTGCCTTCTCTACGATATCCTCTGGCTTGCGCCCGGGCACCCTATTTGCCCAATCGCGCGCCACCCAATCCCACCATTCCTTAGGCCAGTGGCCCTTGTCCAACACATGAACATGCGGGTCGATTATCACTCTTTTTGGTCCCGTGCTTCGACGATTTCAGAACGACGCCAAGCCGTCCGCCAACCCAAGCAGATCCGACATGACCGGCGCGGACGACCTTAGTGCACGAAACAACGTGGTTGGTTCTGGGATTCCAAAAGTTCATCTCGAAGAAACGGAATGTTTTGCGGCGTCAAACTGCCTACTAATCTACGTATAATGATCGACTGCGGTGGGCCTCGAGTGCCAGCGAAGCCAACGCCCGATCGCGACTTTAGATAGAAAATGCGTCAAGTCGATACTAGGAGCTCAGGCATTGGCGATCGAACATATCCTGGCAGGATGGCCAGGAGATCCTATAAGGGATTTGCTTGCCCGGGACCGGTTTTGGACAAGCCTGCTCTTTGCGCCGATGATGCTTGGCGTGTGTTCCGTCCGCCTTTCAAAACTTGGTTCGAGCGTGTCATCGAGGCTTCGTGAAGCGATGGCGCCGTTCGCACCGCTTGGCCTCCTTGTCATGGCACAATATGCGGCGGATTATTATTCCACAGCTCGTGGCGACCGGGGGGCGGACAGCGCAGCAGGACGAGGGCCTGCCACTATCAGCATTGGGAGCAAGCAGCCTTGAACCACGCCAACCTTGTGGCCGTTCATGCCGAAGAGCGGGGCCAGGCCGTCGCCATCAAGATGGGGCCGCGGATACTGACCTACAGGGAGCTTGATCGGCAAAGTCAGACTGTTGCTTGCGGGCTGGCAGAACTCGGCGTTGGCATAGGCGACCGGGTGATGATGTTCGCCGAAAACTCGGTGGAGCATCTGATCGTTTATCAGGCTGCGGCGCGCCTTGGCGCGGTGTTCACACCGATCCACACTGCATTCAAGGCACGTGAGTTACGCTATGCGATATCGAACGCAGTCCCTCGCGTAGTGATCGTCGATGCCGCCCTCCTGAAACTGACACAGGCGGTGATCTCTGAGATTGGGGCAAGCCCGAAACTCGTTCTGCTTTCCAAGGAGGGTCGTCAAGTATCGGGCATCCCTTCATTGGACGAATTGACAGTGGCTGGAGGCATATTCCCGCCGCTGGATCTTCCGGCGCCCCAGCCACTCCTGATCAGCTACACTTCCGGGACGACCTCTCTTCCAAAGCCTGTCGAGCGCTCGCATGGTTCGGAGACGTGGAGTGCTGAGCACTATCGTCAGGCTTGGGGATTTGAGCCTGCCGATCGTGTTCTGGTCGCCATGTCTCTGGCGTGGGTGTTCGGCCTGTGCACGTTGTCTCAGACGGCTCTTGCAACGGGGTGCACGATCGTTCTGGAAAAACAGTTCAGCCCGACGCGCACACTCGATCTGATCAAAAACGAGCGTATAACGGCCTTTGCTGGAACCATGAGCATGTACGCGATGATGCTCAACATCATGAAAGAACGCAGCGTTGACACGGGCTCTCTGCGCAAGCTGTTCCTTGGCGGAGAGCCACGCAATGAAACGATCGTTGCCGAGGTGGAACGCCGGTTGGGTCACCGGTTGTGCGAAGGATGGGCGTTGACCGAATCCTTCCCGGTGCTCGCGGTTCATCCTGTCCGGGATGTCGGCGGTCCTGTGGGAACGCTCGGACGGCTTGTCGAAGGTGCGCAGCTGCGCCTCCTCGACGACGAGGGACGCGAAGTCGCGGACGGAGCGGCGGGCGAGGCCTTGATCCGCAGTCCAGGATCATTTCTGGGCTATCATGACCAGCCCGAGCTGACGTCTGAGCGCATGACGGCGGACGGATGGATACGTTCGGGAGACTTGCTCCGTCGTGACGCGGAGGGCTATTACACTTTCGTCACTCGCCGAAGTGAGTTGATCATCCGCGGCGGCGCCAATATCTCGCCAGCCGAGATTGAATCGGCGATCTGCGCCCATCCGAGCGCGGCTGACGCAGTCGTCGTCGGAGTGCCTGATCAAGTCAAAGGCGAATCGGTTATTGGATTGTTCACCACGCGCGGGGGGGAGCCTCTTGAAAGCGAGCTGCTCCGCGACTTTCTTGTTCAGCACATTGCAGAGTACAAGGTGCCGAGCTTCCTTTTCCAGGTGGCCGAATTGCCTTCGGGCAATACCAGCAAGAAGAATCGGGTCGCGGCTCGCGTTCTGGCGCAGGAACTGATGTCCAGCATTCTCGAAGGCCGGGGCTCGGGCTGATCGTCACCGCCGTTCTGATTAAATACGAAACCCAAACGGCAGCGCAACCGCTCAACTCCTCCGGGAACTGGGTTTCGCGGCCATCAAGTGAGACACTAGCAATGGCCAACATCAGGCTTGGAGAGACAGCAGCTATCGTCGGTGCATACGAGCATCCGACCCGCTTCGCTCAAGAGAAGAGTGAGTGGCAGCTACTGGCCGAAGCGTCGCGTGGAGCGATCGCTGATGCTGGCTTATCGCCGTCCCATATCGACGCGTTGTTCGTGGCCGCGACCGCCCCGGAGGGTGGTCAGCTTGGGATCTGTACATCGACAATGGCGGCAGACTACCTCAACCTGAAACCCAAGTTCATCGACGAGACGGACGTCGGCGGCGCCTCTCTCGGCTATTATGTGAACCGCGCCGTCCTGGGCATTCATGCCGGCATCTTCAAATGCGCGCTGATCGCATACGGCGCCACCACCAGGTCACGTCGGGTCAACGTCGGAACGGTTTCCTACAACCAGCTCACCGGAACGGAGATGGTTCCGATCCCCGACGCTTTTGAGCAGATCTACGGTACCACCGTCATTGCTTTCATGGGCATGCTTACCCAGCGCTACATGCACGACACGGGGCTCACCAGCGAACAGCTGGCGCACGTCGCCACGACCATGCGCGAGCACGCGGCGCGCAATCCCGATGCCATGCGGCGGGAGCGTATCACGGTTGACGACGTGCTGTCCTCACCGATCATCGCAACGCCACTTCACAAGCTCGATTGCTGCGTGGTCAGTGACGGCGCCGGGGCGATCGTCGTCGCCCATCCTGATCTGTTCGCGGAGTGCGCAAAGCCGCCGGTCTGGATCCGCGGCTTCGGCGAGGCGTTGATGACCCATGGCGGCGGCAAGACGGACTGGGCCACGGAAAGCCGCGAGATGGTGGCGCGCGCTTGCGGTGATGCCTACGCGATGTCGGGCCGACGCCCAGCAGACATCCACACTGCGATGATCTACGACGCCTTCACCTTCAACGTGGTCGTGGATCTCGAGGGCGCGGGCTTTTGCGACGTCGGAGAAGGCGGATCCTTCGCGGCGGCGGGCGAGATGAAGCTCGATGGCGGCAGTCTACCGGTCAATCCCGATGGCGGCGGCCTAGCGTCCAATCACCCTGGACGTCGCGGCATCTTCATGTTTATCGAAGCCGTGCGCCAGCTGAGGGGTGAAGCCTCTGGCCGTCAGGTGCCGGATGCGAAGATCGCGATGTGTACAGCCACAGGGGCCGCATTCCTCGCCCGCCGCGGCTCCGCCGCGCATATCCTGGAGATCTGAGATGATCGGGACAAAGGAGATCGTCTGGACGGGGCCGGTTCCCTCGACCGTCGTCGAAACGAAGCCTTTCTGGGATGCGTGCAACCGCGGCATCTTCCTCGTGCAGCGTTGCCGCGATTGCGGCGAGACGCAATATCATTACAGGGGCTTTTGCTGCCATTGTTGGTCGGATGCGATCGAAGATCTTGCTATTGAGGGGGCGGGCAAGGTCTGGACCTTTTCGAGGGTGCTGGTCAATCGGTCGCCGCAGTTCGCACAGTGGGGCGTGTACGTCACTGGCGTGGTCGAGCTGCCGGAGGGCGTGAAGGTCATTTCCCGCATCCTGGCGGAAAACCCGGAAACAATACAAATCGGAACGCCGGTCCGCCTCGCCTTTGCCCGCGCCGAGTCAGGCCAGAAGATACCCCTATTCGTCGTCCAGGAAGGTGCGATCGGATGACGATTGATCTTCAATGCTGTCCTGCCGACGAGATCGGTGGAACAGACTAGGGCAACTAGTGCACCCGTAACAGGACAGATTCCATGCGAACTCAAATCTGCGATCGACTTGGCATCGACGCGCCTATTTTTGCCTTTAGTCATTGCCGCGATGTCGTCGTGGAAGCGAGTAAGGCCGGTGCCATCGGCGTGCTCGGCGCCGTGGGCTTCACCCCTGAGGAGCTGGAGGTCCAGCTTGACTGGATTGATGCACGCATCGGTGACAAGCCCTATGGGGTGGACGTCGTGATCCCCGCAAAGGATCCTTGGGCGCACGAACCGGATCTCGACAAGCTTCGCCAGAAACTCAAATCGATGATCCCGCCTGAGACCAGTGCTTACGTAAAGAAGATCCTCGCGGACAACGGCGTGCCCGAGTTGCCCGCGGGCACCCAACATGAGGGCGATTATCTGATCCGGTCCACTGCAGCGACGGCGCGCCGTCATGTCGAGATCGCCCTTAAGCGACCGAATGTGCGCCTCATCGCCAACGCGCTCGGCGCGCCGCCCGCCGATGTGACCGAGACTATCAAGAGCAGCGGGCGCCTGCTCGCAGGTCTGTGCGGTGAGGTTTCGCAGGCGAAGAAGCATGTGGAAGCGGGCGTCGATTTGATCATCGCGCAGGGCACCGAGGGCGGCGGTCACACTGGCGAGATCGGTTCATTGGTGCTCTGGCCTGAAGTCGTGGAGGCAGTTGCGCCGATTCCGGTGCTTGCTGCGGGCGGGGTTGGCAGCGGGGCTCAGATCGCAGCGGCGTTGATGCTCGGCGCACAGGGGGTCTGGACTGGATCACTTTGGTTGACGACGATCGAGTCCGACCTGACCGAGCAGCAGCGGGGACTGTTGTTGGAGGCGCACAGCCGCGACACCACGCGTTCCACGTCGCTGACGGGGAAGCCATGCCGGATGCTCAGGAACGAATGGACCAAGGCTTGGGAGATGCCGAATGCCCCTAAACACTGCCACTACCGCTTCAGGACATCGTCGCAGCAGAGGCCACGAGCCGTGCACGCGCATATCCGGATCGAGCGCGCGCCGTCACGATCAACCCTGTCGGCCAAATTGTAGGCCGTCTCAACGAAGTCGAGCGCACGCGTGACGTCATATACAGGCTTATCGACGAATATTGTTCGGCGACCGAGCGCTTCAAACCGTTCATGTCGGAGGGGTAAGCAGGATATATCCCCCGTCTTTCGATCTGCTAATTGCGGTTTTTCGGGAAGGCTATCATGAGTTTATCTTCTGAACTTCGACTGCGTCGCATCGCAGCCGTGACGAGTGGCATTGGCACGAAGAACATCTATGCTGATCGTGCAGAGAACGCCGAGCTGTGGGACGTAGACGGAAAACGCTACATCGATTTTGCTGCGGGCATAGCTGTCAACAACACAGGTCATCGCCATCCGCGGATCATGGCAGCGGTTGCCGAACAGGCGAAGCGTTTCACGCATACCTGTTTCCACGTCGCGCCATTCGAAGGCTATATCCGCCTTGCCGAACGGTTGAACGCGGTTGCTCCGGTGTCCGGTCCAGCGAAGACGATGTTGGTCACAACGGGCGCAGAGGCGGTCGAGAACGCCGTCAAGGTTGCTCGTATCGCAACCGGCCGCCCTGCGGTTATCGCCTTCGCCGGTGGGTTTCATGGTCGTACGATGATGGGCTTGGCTCTCACGGGCAAAGTTGCGCCTTACAAAAAGGGGTTCGGCCCCTTCCCCGCCGACGTCTATCACGCGCCGTTCCCCAACGAATTTCATGGGATGTCGGAAGCGCAGGCCCTGCGCGGGATCGAGACGCTGCTGGCCGCAGACGTCGATCCCGCCAGCGTCGCCGCCTTCATCGTCGAGCCGGTTCAGGGCGAAGGTGGCTTCGTTCCCGCGCCTGCAAGTTTTCTGCAGGCGCTCCGCGCACTCGCTGACAAGCACGGCATCCTGCTGATCGCGGACGAGGTCCAGACAGGCATGGCGCGTACCGGCCGGCTTTTCGCCCTGGAGCATAGCGGCGTGAAGGCAGATCTCGTCACCCTGGCGAAGGGATTGGCCGGTGGTTTCCCGCTATCGGCGCTCGTCGGTCGCGCCGATCTGATGGATGCCGCGCCCGTGGGCGGCCTCGGCGGTACCTATGCCGGCAATCCACTCGCGGTTGCCGCCGCCAATGCCGTCCTGGACGTTATTGAGGACGAAGATCTTACCGCACGGGCGGAGCGCATCGGAAAGGTGATCACCGACCGCCTGGTCAATCTGTCCAGTCGGCAAGGCATGGAGCTTATCGGTGAGGTACGTGGGCCCGGCACCATGGTCGCGTTCGAGCTTGTTACCGACCGTCGAACACGTGCCGCCGACAGCGCGCTAACGGCGGCGTTGGTTGCCGAAGCCGAAAAGCGGGGGTTGATCCTCCTCGCTTGCGGGACACACTTCAACGTCATCCGTCTTCTTCCGCCACTGACCATCCCGGACCAGGTTCTAGCCGAAGGTCTCGACATCCTCGAAGCCTCGCTCGAGGCGGTAGCAAACAAAACAATCATCGTCGCAGTGGCGTGACGCGACGAACCACAACCGTTGGCGGTGAGCGTACCAAGGAGCGGCAAGCTGGACGCGCCGGGACCGCCAGCGGATGCAATCGCTTGCGCCGCGGGTCTAGGAGACAGAGATGACTGGCATTGGTGCTTTCGACTGGGCAGATCCATTTTTCCTCGAGGAGCAGCTGACCGACGACGAGCGAATGGTGCGCGACACGGCGCGCAGCTACGCCCGGGATAAGCTGGCCCCCCGGATTATCGATGCCTTCGCTAACGAGCATACCGACCTGGACATCTTCCGTGAGATGGGCGCGCTCGGCCTTCTCGGGCCAACGATTCCGGAGGAATATGGCGGAGTTGGCGCGAGCTACGTCGCTTATGGCCTGATTGCGCGAGAGGTCGAGCGGATCGATTCCGGCTATCGCTCGATGATGAGCGTGCAGTCGAGCTTGGTGATGTATCCGATCTTCGCCTATGGCTCCAAAGAGCAGAAGCGCAAATATCTCCCCAAGCTCGCCAGCGGAGAATGGATCGGCTGCTTCGGCCTGACCGAACCGGACGCCGGTTCGGACCCGGCCGGCATGAAGACGCGAGCCATCAAAACCTCGACAGGTTACGCCATCTCAGGAAGCAAGACCTGGATTTCCAATAGCCCGATCGCAGATGTTTTCATTGTCTGGGCAAAGTCTGACGGTCATGGCGGTGCGATCCGCGGCTTCGTCCTCGACAAAGATGCCAAGGGGCTGTCCGCCCCGAAGATCGACAACAAGCTGTCGCTCCGCGCATCGATCACTGGCATGATCATGTTGGACGAGGTCGAGGTGGCTGAAGACGCCTTGCTGCCTGGCGTTCAGGGATTGAAGGGGCCTTTTGGCTGCCTAAACCGGGCCCGCTACGGCATCAGCTGGGGAAGCCTTGGCGCTGCGGAATATTGTTTTCACGCCGCCCGGCAGTATGGCCTCGACAGAAGTCAGTTCGGCAAGCCACTCGCCGCCAACCAGCTCTATCAGAAGAAGCTGGCTGACATGGAGACGGAGATCTCGCTGGGCCTTCAGGCAAGTCTTCGCGTTGGGCGCCTGATGGACGAAGGCCGTTTTGCTCCCGAGATGGTTTCAATCGTTAAGCGTAACAATGTCGGCAAGGCCTTGGATATCGCTCGCATGTCGCGCGATATGCACGGGGGCAATGGGATTTCCGGCGAGTTCCAGGTGATGCGCCATTTGGTGAATCTCGAGACCGTCAACACCTACGAGGGCGCACATGATGTGCATGCGCTGATCATAGGACGGGCGATCACGGGAATTGCGGCATTTTGAAAAGCGCCGAGTGCCTCTTCCTCTGAAAGACACCGTGGTCATCGAGATCGCCTTGGAGCGACTAGACTCCGCCATTTATAGCTGCCCGCCCGCCGAGCCATGTCACGGCTCCCGGACACCGTCCATCTCACCTGGCTTGCAGCCGCTTGAGGGGCTCTACTCGCGGTAAGGATGACGGGTTGGTCAGATAGGAGTTGCTATCGGATTTTACGACGAAACAGATTGGTTGCCACAACAGACAGAACGGAGCGTCCGTTCTCGTCCGACGTATTAACGTGCCAGTTGACCACGCCGAACTCGGGCTTGCTCTTGGATACCCGCAGACTTGCGACGGTTAACCGAGCTAACAATGAGTTTCCTGGATATACGGGCGCACCGAAACGAAGCTGGTCGAAGCCAAGGCCAGCAACCGCATTGCCGGTGAATATTCCAGCATCAACGCATAACCTCATTGTTATGGCATAGGTGTGAATCCCGCTCCCGACCAGGCGACCAAAGAAGCTATCTTTCGCCGCTCGCTCGTCCAGGTGAAATGGCTGGGGGTCCCAGTCGCGAGCGAAACTTACGATGTCGTCTTTGGTAACGAGCCACTCCCCCGTCGTGACTGCATAGCCGACAGAAAGGTCTTCTAAAAATAGCGGGGTTGCTCTTTCGGACGCCGTTGCTGATCCGGAGGCCTTTAGCGTTACATCACGAGTCATAAAGATCCGCTTCAAGTATCTTGTTCAGGCGGTCTGCGGCTTCGAGATACTCCTCTACCAAGGCGGCAACCACATCTCGCGTTCGGCTGACTTGATTGAGTCGACCGACGATTTGCCCCACTGGATTGATTGTGACCTCTCGCGCTTTTGCAGGGTAGGCTCTCGCGCGCGCCGAGCATTCGGCGGAAATCATATCTTGCAACGGCAACGGTAATGGCCGAGGCGCATCTGGCTTATCCCACGCCTCCGTCCACCGATTTCGAAGCATGCGTGAAGGTTTACCGGTTTGCGAGCGGGAGCGCACGGTATCGGACGACTTCGCGCTTATGAGGAGCTCTTTCGCGGTCTCATTGAGCTCGGACTCGATCGTCGTCAGCCATAGGGAGCCGCACCAGACGCCCTGTGCTCCCAAGACCATGGCGGCAGCAATCTGGGCACCGCTTCCAACACCGCCGGCGGCCAGGACCGGGATGGGCTTAACTGCTTCGACGACTTCCGGCCAGAGCACCACCGAACCGATTTCACCCGTGTGCCCTCCACCTTCGGTACCTTGCGCGACGATGATATCCACGCCAGCGGCGGCATGCCTTCGGGCGTGCTCAGGCTTGCCACAGAGACCAGCCACGAGCCGCCCACTGGCTTTGATTGCCTGCACCATCTCGGGCGGCGGCGCTCCAAGGGCATTTGCTACGACTCTAACATTGGGGTGTTGCAGGGCGATCTCGACATGCCGACGCGCCGTCGCTGCCGTAGATCGAAGTAGATATTCTCCCTCATGTTTGGTCCCCTGCGGAAGCTCGGGAACGCCACTTTCTGACAGAATCTTTTTAGCGTATGCTTGGTGTGCCTGAGGGATGCCGTTGAAGAGCTCCTGGCGAAGAGTTTCAGGGTCCTTTTCGGCGCCGGTAACATCATGGGTTGGGACGACAACGTCGACCCCATAAGGCCGATCGCCAACCGCCTTGTCCAGCAGGTCCAACTCCCGCGCAAATTGTTCGGGTGTGAATCCAACCGCTCCGAGGACGCCGAATGCTCCAGCCTTCGATGCCTCTGCTACTACATCTCGACAGTGACTGAACGCAAAGATCGGGAACTCGATTCCGAGCCGCTTGCAAATTTCTGTTCTCATCTTCTATTGCCCTTTCCTTCCGGGCGGGCGCATAGCGCAGAAATCTGACGCCGGCAGACATCTAGCTTGGAATCAGTTTCCGCCGGTATGCATTCTCGCGAAGTGAGCTTTTGAAAAAATGCACGGATAATAGGCATGCAAGGACCGTATGTCGTTCAGGCTGAGGCACCCGCATATGGGTTCATCAGCAGTGGACGAAAGAGATTTCCAGCATGGGCCTAAGTCTGGATTGCATCTCCGCGAGCCCCGCGGGTCGGTCAAAATCCCCCGGGTATGGTCACTTGAAACTCCCCTACCTGATGATCGTCGTCAGCGGCGCTGAACAGCGGTAGCCGGTTAGGCAGGACGTTTATTTCGGTCCCTTTAGCCAGCAAGGGGACCGAGGAGTTGAACGTCTTGAAGCCACACCTGCAAAGCACGGTATTTG
>NZ_JACMYO010000177.1 GCF_020889685.1 Bradyrhizobium oropedii
CTCCGCCGGAAGGATCGCGGCCGCCGCCGCCCCGGCCGGAGCCAAAGCAGGTGGCCGCCCCTCCAGCCAAGCCGGCAACTCCGCCGAGCAATCCCGCCGATGCACTGGAAGCGTCCCTGCTCGCTACGGTCGAGGAGGCTTCCGCGAGGATCGCCGCCGAACGCGCCGGTCTCTTCAAGACTGCCAGGGAGCCCAACAAGGAGCCTGGCAAAGCCATCGACAGCCGTCCGTCGGCGGCAAATCAGCGGGAACCGCTGTTCGGTCGCGCACCCCGGGACGCGAAGCCCGCCGAGCCGCCGCCGGTGCCGGCCGTACCGCCGCCGATACCGGCCGCACCGCCGCCGATGCCGCCTGAAACTCCCGCTGACCTCGAAGCATCGCTGATCGCCGCCGTCGGCGAGGCCGCCGCCAGACGGGCGGACGTAGCCAAGCCTCCGCCGATGCCGGAGCCAACGCCGCCACCGGCAAAGCCCGAGCCCGAGATCCGCGCCGTCGCGCCCACCCTGCCGAAGCCAGTTTCGCCGCCACCGACGCCGCCTGCCACGGCGCCCCTTGCGAAGGCCCCGCCTGCGAAGACAGCGGCCGATAATCTCGACGAGACGCTGCTCGCGGCGCTGGCCGAGATTTCCGGCCAGAAGATCAAGGACGAGCCCAAGCCCGACGCTGCGTCCAAGGGCCCGCCCGCCGACGACCGCCTGTCCGACATGATCAAGAAGTTCGCCCCGGATTCGACCTTCCTGCGCAAGCAGTGACGCCGCGGCTCAGACGCCGGCGACCGACGCCCAGATATCGGAGAGCTTGCGCCGGACGGTCTGCATCCGCGTCTGCGGCGCGACCTTGTCCTCTTCCTCCGGCAGGCGCAGGCCGACGACATTGACGCGGCCGCCGCTGATGCTGCGCGCGACCAGCACGATTTCATCGAGCGCGAGCTCTGCGCCTTCCTTCGGCGCACGGTCGAGATTGATGTCGAAATAGTCCGCGAGCGTCAGCTTGGCCTTGTCCTCGTCAACCTTGACGCCGTAGATCTCGGCGAGTTCGCCCAGCGTATGCTCGGCCGAGACCATGAAGTCGCCGAGCAAATGCGGATCGGGCGCGCTCGACGGCGCCATGTCGACGAAGAAGCGATCGAGTGCCTCGGCGCGCTCGGGCGGCGCCAGCAGATAGATGTAGTCGCCGGGCGCGACCGGATCGGCCTCGACGGGCGTCAGGATCCGCTCGTCGCGGATCACCAGCGTCGGCTTCGACCAGGACGGGATCAGCCCGCGGCGGAAATACAGGCTCTTCGGCCGCACCGGGTAGCCGACCAGCTGCTGTTCGAGCTGACCGGGCAGGTCCAATTCGACGCGGCGCGGGCCGCGTTCGGCGCGCGGCAGCGCGACATGCAGCTTCCGCGCCGCCGGCGCCAACGTCCAGCCTTGCAACAGCAGCGAGATGATGACGACGACGAAGGCGACGTCGAAATAGAGATAGGCCTTCGACAGGCCGACCAGCATCGGGATCGAGGCGAGGAAGATCGCGACCGCGCCGCGCAGGCCGGTCCAGGCGATGAAGACCTTCTCCCGCCAGTTGAACTTGAACGGCGCGAGGCAGATCAGCACCGCGAGCGGCCGCGCCACCAGCATCAGCGCGAACGCCACCAGCACCGCGCCGCCGGCGCTGGAGAGCAGGCGGTGCGGCGACACCAAGAGGCCGAGCAGCACGAACATCACGATCTGCGCCAGCCAGGTCGCGGCGTCGAGGAACGTGACCACCGAATTATGCGCGCGGGTCGGCCGGTTGCCGATGATGATACCGGCGAGATAGACCGCGAGGAATCCCGAGGCATGCACGATCTGCGAGCCGCCGAAGATCACCAGCGCCGCCGTGGTGACGAACGGCGCGTGCAGGCCCTGCGGCAGCGCCACGTAGTTCAGCGCGATCACCACCAGCCGGCCGCCGATCACCCCGATGATGCCGCCGAGCACCGCCTCCTGGATGAACTCCATCGCGATGTGCGAGGCCGAGCTCTGGCCGATCGAGATGAACTCGACCAGCATCAAGGTGAGGAAGATCGCGAACGGATCGTTGGTGCCGGATTCCGCCTCCAGCGTGGCGCCGACGCGCGGGCGCAGGCGTAGGCCCTGGGTATGCACAAGGAGGAACACCGCCGCGGCATCGGTCGAGGCCACGACGGCGCCGACCAGCAGCGACTCGGTCCAGTTGAGATCGAGCACATAGCGGGCGACCGGCGCTGTGATCAGCGCGGTCAACAGCACGCCGGCGGTCGCCAGCATCATCGAGGGCGCCAGCACGGTGCGGATGCTGGCAAACCGCGTCTTCAATCCGCCGTCGAACAGGATCAGCGCCAGCGCCACCGAGCCGACCAGATAGGTGGTGCGGACATCGTCGAACTGAAGATGGCCGGGCCCGGCGTCGCCCGCCAGCATGCCGACCAGCAAGAACACCAGCAGCAAGGGGGCGCCGAACCGCAGCGCCAGCAGGCTGGACAGGATGCCGGCCATCACCAGCACCGCACCGAGCAGGATCGCTATACTGACGGAGTCGAGGGATGCCATGCGCCTTTGGAGGTCTCAAGGACTTGGGGGGTCTCAAATACTTGCAATTGCATCCTTATCGTCGCCACACTGGGACGCCAACCGATTTCTGAGATGAGCGGCAATGTGCCCGGTCCCGTGAGCCACAGTGTTGTGTCTCTGACGCGTGATCCACTCAGCGTCATTCCGGGGCTCGCGAAGCGAGAACCCGGAATCTCGATCCACAACTTCTGGATTCCGGGTTCGCGACTTCGTCGCGCCCCGGAATGACGGAATGGGCTGTCAGGGACACAAAACTAGGTGGCCCCGACACTGTGGTGTATCGATGGTCGAGTGAGCGCAGTTGTGGGATTCTCCGCGCATCTTCGAATCACATTTGCCTGACCCGCGCCTCGAGTTGAGATTTTGCCGATGGACATGAACTGGAAGGACGTCCTGGAATCGATCCAATTGGCAGCGCGCTCGGTCGGGGCCGAGGTCGCCTCGCCCTGGTTCTATCTGCAGTTCGGCATCATCCTCGCCGCCGCGGGCCTCGCCTACGCCGCCGATACCGCCATTCATGCGCGGGTCAACATGTCCACGCTGGCGAGCCGCTGGCCGCTGCCGCTCCGGCACTTTGCCCGCGTGATGGTGACGAGCGCCTCCACCGCAGTGTTCGCGGTGCTGATGGTGATCTCGCGCATCGTGATGTGGCACGCGACCTGGCCGAGCCGCAGCTATCTGATCGCGGTCTCGGCCAAGCTGGCGCTGGCCTGGCTGGTGATCCGGCTCGTGACCTCGGTGATCGACAACGCCTTCATCGTGAAAACAGTGTCGATCTCGGCCTGGGTGGTCGCAGCCCTCAGCATCATCGGCCAGCTCGATTGGGCGGCCGACATGCTGGATTCGTACGCGGTCGTGGTCGGCGGCCTGCGCCTCACCCCGCTGCTGCTGCTCAAGGCCGGCGCGCTGCTGATCGTGGCGCTGTGGCTGACCAACCTCGCCGGCAATTTCGCCGAGAGCCGCATCAACCGCGCCACCGACCTGACGCCGTCGATCCAGGTGCTGCTGGTCAAGATCATCCGCATCGGCCTGATGGTGCTGGCGATCGTGATCGCGCTCGGCGCCGTCGGCATCAACCTCTCCGCGCTTGCAGTGTTCACGGGTGCGGCCGGCGTCGGCATCGGTCTCGGCTTGCAGAAGATCGTCGCCAATTTCGTCAGCGGCCTGATCCTCCTGGTCGACAAATCGGTGAAGCCCGGCGACCTCGTCACGATCGGCGACAATTCGGGCCGCATCAGCGCGATGAAGACCCGCTACATCTCGGTTGCCGCCGGCGACGGCCGCGAGTTCCTGATCCCGAACGAGGATCTGGTGACGCAGAAGGTCACCAACTGGACCTACACCGACAAGAACACGCTGGTGAAGATCGCCTTCTCCACCAATTACGACGCCAATCCGCGGCAGGTCTGCAAGCTCGGGATCGCCACCGCAGCGGCCCATCCGCGCGCCACCAAGGGCCGGTCGCCGAACTGCATCCTGACCGAGTTCGCCGAGGCCGGGATGAAGTTCTCCCTGACCTTCTGGATCGCCGATCCCGACGGCATGGACGGCGTCAAGAGCGACGTCATGCTGTCGCTGTGGGACGCCTTCAAGAAGGACGGCATAAAGGTCCCCTATCCGGTGCGGGAACTCCGAATCCGCGGCGGCGCGCTGCCGGTCGAGAGCGTGGTCGAGGTCTCCAACTAGCCGTTTGGGTGCGATCTTTTTCGGCCCTAGACGGCCGTTATTCCGGATTGTCCGCGAAATCAGGCCGTTTGGACATTGTCCCCATGCCCAAGCTTGGCTTGCACCGGGCGCGCCAATCATTAAATTAGAGCCTGAAATCAGCCCTTTGCCCGCAGAAACATCCCGCCCATGAGCTATATCGACGCCACCGACACCTCGCTTCGCAAGACCGGCCAGATCAAGCTGCACGGCCCGAGCGGCTTTGCGGGCATGCGCAAGGCAGGCGCCCTGGTGTCGAAATGCCTCGATGCGCTCACCGACATCGTCAAGCCGGGTGTCCCGACCTCCGTCATCGACGAGTTCGTCCGCAAGTTCGCCTTCGACCACGGCGCCTATCCGGCGACGCTGATGTATCGCGGCTATCGCTACTCGACCTGCACGTCGATCAATCACGTGGTCTGCCACGGCATGCCGGGCGACCGTCCGCTGAAGGAAGGCGACATCGTCAATGTCGACGTCACCTTCATCGTCGACGGCTGGTACGGCGACTCCAGCCGCATGTATGCGATCGGCGCCATCGCGCGGAAGGCCGAGCGGCTGATCGAAGTGACGTATGAGGCGATGATGCGCGGCATCGCGGCGGTCAAGCCCGGCGCCACGACGGGCGATATCGGCCACGCCATCCAGAGCTTCGTCGAGCCGCAGGGCCTGAGCGTGGTGCGCGACTTCTGCGGCCACGGCCTCGGCCGCCTGTTCCACGACGAGCCGAACATCATCCATATCGGCCGCCCCGGCGAAGGCGCGCCGCTGAAGCCCGGCATGTTCTTCACCATCGAGCCGATGATCAACCTCGGCAAGCCGCACGTGAAGATCCTGTCCGACGGCTGGACCGCGGTGACCCGCGACCGTTCGCTGTCGGCGCAGTTCGAGCACTCGGTCGGCGTCACCGCCGACGGCGTCGAGATCTTCACGCTCTCGGAGCGCCATGGCGAGAAGCCATGGGTGCAGGTGTAATGCTCGACAAGATTCAGTAGTCGCTCCGCGTGCGCTCGACGATCTCCTCGGGCGTGTGGTTCTCGCCGATCGACATCGCACAGATCCGCGACAGATGCAGGTAGGACAGCCCGGTCTCCTCCGCCCAGGCGTTGAACTGCGCCTGCACCTTGGCAAGGTCGCGCTTCGACTTGACCTCCTCGGCAATATCGAGCCCGGCATCGCGCAGGCAGGCGACGACATCGCGCGAGGTGACGAAGCCGTCCCAGCCGAGGAAGCGCAACAGCATCTGCCCGGTGTTGCCGCCGAGCCGGCTGCCGCGCTTGGACAGCAGGTCCAGTAATCCGACCTCATCCGACGACGGCCATGCCGCGAGAAACTTGCCGAAACTGCCGTGCTCGCGCGCGATCTCCTGCACGAAGCGGCCATTGTCGCGCACCGACATAATCTTGGCGCCGTTGCGCACGATCCTGGCGTCGCTCGTGAGCTTCTCCCAGAACTCATCGGGCTTGAAGGCGAGCTTGGCAGGTTGAAAGCCGAGGAAGGCGTCCTCGAAGCCCGGCCATTTGGCGTCGATCACGCTCCAGGCAAAGCCTGCGCAGAACACGCGTCTGGTCATCTCGGCCAGCACGCGGTCGTCGCCGAGCTTTGCCAGGGCCTTTGCCCCCGCCGGGGGCCGCAGCAGTTTCTCCAGCGCCTTCGGCCCGCCCTTGCGCTTCTCGGCACGCGCGCGGATCACCTTGAACGATGTCACGCCGCCCTCCCCTTCCTGATCCCGAACTGTTGCGACCAACGGTAATTCGGCCGTCGCATCGTGGCAAATCGGGAAGTTGCGTCGCCTCTTGCAAAACCCGGCAGGCACGGCATGGTTGTGGCCGATGCCCGCCAAACCCGATGCCCACAGCGACGATGCCGACGAGACGCCGCATTATCACGGCCATCGAGAACGGCTGCGCGAGCGCTTCTACACTGCGGGGCCGGACGCGCTGACCGACTATGAGCTCCTGGAGATGGCGCTGTTCGCCGCCATCCCGCGCCGCGACACCAAGCCCTTGGCCAAGGCTCTGTTGAAGAAGTTCGGCTCCTTCGCCGAGGTCGTGCACGCGCCGGTGGCGCGGCTGCGCGAGGTCGACGGCGTCAAGGATGCCTCGATCAACCAGATCAAGCTGCTCGCCGCGGCCGCGGGGCGGATCGCCAAAGGCGAGATCAAGCGCAACATCGCGCTGTCGTCCTGGAACGACGTTATCGACTATTGCCGCACCGGCATGGCGTTCGCCGACAAGGAGCAGTTCCGACTGCTGTTCCTCGACAAGCGCAACCAGCTGATCGCCGACGAGGTGCAGCAAACCGGCACCGTCGATCACACTCCGGTCTATCCCCGCGAAGTGATCAAGCGCGCGCTGGAATTGTCCGCGACCGCGCTGATCCTGGTGCACAATCACCCCTCCGGCGACCCGACGCCGTCGCAGGCCGACATCCAGATGACGAAGGCGATCGTCGATATCGCCAAGCCACTCGGGATCGCGGTGCACGATCACATCATCGTCGGCAAGAACGGGCACACGAGCTTCAAGGGCATGAAGTTGATTTGAAGTCCGGTGTGAACAATGCTCGATCGTTTCAAGACCAACATCGCAACCGTTGCTCTCATCGTCGGCCTGACAGGCGGCGCGATCGCCGGCCAGTTCGAAGACGGCGTCGAGGCGCTGGGACGCGGCGACTACCCGACTGCCACACGGCTGCTGGGACCGCTGGCCGAAAAAGGCGACACACGTGCCCAAATTGCACTCGGTGTCGGTCCTGCCGTTAAGGGCTACACTCCGCCATCGACGTCCGTTTCGCCTTTCGGTATCTACCTTATCTTCGTTGCGATCATTCTGGCAGTTTCGGGCGCGACCTATGCCCGACTGCGGCTTCAAATTCAAAATCGTCGCATTCGTCGCGACGAGTTCCTCAGGCAGCTTCCGCCTGAGGTCCATGCCGAAATCAACCATGCCAGGCAGATCGCCGCGGAGCGCCCCTGGACGCCGATCGCCTTTAAGCTCGACTCCATTGAGATGACGGACCGAGGCGTGCGCTTCCACGCGAACGGCGAGCATCTTGGACATGCGTTCAGCTTCGGCTTGGCTCTCACGATGTCCTATGGACCGGTCGCGGTTTGCGAATGGTATCGCGACGGCGACGCGAGTGAAGGACTGATCGACATTCTTGCCTATCTCGCTGGTGTTCCACGCGGCGACAGCCACTTTGACGAGTTGGTCAAGACCAGCCTGATCATCCTGAGGGCGGCACCTCCAAATGTCCCGTTCGCTCAGGTCGCCAGCCTTCGCTGCAAGGTATTTTTCGAGTTCACCGAAGACAATCCGGAGATCTATCTCGATCTCGACTTCGCGGAGAAGACCGGGCTCATCCGGGAGAAGAACCCGATGGATCGGAAGAGACTGGTTTACGCGTTCCAGGCCAATGACCAACGAGAGAGCACCCCGCTGTAACGGGAATCGCCGCGGCGATCCGACATCCAGATGACGAAAGCCATCGTCGACATCGCCAAGCCGCTCGGGATCGCCGTGCACGATCACATCATCGTCGGCAAGAACGGGCATACCAGCTTCAAGGGCATGCGTCTGATATAGTCTCATTGCACTGAGACGCGTCACGCCACCGCCGATCCCTGCCCACACCGAGGCGCCTGCACGGAGACGATGATGTCGAACGGTCCGAGTGCGGTTCTTTCTTCCGACGAGATCGCCGCAATTGCACGTGACGCCGCGGCCGAAGGACAGGCGGGCGGCAAGCAGGCCGCATGGCAGAAGATCCAACCCTTGCGCAAAGCCCAGCGCCACCAGCCTGAGGCCGCGATGGCGTTGTTATGGATTGTCGACGAACGAAGCCTTGCGAGGGAAGAGGCGGCAAACCTTCTTTCGGAGGTCGCGGACGCCCACGACGACATCGGTACCCTCTCGGCGCTTGGCGTACGCCTCGAAGCCGTCCGCGACATCGATGATCTGAATGCGCCCCCGCCGGAACACCCCATATTTCAGACGATGGTCGAGAAGCTCGGCCACTTGGCGAGGCTTCATGACGGGAAGCCTGAGCAGGAGCAGATCTTGCGCGGGCTCGCCACGGCGGCGCGAATGATGGCACGCCAGAGCGATGCGATCGCCGAGCACAGTCTTCGGAAGCTGACCGAGATCGATCCGCAGAGGAGCGCGTACCACTACAATCTGGGGCTTTTCTACAAGACGCGGGGCAAGTTCGCAGAAGGCGTGGCGGCAAACCGGGCTGCCGCAAGCCTGTCGCAAGAGGTTGTCGACAGCATCGAATGGAATCTTGGAATCTGCGCCACGGGCGCCGGGAATGCCGAGATCGCCTTGGCGGTGTGGAAGCGCATCGGACAGAAAATCGGGCCTGGACGATTCGGCTTGCCGGAAGGCGGATATCCGGCCTGCAAGGTGAGGCTTGCCGAGCGGCCGCTTGCCGAGCGGACGGCAGACTCTGACGATCCAGGCAAGGAGGAAACGGTATGGATCGAACGACTCAGTCCGTGCCATGGCATCATCCGCAGCGTGTTGTACGGCAATCTCGGCGTCGACTATGGCGATGTCATCCTCATGGACGGTGCCCCGATCACGCATCACACATACGGTGACGAGCAGATCCCGGTCTTCCCTCATCTGGCGACGCTTCTGCGTCGGAATTACCAGTTCTTCGATTTCGCGGGCACGCAGGAGACGGCACGGCAACTGGCCGACCTGAGCGAGGAGCTGGACGGGGATGCCGTCATCTATTCGCACTCGGAGAGCTTCAAGATCATGTGCGCCAATTGCTGGCGCAACCCCGATATCGATCACGCCGACCACGAGACAATGGAGAAGCACGTCGTCACCGGCCGCATTGCCGCACCGCCCGACCTCGCGCCTGCGCGGCTTCTGGATCTGATCGACAAGGCCGTTGAAAAGCGGGGAGCTTGCCAGCTCTATGCGCCCGATCTTTGCCGAGCCGCGGGACAGCCGGCGCGCGAGCAGATCGATAGACGCCGGTTTGCTCTCCTCATCGACAATTAGCGACGCTCAGACCGTACAGGCCTGAACGATCTTCGGCAGATAACCCTGGCAGAAATCCAGATAGGTTCGCACGATGGTCGATTGGTGACGGTGCGGCGGATAAAGCAGGTTGAGCGACCATTCCGGCAACGGATGCTGCGGCAGCAACCGGACCAGACGCTTCTCGCGGATCGCCGCCGCTGCCAGAAAGGGCGGCAGCTCGGTAACCACGTCGCCGCGCAACGCGCGGGTGCACAGATGATGGTAGTCGTTGGTGGAGAGCACGGCTTTTGGCTCGAACACACCCCCGCCCAATTCCCATCGCACCTGGGTATCGATCCGCAACGCCCACACCCCGCACGGCAGGCCGTGAAGCGCATCCGGATGTTTCGGGAGACCGAAGCGCCTGATCAATCGCGGGCTGGCGACGAGAACATTGCGAAACGACAGCACGCGGCGCGCCACCATCGCCTCGTGGACGATCGCTCCGACCCGAAGGGCGACATCTATACCATCTTCGACCAGGTCGACGCGACGCTCGGTCGAATTGAGGTGAAGTTGGATATCCGGATAGCGCTGCTGGAACGCGGCCAGCAGTTCCCACCACGGCTCGAATGTCTGCGGCAGCGATAGCCGCAAACGCCCCTTCAACTGCATCTGGTCGTTGACCACGGCCTGCTCGGCCTCCAGCAGCTGCTCGATACCCTGGCTGGCGCGCTCGTAGAGCCGCGCGCCGGCGTCGGTGAGTTTCGCGCCGCGCGCCGAGCGCTCCAGCAATTGCACCTTGAGCTGCCGTTCGAGATCCCGGATGCGGCGGCTCAATGTCGGTAGCGGAACGTCGAGCCGGGCGGCTCCCGCCGAGAGGCTGCCGGCCTGCACGACCGCGACGAACATCCTGATCGCGTTGAGATCCATCCGATCAGCCTATCATATCTGGAAGGCTTGTTGCCAATCCTGGGCATTCACTTTCATATTTGGCTGACTTACCTCTCCGGCCATCAGCGACATCACCTGCGGAGAGCCCATGAAAACGAGCATCCTGGCAGCCATGACATTGGCGTTCGCGAGTTCAGCCGCATCGGCGCAAGCACCGGCGCCGCCGCCGCAACCGGTCACCGTCGAGAACTACAATCGGGCGCAGACCGACGTTTATTTCGCCGGCGTGGTCAAAGGTGGCGGCTTCGGAAAATTCCGCCATGGCCGCGAGCTTGCACCACCGTTGCAGTCGGGCATCGTCCGCCCCAACCGCGATACGCTGTACTCGTTTGCGATCTTCGATCTCGATGCCGGACCGGTGACGATCGCGCTCCCGGACGGAGCCAGGCGCTTCATGGCGATGCAGATCGTCAATGAGGAGCAATACACCACGGCTGTCTATTACGGCGCGGGCAGCCATACCCTGACGCGCCAGGCGGTCGGCACGCGCTATGCCATCGCGGTGGTCCGCTTCCTGGTCGATTTCTCCGATAGCGACGAGATTCGGCAGGTTCACGCCCTGCAGGACGCGATCACGTCGAAGCAAGAACGCCCGGGCACGTTCGAGATTCCGAACTGGGATGAGGCCGGCCTCAACAAGGTGAAGACGGCGCTGTTGCAGCTCGGCACCACCGTCTCCGACACGCGGCGCATGTTCGGCGCCGACGCGCACCAGGTCGATCCGGTGAAGCACCTGATCGGCAGCGCCTTCCTGTGGGGCGGCAATCCCGAGAAGGACGCGCTCTACCTCCCGATCACACCGGACCGCAACAACGGCAGCACCATCCACACGCTGACAGTGAAGGATGTTCCCGTCGACGGCTTCTGGTCGCTCACGGTCTACAACAGTGAAGGCTATTTGCAGCCGAATCCGGCCAACCTCTATGCGGTCAACAGCATCACCGCGAGCAAGGCCGCCGACGGCGCGGTCACCATCCAGTTCGGCGGCTGCGACGGCAAGGTCGCCAACTGCCTGCCGATCACGCCGGGGTGGAATTACACGGTGCGGATGTTTCAACCGCGCGCCGCGGTTCTCGACGGCGGCTGGCGATTTCCCGAGGCGCGGCCGGCGGATTGAGCCGCGTCCGACGTTGTGATCCCTCCCAAGGCCCCCTCCCCGCGACCGCGTCGGCCAATTGACATTCGCCGTCGCCCTGCCAGACTTCGCGGAAAATTCGGGGTGGAGACCTCTGGATGGCCAATCTTTCGGCCTCAAATCACGTCGCCCGTGTTTTGTCGGCGGCCAATCAGATGGCCGGCGTCGACACCGAGACGCGCATTGCCGCGTCCTGGCGGCGCTGCCTGATCAATCACAACCTCGATCCGGCCCGGCGCGGGCCGCCCCAGACGCTGACCGAATCCGAGGTCCGGCACATCGCCGAGCCGATGGAGGATTTGATCCAGGTCGCGATCCCGGAACTGGAAGACCTCGCCCGCGTGCTCCACGATAGCGGCTATTGCGTCAACCTCGCCGATCCCAACGCCACCATGCTGGTGAGCCGGCTGCCCGGGGGCGATTACGAACGGATGTTCCTGGAGTGGAAGATCTACACCGGCTCGAACTTCGCCGAGACCTTCGAGGGCACCAACGGGCTCGGCACCGCACTCGCCGAGCAGCGACCGATCCTCGTGCATGGCGACGAACATTTCCGCGAGCAGTGGCACATGTTCACCTGCGCGGTGTCGCCGCTGTTCGACCACGCCGGAAGGCTTGCCGGCGCCGTCAACATCTCCTCGTGCCGCAGCGATCTCGGCCGCAGCGCGCATGAGCTGGCGCTCGCCGTTACCACGGAGGCGACGCGGCGGATCGAGCATTCGTTCTTCCGCCGCCGCTACCGCGCCTCCTGGATCACGACCTTGCCCGGCGAAGGTCAGGGCATGCTCGCCTATGACAACGACCGCCGCGTGGTCGGCGCCTGCCGCAGCGCGCGCGCCGCGTTCGGCCTGACGGACGCGATGATCGACGACGGCATCGACCTGTCGCATCTGCTTCAGCTCGACGATCGCGCAACGCGCATGTCGGACGAGCCGGTCACGCTGCGCCGGGCCGACGGCACGCCATGGGGCCGCGGCCACCTCGCGCCGCCGGTGCGCGCACGATCACCGCGTCCATTGCCGACGCGTGAAAAGCCGGCGGGACAGTTCAGCGGCCTGCACCGGCTGGCGGGCCGCGATCCCGTACTGATCAAGGGCGTGAAGCGGCTGATGACGGTCGGCAATCTCGATCTGCCGATCCTGCTGCATGGCGAGACCGGCGCCGGCAAGGACGTGTTCGCGCGCGCGATCCACGCCGCGAGCAATCGCGCCGGCCGCAACTATGTCGCGCTGAATTGCGCGGCGATGCCCGAAAGCTTGATCGACGCCGAATTGTTCGGCTACGAGGCCGGCGCCTTCACCGGCGCGCGGCGCGAGGGATCGAAGGGGCTGATCGTGCAGGCCAGCGGCGGCACGCTGTTCCTCGACGAGATCGGCGATATGCCGCTGGCGTTGCAGACAAGGCTGCTCCGCGTGCTGGAAAACCGCGAGGTCTGGCCGCTCGGCGCATTGAAGCCCGTGCCGGTCGACATCCGCCTGATCAGCGCCACCCATCGCGACCTGGCGCGGATGGCCGAAGACGGCAGCTTCCGCTCCGATCTTTATTACCGGCTGCGCGGCATGGAAATTCGGCTGCCCGCCTTGCGCGAACGCGCCGACCGACGCGATGTGATCGCGCAGATCGCCGACGAGGAGGCGCCGCACTGCCGCATCTCAACTGAGGCTTGGGCGCAACTGATGGCCTATCCGTTTCCCGGCAACATGCGCCAGCTCCGCCACGTGCTGCGGCTCGCCAGCGCGACCGCCGAAGGCGGCGTCATCACCGAAGCCGATCTCGATCTGCCGCCGTTCGGCCCGCGCGACGTGGAGACCGATCATGCGGCAGCCGAGCGCGCCGCGATCGTCGACGCGCTGCGCGGCAATGGCGGCCGCGTGACGGAGACGGCGAAAGCACTCAGGCTCAGCCGCGCGACGCTGTATCGGAAGATCAAGGTGCTGAAGATCGGGCTGGACGGCTAAACGAAATATTTCGTTCGAGAGCCGTTCCGTACCCCCGACATGCGTACTCCGTAAGAATGGCTGTCGTGTTCCGGCCGTGTGGGAACGGTGATATGATCCGGCTTTCGCCTTCAACGCCACGGAGCGGGTCCCATGACACGGTTTCCCCTCGCTGTGATCGTTGGCCTGGTTGCCGCGACCATTTCGCAACCTGCGGCCTCGGATTCGACTGACCAACGACTGGGCAAAGTGCATTTTGCGACGTCCTGCAAACCGGAGGCGCAGGAGCTGTTCGATCGCGCCATGCTGTATCAGCATTCGTTCTGGTACAGCGCGTCGCGACGCACCTTCGAGGAGGTGCTCGAGGCTGACCCGCAATGCGCCATCGCCTATTGGGGGATCGCGCTCAGCTATCTCTACAACCCGCACGGGCCGCCACCGGCCGAAAACCTTCCGCTCGGCCTTGCAGCCGCGAAGAAGGGCCAGGCGCTGAATGCCGGCACGCCGCGCGAGCGGGACTACATCGATGCGATCGCGACGATGTATGTCGACTATGACAAGGTTGATCACCGCACCCGGGTGCAGCGCTTCCTCGCGGCCGAAGAGCAGGTCGCGGCGCACCATCCCGACGATGACGAGGCGCAGATCGCCTATGCGATCACGCTCAACGTCGCGGCATCCCCGAGCGACAAGACCTATGCCAACCAGCTGAAAGGCGCGGCGCTGCTCGAACCGATCTTCAAGCGTCAGCCCGAGCACCCGGGCATCGCCCACTATCTGATCCATCTCTACGACTATCCGGCGCTGGCAGAGAGGGGCCTCGACGCGGCGATGCGCTATGCCAAGATCGCCGAACGCGCACCGCATGCCCAGCACATGCCGTCGCATATCTTCACCCGCGTCGGTTACTGGAAGGAATCGATCGCCTCGAACAAGGAATCCGCTCGCATCGCCAAGGAAGACGGCGAACAGCAGGACCAGGCGCACGCGATGGACTATCTGGTCTATGCCTATCTCCAGCTTGGCCAGGACAGCAAGGCACACGCGGTGGTCGACGAGCTCGGCAAGCTCGCGTTCAAGCAGGACCGGCTCACCGGCCCTTACGCGGTGGCGGCAAGCCAGGCCCGCTATGTCTTCGAACGCAGCGACTGGAAGGGGGCTGCCGCGCTTGACGTCCATCCGACCAAATACGCCTCTGCGGACGCCATCACCTATTTCGCGCGGGCGGTCGGCGCCGCGCGCTCCGGGGATCCGGCAGCCGCCAAGGCCGATATCGCCAAGCTCGTCGAACTGCGCGACAAGCTCAGGGATGCAAAGGATGCCTACTGGTCCAACATCGTCGACATCCAGCAGCAGATCGCGAGCGCCTGGGTGCTGTACGCCGAAGGCAAATATGACGACGCGCTCGGCGCGATGAACGCCGCCGCTGAGGCCGAAGACAAGACCGAAAAGCATCCCGTCACCCCGGGACCGCTCGCGCCGGCGCGCGAGCTCTACGCGGCGATGCTGCTCGATCGCGGCAAGGCCGCCGACGCGCTTGCAGCCTACGAGGCGGTGCTGAAGAAGGAGCCGAACCGGCTGGCGACTTATCTCGGGATGATCAAGAGCGCCAAGGCAGCCGGCGATCAGGCCAAGACCCAGGAATGCGCGGTGCAGATTGCCCGGCTCACCGCGGATTCCGACGTATCGAGGCCGGAGCTGATCGAGTTGCGGCAGACAACCGGAAGCAAGCTGTGATGCCACGGACAACATGGCGCAATGGTACGACGGCGCTGCCCGGCGCCATTGCGCTCTGTCTTTGCGGCGTGCAGCCGCTCGGCGCGATGGAGATCATCGGCCAGGCCGGCGTGCTCGGCGAATGGGAACTGACCGGGCATCTCACCGAAAGCGGACCGAACGCGCGCAGGCAGTTCTCCGGGCCGCTGAAGATGAAGCATGTGGGCATCTGCGCGCAGGATGGACCGGAGGAGCGCGCCGGCGAGATCAAGCTGCAAATCACGGGTGCGGATTCGCAGGTCACGGCCGAACTGGTGCTGGACGGCGCGCCCTGCACCTACAGCGCCCGCAAGACGCACAATTACGAGGGCACGCTGTCCTGCGAGGGCCGCGCACCCGTCCCGCTTTTGGTGTGGCTCAAATAGCCGATGCCGTCAGGCATTCAGTCAGGCTGCGGGCCGCGAACGGCGTAGCCATTCGTTCAGGTCGATGCGGCCGATGCGCGCTTCGCCCAGCGGCACCAGCGAGTGCTCATCCGGGCTCCGCTTGCTGAACCTCTTCCTGGCGCGTAGACTAATATGTGCGTCCCAGCCAGCGTGCTGGGGTACCGAAAGCTTCAGCCGCTGCCGGGATATCACCGCGGGCTCTCTTTCGTGCTGCAACGCAAATGCTGGGCATGACGTATAGCCCGCTATGCACTCCTTGATTTTGATTTCAGCAAACGCAGGAGGAGTCTATGCGGAATTTTATCACCTTTTTCGTTTCCAGCGTGGCAATCGTCGTTGTGGCGTCAGCCGCCGTAGCGGGCGAGAAGGTGCTCGAGTTCAAGCTCGTCACCAAGCCGATCGACGTCAAGGTCATCGAGGCAGCAAACGTCGAGGGGCAGACGGTCGTTGCCGGCAAGTTCTTTGGTGTCGCCGTCTTCAATGATGGCCGTATCGGGGTGAAAGAGTTCGTCCATTCAGGAGACATGCTGAAGGGCTCGGGCCCCTATTACGGTTACAGCACCTACACGTTCGAGGATGGCGCGATCACGGCGCGTTACACCGGCGCGGTCAAAGACGGAAAATCAAATGGCGAATATACGATCCTTTCGGGCACGGGCGCCTATGCGAACGCGACGGGCACCGGAACGATCGAAAGCGCGCCGAACCCGTTCAAGGGGGTCAATCTCCTGAACATCAAATTGGTCGTGAGAACGCCGGGGTCATAGCAGCGCAGCGTCCGCAGGACCACAGCAAGGACAGTGACGCCTCGCATGGGCGTTGGCCCGGCCGACAGTCGCATGGCCGCACCGGGCCACGCCATCAAAGCGCGGCGTGAGGCGGACCAAGCCTGTTGGCCGGCGGAGTCCAAGTCTCTGCCCTCCCGAAAATCTGGCGATGTGACGAAGCGCAGCGCCAGCTTGATCAGCATTGCGCCTCCAACGGCGATGCTTCCCGACAGCTCTCAAGCGGATCGAGACGGGATCGGACGCCTAGGCCGTCCGCCTTGCTGATGTCGGCACACCGTACGTTTCAGGAGAACTCGTTCCAGCTGATGCGGCGCGCGTCGAGGTCGCCGAGCACGACCGGATCGTGAATGTTGCGGACGCTCTGAAAGCCGCTGCGCAGATAGATCAGCGGGTCAACCGTGGTGACAGCGCGGACATGCTGGACTTCGCCGATGAACACCGAATGGGTCTTGGTCTCGAACTCCTGGCTCAGGACGCAGTCGAACGCGGCGACGGCATCCTCCAGCACCGGGGCGCCGGTCGCGCCGGTGGTCCAGCGCCCAAACGCAAAACGATCGTCGCCGTTGATGCCCTTCTGGCCGGAGAAGGTCAGCGCCAACAGCGCGTGCTCCTCGTTCAGGAAGTTGATGACGAAGTGGCGCTCCGCGCGGATGCGCTCATGCGCGCTGGCGTTCCGGTTGACGCAGACCAGCACCGAGGGCGGATTGTCCGACAGCGAGCAGGCCGAGGTCACCGTCAGGCCAGTGCGCTGCCCCGGCTCGCGGCCGACCGTCACCAGCGCGACGGCGCCGGCGCAATGGCGCATCGCCTGCTTGAAACTCTGTGCGTCGACCGTCATGCCGCAAACCTCGTCAAAAATACTCGGTTTAACATATGCGACTGGGGGTGCGAGGCAAGCCCCGCACCCCCGCGCAGCTGTCATGCGGCCTTCTCGAACTCGGCGCCGAGATGCTTGAGCCGCGGCATCACCTCCTGCTTCAGGAGCCGCAGTGAATTATGCCAGGCCTCCGGCTTGTGCTTGTAGTCGAAGCCGAACACGCAGAGCACGCCGAAGCCGCCGACCTCCCGGTAGATCTTCTCGATCTTTTCGGTGACCGTCGCGGGCGAGCCGACGATCCAATTCCGGCGCGCGCAATATTCGACGGTGACGTCGCTGTCGGGCACGTCGGGCGTATGCTTCAGATAGTCCTTGAAGCCGAAATGGCCGAGCAGCGGCAGGAAGTACTCGCCCATCATCCGGCCCATCATGTCGCCGGTCGACAGCCTCCACGCCTCCTCATCAGTGTCCGCCACGAACACCTCGCGCACCAGCCGCCAATCCCTGCGGCTCGGCTTGCGGCCGGTCTTGGCTGCACCCGCCTCGACCGAGTCCCAGTGGCTGCCGACATAGGCCGGGTTGAGGTTGAGGCTCATCGGAATGAAGCCGCGCTCGCCGGCAAGCTTGAGCGTGTCCGAGTTCTTCGACAGGCCGGCAACGCCGATCGGCGGATGCGGGCCCTGCAACGGCTTGATGTGCGGCTTCAGGAAGTCGAACATCGTGTCCGGCTTCGACACCGTCCAGAACTTGCCTTT
>NZ_JACMYO010000178.1 GCF_020889685.1 Bradyrhizobium oropedii
GCGCCGCCGCCGGCAGCGGCCACCGCCTTCTCGCAGGCCGGCGACAGCTTCGCCTTGTTCTTTTCGAGGCACTGCAGTGCCGGTGCACCGCCGGTCGGCACACCGGCGCAGACCTTGGGATAATCGGAGCGGCACGCGCTGCGGATCGCGGAAATCTGCGCGCTGGACGGCGCCCCGGCGGCCTTCGGTGCCGCGGCCTCCGCGGCGGGCTTGGCCGTCGTCGCGGCCGGAGCTGCGTCGGTCTTGGCTGCCGCGGGCGCAGCGGCCGGCGCTTCCACGGCCTTCACTGCGCTGGCGCAGCCGGGTGCAAGGCTTGCCATGTTCTTCTGCAAGCATTGCAGTGACGCTTCGCCGCCCGGCGGAACGCTTGAGCAGTGTGCGATGTAGTCGTTGCGGCATTGCGACTTGATGGCGTCGCGCTGCGCCTGGCTCGGCGCCTGCGACAAGGCCGGCGCAGTGTTCGTGATTGCCGCAAGCGCCAGCCATGCGGACAGCTTCGTTGCACGTGTCAACGCATTGATCATCTGAATAAATCCTCTCGTTGCGCCGGAAGCTTCCAGCTCAACTGAACGGCGTTTTGAAAATGTCTTGCTCTAACAACCTCGGCGAGCGCCATCATTTTCGCTTTCGAGTTCCGCTGCAAGCGGATTGTTGCTATGGATGCAGCATGCGGATTTTTTTGCCCGCAGCGACGTCTTTGAATTAAGCCATTTGAATCGAGGCTCGGAAATGAGGCATGCGTACGCATCGGCACATTTCAGTCAGAGCGATTTTGTGCGGCTGCGAAATGCGAGACCGGCACGCGCCGCCTTGGTCATATCGGCTTTCGTCAGTTTAAGTGCCTGCGAGCAAAACAGTTTTGTTGCGCCGCCGCCGCCCAAGGTCGAAGTTGCGCCGCCGGTGCAGCGCGCCATCACACGTTATCTGGACGCCACCGGAAACACCGCGCCGATCAAGACCGTCGATCTGGTCGCGCGCGTGCAAGGCTTTCTGGCGTCGATCAACTATCAGGATGGCTCCTTCGTGAAGCAGGGGACCACGCTGTTTACGATCGAGCCGGAGACCTACAAGCTGAAGCTGGAGCAGGCGCAGGCCGCCGAAGTCGGCGCGCAGGCGACGCTGAAGCAGGCCGAGTCTGATTTCAAGCGCCAGCAGGATCTGGTGCAGCGCCAGGCGGTCTCGCAGGCGACACTGGAAAACTCGACCTCGACGCGAGACAACGCCCAGGCCAATCTGCAACAGGCCCAGGTCAACACCAGGATCGCCGCGGTCAATTATGGCTACACCAACGTGGCGGCGCCGTTCGACGGCATCGTCAGCACCCATCTGGTGTCGATCGGCGAACTGGTCGGCGTGGCCTCGCCCACCCAGCTTGCCACCATCGTGCAGCTCGACCCGATCTATGTGAACTTCAACGTCAACGAACAGGACGTGCAGCGGGTGCGCGACGAAGCGCGCAAGCGCGGCATGACCGCGAACGATTTCAAGTCATTGCCGGTCGAGGTCGGTCTGCAGACCGAGACCGGCTATCCGCACAAAGGCAATCTCGATTACGCGTCGCCGACGCTCAACCAGTCGACCGGAACACTGGCGGTTCGCGGCTTGATACCCAATCCCGATCGCGTGCTGCTGCCCGGCTTCTACGTTCGCGTTCGCGTGCCCTTCACCAAGCAGGACAACGCGCTGCTGGTGCCTGACGTCGCGATCGGCAGTGACCAGAGTGGCCGCTACATGCTGGTCGTCAATGCCGAGAACGTGGTCGAGCAGCGCAAGGTGACGACCGGTCAGGTCGACGACGGGCTGCGCGTCATCGAGAGCGGACTGAAGGCCGATGACCGTATCGTGACCGCCGGGCTGCTGCGCGCGATTCCGGGGCAGAAGGTCGATCCGCAGATGCAGAAGGCCGACGCGGCGACGGCACCGGCCAAATAGGACGCACGTGCCATGATCTCGAAATTCTTCATCGAGCGGCCGGTCCTTTCCAACGTCATCGCGATCCTGATGATCCTGATCGGCGGCGTCGCGCTGTTCAATCTCGCGGTCGCGCAATATCCCGATGTGGTGCCGCCGACCGTCCAGGTGACGACGCGCTATCCCGGCGCGTCGGCAAAAACCGTGATCGACACCGTGGCGCTGCCGATCGAGCAGCAGGTCAACGGCGTCGAGGACATGCTGTACATGCAGTCCTACAGCGGCGCCGACGGCACCTACACGCTGACGGTGACCTTCAAGATCGGCACCGACCTCAACTTTGCGCAGGTGCTGGTGCAGAACCGCGTCTCCTCGGCGCTGTCGCAGCTGCCGACCGCGGTGCAGAACCAGGGCGTCACGGTGCAGAAGCGGTCGACCTCGATCCTGCTGTTCGTGACGCTGACCTCGCCGAACAAGACCTATGACAGCCTGTTCCTGTCGAACTATGCCACCATCAACATCCGCGACGAGCTGTCGCGTCTGCCGGGCGTCGGCAACGTCACCGTGTTCGGTGCAGGACAATATTCGATGCGGGTGTGGCTCGATCCGAACAAGCTGCAGGCGCGCGGGTTGATGCCGCAGGACGTCATCCAGGCGATCCAGCAGCAGAGCCAGCAGGTCACCGCGGGCCAGGTCGGCGCGCCGCCCGCCCCGCAGGGGCAGGCGTTCCAGTACACGCTGAACGTCAACGGCCGGCTCGACGACGCGAGCCAGTTCGAGAACATCATCGTGAAGACCGGGAATGTCGGCGACGTCATCCGCATCCGCGATCTCGGCTCGGTCGAGCTCGGCGCGCAGACCTACAGCCAGGTGTTCTCGCTCAACCAGAAGCCGGCCACCGGCATCGGCGTGTTCCTGTCGCCCGGTGCCAACGCGCTGCAGGTCGAGAAGGAAGTGCAGAAGAAGGTGGCACAGCTCGCCAGGCAGTTCCCGCAGGACATCCAATACGACACCCCGTTCGACACCACGAAGTTCGTCAACGCCTCGATCGAGGAGGTCTACAAGACCCTGATCGAGGCCGGCCTGCTGGTGCTGGTCGTGATCCTGGTGTTCCTGCAGGACTGGCGGGCGATGCTGGTGCCCGCGACCACGGTGCCGGTCACCATCATCGACGCGTTTGCGGCGATGGCCGCGCTCGGCTTCACCATCAACCTGTCGACGCTGTTTGCGATCGTGCTGGCGATCGGCATCGTGGTCGACGACGCCATCGTGGTCGTCGAAGGCGCCGCGCACAATATCGAGCGCGGCATGTCCGGCCACGACGCCGCGATCAAGGCGATGGACGAATTGTTCGCGCCGATCGTCGGCATCACACTGGTCTTGATCTCGGTGTTCCTGCCGGCGGCCTTCCTGCCGGGGCTGACCGGCCGGATGTACGCGCAATTCGCCCTGGTGATCGCGGCGACCGCGCTGCTCAGCGCCGTCAATGCCGCGACCTTGAAGCCGATGCAATGCGCGCTGTGGCTGCGGCCGCCGGTGCCAGCGGAGCAACGCAATTTCTTCTACCGTGGCTTCAACGCAGTCTATGACCGGGTGGAGCGAGGCTACACGCGGCTGGTCGGCGGCATGGCCGGCCACGCCAAGACCTCGGTCCTCGTCGCGCTGATCCTGATCGGGATTGCCGGCTACGGGCTGTCACGGGTGCCGACCGGCTTCATTCCGATCGAGGACCAGGGCTATCTGCTGGCCGCCGTGCAGCTGCCCGACGGCGCCGCGATCGATCGCACCCAGCGGGTGCTCGATCAGGTTACCGAGATCGCGCGCAAGACGCCGGGTGTCGAGCAGGTGGTCGCCATCGCCGGCATCTCCGCGCTCGACAACTCGTCGAGCCTGGCCAATGCCGGCGTTGCCTATGTGATCCTGAAGGATTGGGGTTCGCGCGGCCCCGGCGAGGATCTGCGCTCGCTGGTCTATGGCCT
This sequence comes from Bradyrhizobium oropedii, assembly GCF_020889685.1. Taxonomy (GTDB): domain Bacteria; phylum Pseudomonadota; class Alphaproteobacteria; order Rhizobiales; family Xanthobacteraceae; genus Bradyrhizobium; species Bradyrhizobium oropedii. Next base: position 3,891 of record NZ_JACMYO010000178.1, read on the forward strand.
CAACGACAAGCTGGCGGTGATTCCGGAGGCGCGCATCCTGGTGATCCCGCCGCCGCCGATCCAGGGCATCGGCAACGCCGCCGGCTTTGCCATGCAGGTGCAGCTCCGTGACGGCAACGCCGATTACGGCAAGCTGCAGGCGGTCACCGGCGCCGTCGTCAGCAATGCGCAGACGCAAAGTGCGCTGCAGCGGGTGCAGTCGTCGTTCCGCTCGATGGTGCCGCAGTTCGACGTCCAGGTCGACCGCGTCAAGACCGAGACGCTGCACGTCACCACCGACCAGATCTTCTCGACGCTGTCGTCCTATCTCGGTGCGAGCTACGTCAACCAGTTCACCAAGTTCGGCCGCACCTTCCAGGTCTACACCCAGGCCGATGCGCAATACCGCCTGACGCTGCGCGACATCGAGAACATGATGGTGCGCAACAGCAATGGCGACATGGTGCCGCTCGGCACCGTGGCCAAGATCACGCCGTCGGTCGGGCCGTCGCTGATCAGTCTCTATAATCTCTATCCGTCCGCGACCATCATCGGCCTGCCGTCGCAGGGCTACAGCTCCGGCCAGTCGATGACGCTGATGGAGGAGATCGCCGCCAAGACGCTGCCGCCGGGCACCGGGTTTGAATGGACGGCGATGTCGTACCAGGAGAAGGAGGTCGGCAGCCAGATCTACTTCGTGTTCGCGCTGGCGCTGCTGCTGGTCTACCTCGTGCTCGCCGGACAATATGAGAGCTGGTACGCGCCGATCTCGGTGATCCTGGCGGTGCCGCTGTCGCTGCTCGGGCCCATGCTGGTGCTGACGGCGCTTCGGATCGAGAACAATCTCTACACCCAGATCGGCACCATCCTGCTGATTGCGCTGTCGGCCAAGAACGCGATCCTGATCGTCGAGGTCGCGCTCGAGCATCACATCCGCGACGGCAAGCCGGTGCTGGAGTCGGCGATCGACGCGGCGCGCGCTAGATTCCGGCCGATCCTGATGACGTCGTTTGCCTTCATCCTCGGCGTGCTGCCGCTGGTGCTGGCGACCGGCGCCGGCGCCAACGCCCGCAAGTCGATCGGCATCACGGTGTTTTCCGGCATGATCGCCTCGACCTGCCTCGCCGTGCTGTTCGTGCCGGCGTTCTTCGTCGTGGTCCAGAGCTTCGAGAACTGGCGCAAGGCGAAGAAGGGCAAGACCGCCGCGCCGCAGCCGGCAGCGCCTGGCACGGTGCATTAGCTCCGCGCACCAAACTCTATCCCCGTCACCCTGAGGAGGCCGCGAAGCGGCCGTCTCGAAGGGTCGACGGCCCGACCGTCTCCGCGCCGCGGTATCTGGGCCGTGCTGCGTCGAGGCGCGCAGGAGCGCGCACCTCAGCATGACGGTGATAGGGCGCGTTGCTCCATCCACGTCATTGCGAGCGAAGCGAAGCAATCCATCGCGCCGCAAGCGGAAAGATGGATTGCTTCGTCGCTATCGCTCCTCGCAATGACGGCGGTGAAAGGTCCGCGGCCTCCAATGGGTTTGAGAGCTATCGCGCTACACCTTCACCATGCGCTTGCCGCGGTTCTCGCCGGCGAGCAGGCCGATCAGCGCCTGCGGCGTGTTCTCGATCCCGTCGATGACGTCCTCCTGCACCTTGAGCTTGCCCGAGGTGACCCAGGATTGCAGGTCGGCGAGCGCGGCATCGCGCTGGTCCATGTAGTCCATTACGATGAAGCCTTGCATGATCAGCCGTTTCACCACGATCAGGCCAGGCACGCCGCGCGGGCCGTGCGCCGAGGGCACGCCGTCATATTGCGAGATCGCGCCGCAGCAGGCGATCCGGCCGCGGTTGTTCATCTGCGCCAGGCAGGCCTCCAGAATGTCGCCGCCGACATTGTCGAAATAGACGTCGATGCCCTTGGGGGCCGCCGCGCGCAGTGCCTTGTAGGTGGCGCCGTCCTTGTAGTCGACCGCGGCGTCGAAGCCGAGCTCCGAGGTCAGCCAGTGGCATTTGTCCGCGCCGCCGGCGATGCCGACGACCCGGCAGCCCTTGATCTTGGCGATCTGGCCGACAATCGAGCCGACCGAGCCGGCGGCGGCCGACACCACCACCGTCTCACCCTCCTTGGGCTTGCCGACATGGAGCAGGCCGAAATAGGCGGTCAGGCCGGCAACGCCGTAGACGCTGAGCAGATGCGTCATCGGCTCGAGCTTCGGCATCTTCGCCAGGTGCTTGGCGGGCACCGCGGCATAGTCCTGCCAGCCGGTGTCGCCGAACACGATGTCGCCGGGCTTCAGGCCGGGGTCATTCGAGGACACCACTTCGGCGATGCTGCCGCCGGCCATCACGGTATTGGCTTCGACCGCAGCGCGGTAGGTGGCGCCGTGCATCCAGGCGCGGTTGGCGGCGTCGAGCGAGATGTAGCGCGTCCGCACCAGCGCCTCGCCGTCCTTCGGCGCGGGGACCGCGCCCTTGGTCAGGCGGAAATGCTCGGAGCCGAGCTTGCCGGTCGGCTTTTCGACAAGCAGGATCTGGCGATTGACGGTGTCGTTCATTGGCGGTGTCTCCCCTCACATTGGTCGTTTCGCATGCAGTTTGACTGCCGCGCGCGCAGCTCATTGCACAGATTGTGCGCTGCATGAACGCTAATCCGCGCGCTGGCATTCCACAACGGGAACATTCCGGCAAAGTCCCGCTCGACGCGAAGCGTGTTGCGTAGCTGCGTAAATCTGCCACACTTGCCCTTCGCCGGGAACTTACGGGGGTAAGAGAATGTCGAACAGGTTTACGCAATACATCCTGCTTGCGATGGTCCTTGGCATCGCAATGGGGACGATCGTCTTCAACTATTTTCCTGACAGCCGTGCCGAGATCGCAGCCGACGTCAACCTGATCGCAATGCTGTTCCTGCGCCTGATCAAGATGATCATCGCGCCACTCGTGTTTGCAACCCTCGTCGGCGGCATCGCCCATATGGGAAGCGGCGCCAAGCTCGGGCGCATCTTCGCCAAGACCATGGGCTGGTTCGTTTCCGCCTCGTTTGTCTCGCTGCTGCTCGGCCTCGTGATGGTCAACCTGTTACAGCCCGGCGCCAACTTCCCCGGCACGCTGCCCGACAAGGCGCAGTCGACCGGCCTGCCGGTCTCGGCCTTCTCGATCGAGAAATTCCTGACCCATCTGATCCCGACCTCGATCGCGGATGCGATGGCGCAGAACGAGATCCTGCAGATCGTGGTGTTCGCGGTGTTCTTCGCGGTGGCGCTCGGCGCCATGCCTGAGCGCGCCAAGCCGATCATGAGCCTGATCGACGATCTCGCCCACATCATGCTCAAGGTCACGAGCTATGTGATGCTGTTTGCACCGATCGCGGTGTGGGCCGCGATCATGGCGACCGTTTCCAAGAACGGCCTCGGCGTGCTCTGGAAGCTGATCGTCTTCATGGGCGGCTTCTACCTGTCGCTGCTGATCCTGTGGGGCATCCTGGTGATCGTCGGCTTCGTCGTGATCGGGCCGCGCTACAGCCATCTGCTGCGGCTGATTCGCGAGCCCCTGATGATCGCGTTCTCGACCGCCTCCTCGGAGGCGGCCTATCCGAAGACGCTGGAGGGGCTGAACAGGTTCGGCGCCTCCTCGCGGATCTCGGCCTTCGTGCTGCCGCTTGGTTATTCCTTCAACCTCGACGGCACGATGATGTACTGCACCTTCGCGAGCATCTTCATCGCGCAGACCTACCATATCGAGATGTCGCTCGGCACGCAGTTCGCGATGCTGGCGACGTTGATGATCACCTCGAAGGGCGTGGCCGGCGTGCCGCGCGCGTCGCTGGTGGTGATCGCCTCGACGCTGTCGCAGTTCGGCATCCCCGAGGCCGGTTTGCTGATGATCATGGGCATCGACACCTTCCTCGACATGGGCCGCAGCGCCACCAACGTGATCGGCAACTCGCTGGCCACCGCCGTGGTCGCGAAGTGGGAGGGCGAGCTGAAGGCCGAGCACGAGCTCGGGCCCGACGACGCGGTGCCGCAGGATGCGGTGCCCGGCGCCGTGATGGCCGGTCATTGACAGGAGGGATGCATGCATCGCGCCCGCTGGAGGCCGATACGGGCTGAGGCGTCTCTGCTGTCGACATGCCTGCTGTCAGCATGTCTGCTGGCGGCAAGCCTGCTGATCGGACCGGTGTCCGCACAGCCGGCGGGCGAGGGGCTCAGCCCCACGCTCGCCAACATCAAGGCCACGCACTCGGTGCGGATCGGCTATCGCGAAAGCTCGCCGCCATTCTCGTTCCTCGACCACTCCAACCGGCCGATCGGCTACAGTCTCGAGCTGTGCGACGCGATCGTCGACGAGATCGCGGCCGAGGTCGACGACGCCAACCTCAAGGTCGACTACGTCAAGGTCACCTCCGACGACCGCATTCCGGCGGTCGTCGACAAGAAGATCGATCTGGAGTGCGGATCGACCACGGCGAATGCCGAGCGCGGCAAGCAGGTCGCATTCTCGCCGCTGATGTTCGTGGCCGGTACCAAGCTGATGGTGCCGAAAGCCTCCAGCGTCAACCAGGTTGCCGACCTGAAGGGCAAGACGGTGGTGGTGACCAAGGGCACCACCAACGAGCAGGCGATGCACAATGTCGACGCCAAGCAACAGCTCGGCCTCAACATCGTCACCGCGGGCGATCATGAGCAGTCCTACCAGATGCTGGTGGACGGCAAGGCGGATGCGTTCGCGACCGACGACATCCTGCTCTACGGCCTGATCGCGCGGCACAAGTCGCAGGACAAGTTCCGCGTCACCGGCGACTATCTGTCCTACGATCCCTACGGCATCATGTACCGCAAGGGCGAGCCGCAGATGAAGGACGTGGTCGAGCGCGCGTTCCGCAAGCTCGCCTCGAACCGCGACATCATCCCGCTCTACAACAAGTGGTTCGTCGCCCGCCTGCCGACCGGCGAGAAGCTCAACGTCGCGCTGTCACCACAGCTCGAAGAAGCCTTCAAGGCGCTCGACGATTCGGCGGGCGGCGCGAACTAGCCTTCGCATTTCGACCTCTCCCCAAGTGGGGGAGGTCGAAAAGCCGGCGCGGCCTGGTTCACCGCCAATAGCGATGCGACATATCCAGGCACTGCCGGACCCAGAATCCGTTCACATGGATCAACTGGCATGTGCTCGGAGGTGGCTCCTTGATGATCGGGTAGCCGTGGATGTCGATATTCATCGGGGCCGTGACGCCGCGCCAGAACACAGCGTTGGCGGCCGGCGGATTGAAGGTGCCGATGAACGCCGCGACTGCGAGGAAGCTCAAAAGAAGTTTGCGCATAATCTGCATCCGGATCAATGAATGAGCGGAAGCGTACTCCCTTGAGCGGGATGAGCAAGCCGCGGAATCGACGAAACTGACCTGTACAGCGTCGCGCCCGCGTTGGACTCCTCGAGCCGCCATGCAGGCGAGGGCAACGATGCCGACCGCCGTTAGCACAACCATGACCTGGAAGATCGCGCGCCCAACAATAGCCCCCATCAACGCTCCATCGATCCGGCGGGATCTGGTTCGAGTTTCCACGCGCCGCGATCGCTCAGGCATCATCGGCAGGCAAAATTCAATATTGGGATTTCCGAACGCGCCGCTTCACCGGCTAATGCCGCTCCGCGACGATTCGCTTGACCACCTGCGATAGCTCCGCTTCCATTTCGTCAATGATGTCGTGCAACAGGCGAGCGCCGAGCGGATCGGTCGTCTCTTGCTCCATCGTCTTGAAGCGCATGACGTTGGCGTGTTGTTCGCGGACCTCATCTTCAACCAGTCGTGGAGAGGACTGATAGCTCCGCGCGCTCGGCGCCGCGTCAGCTCCAAAGGTTTCGCAAACATCCCGGTCCGACTGTCCAGCGTCCTTCATGAGTTTCGCCTCCTGGAACGACTTCCTTTCCCCAGGCCCGAGCCATCCGGCTCGCCGCTCATCGATGACTCCGACACCTCGAAAGTTGTTCCGGTCGGAACTTGCGAAGGCTTGGCGGAATTCGCCGGTCATTGAGTTTGGAACCAGAACTTTAGGCGTCCTCAGTCATTAACTAGAGTTGACCGATTGGAGGATGCCATGGGTTACGCTAGGCCAATTCGCCAACTCGCAGTCGTGGTTGAAGACGATACAATCCAGCGCGACATGATCGCGTTGCTGTTGGAGGAAGGTCACTTCGACGTCATCCAATGCGAAGATGCAGAGACGGCTGCGCTGGCCATCAAGAGGCGTCACCCGTCGCTGGTGGTCACCGACGTGAAACTCACCGGCAAAATGGATGGCGTCGAGCTTGCTCGTCTGGCCATCGATTGTGATCCAGGAGTTCGCGTCCTGGTCATCTCGGGCCGACCTCCGGACGGCGCGCTGCCTGATGGCGTCAAGTTCTTCGAGAAGCCGGTTTATCCACCCACCCTGCTGCGAGAGCTGGCGTCGTAATTGTTGCGGATTGGGAGGTTGGCGAAAGCGCGTGGCGCGCTGCTTACGCGAACACGGCGTCAAGCGCCGCCGAATACGCCGCTTCGACCAGTGCCGGTTGCCGGTGGCCCAGCGCTTCCATCTTCACGCCTGAGTTCACCTCGAGGACTTTCCATGCACCATCGACGCGCACGACGTCGATGGAGGCGAAGCGGATGCCGACGGCCTGCGCGGCTGTGATCGCCAGCGCAACGCAGGCGTCGCGTGTGGCATCGTCCGTGAGCAGCACGGGCTCCGCACCGGCATCGAGGTTGTGCCGCCAGTTCAGCAGAAGCCGTTCGCCGGCAGGGGGAATGGCGTCGAGCACGGCGGCGTCGAAATCCTCGGCCATGGTCTTGAGTTGTTCGGCCGTCGCGGCCGCCTGTGCCAGCGCACGTAGCGACTGGATGCCGTCGCCGACCACCGACGGGCGCGTCTTGGCGTAGACGATCAGCGCGCGCGCATCGAGCAGCACGACGCGCACCTCGTCGGTGATTTCGACATAGGGCGAGATCGCAAGGCTTGGGTGCGCAGCAAGGATGCTCGCGACTGCGGTCTCCAGCTGCGTTGGCGTCGTCACGCGGAAGACGAGCTCGCCGGATGTCCCCTGATTGGGTTTGACGACCAGTCCATGCGGATGCGCGTCGAGCAGACGCCGCATGGCGTCCAGCGAGTCCGATCCTGGAATGTGCTTGCTGAGCCTCGCGCCGAGAAACAGCGTATGCGGAATCGCGGGGACGCAGGCCGATGCGAGCACATCCGCGCAGGCCGACTTGTCGTTGGCGACCTGATGCGCGACCGCGCTGTTCAGCCCGATGTCGTAGCCGATCGCAAGCCGCCGCTCGCTACCCCTGGTCATGACGACCAGCCAGCCGCCGGACCGCACCTCGACGGCAACGGAGTGCGCCAAACAATATTTTTTGATGGTTTCCAGGAAGATTCGCTGGCTGATCAGGACCACGAGATCATTTTCCCTTCGCCACGGTTTTCGTAGCAATTAATTGCCAGATCGGTGCTGATCTCAGCAAGTAAATTACGTGCAGCACCACGTGTTAACGATGTCGTGGCTGAACCTCTGCGCGAAATCGAACGACTGCCATTCTGAGATCGCAATTGCACGCCAGTTGATCTTGACTATCTCATGCATTGGCGCAATGGAAACGCGAGATCTTCAGTGATTTCGGCCACTTCTGCGCCATCGCGAGCAGTCTAGAAATCAAACCATTCTAAATCTGGTCAGTCGAGAAAACGAAAACCCATGAGCGCGTTCTATCGAGAGAAAGTTCTTTCCGTTCAGCACTGGACCGATACGCTTTTCAGCTTCCGGGCGACCCGCGATTCCGGTTTCCGCTTCCAGAACGGGCAGTTTGCCATGATCGGCCTCGAGGTCGAGGGCCGGCCGCTGCTGCGCGCCTATTCGATGGCGAGCGCCAATCACGAGGAAGAGCTCGAGTTCTTCTCGATCAAGGTGCAGGACGGCCCGCTCACCTCCAAGCTGCAGAAGATCCGCGAGGGCGACACCATCCTGGTCGGCCGCAAGGCGACCGGCACGCTGATCACCGACAATTTGATCCCCGGCAAGCGGCTGATGCTGCTGTCGACCGGCACCGGCCTTGCGCCGTTCGCCAGCCTGATCAAGGACCCGGAGGTCTATGATCGCTATGACCAGATCCTGCTGGTGCATGGCTGCCGCCAGGTCTCCGAGCTCGCCTATGGCGAGGAGCTGGTCGCCAAGCTGCGCGACGACGAGCTGTTCGGGCCTCTGCTGTCGGAGAAGCTCTCGTACTATCCGACCGTGACCCGCGAGCCGTTCCGCAACCGCGGCCGCATCACCGACCTGATCACCTCCAACCAGCTGTTCACCGATCTGCACCAGGGTCCGCTCGACATCGAGACCGACCGCATCATGATGTGCGGCAGCCCGGCGATGCTGGAAGAGCTGAAAGTGCTGTTCGAGACCCGCGGCTTCAGGGAAGGCAGCGGCAACACCCCCGGTCACTTCGTGATCGAGAAGGCGTTCGTCGAGCGCTGATCTCGTCGAACGTTAAGGTTGTCGTCCTGGCCTTTTGCGCAATTGCGCGCTGGAGCCAGGACCATTGCCACCGCTCCCTGTTTTGCGAAGGCTGGGGCCCCATTGGGCTCTGGCCTTTTGCATTTTTTGGCGAGGCGTGCGCACAGACCTGCTTCGTCTCTCCCGCGTGCGGGCAGGGCTATCGCATATAGCTATCGGTCATGACGACGTGGAACGTCGATTACAGAAGCACGCAAATGCCATATGCGCCTGGGGCGAGCGTATGTCTGCCTGATTTCGGAATGTTGGAAGTGTGCCCGTGAGTTGCCCGACGCGTCAAGTCGCATGGTCGAGCGCCGGCCACTGCCGGCTACTTTGCATGGGGTTGTTTTCGATATTTTGGCAACACGCCTCCCCGGCCCGCGAGCCGGAGAGGGGGCGCAGCCCCGATGAGGATGCGGTCTCGCTGCACTCGTATGGTGCCTCGCCAATCCCCGCTGCTATAACGCCTCCAACGCCGCGCGCCGTTTCCCGAACGCGGCGACCAGGGAGCCGCATTTTGTCCATCACCGATCCGGATGCACCGAAGACTGCCTTTGTATTTGCCGGCGGCGGCAGCTTTGGCGCGATCCAGGTCGGCATGCTGCAGGCGCTGGCCGGGCATGGCATCGTCGCCGATATGGTGGTCGGCTCCAGCGTCGGCGCACTGAACGGCGCCTTCTATGCTGGTGACCCGACGGTCTCGGGCGTGGCGCGGCTCGCCGAGATCTGGCGCCATCTGAACCGGCAGGACGTGTTTCCGGTGACCTGGCGGACGCTGGTGAGCTTCCTGTGGCGGCGCGACTTCCTGATCCCGCACGATGGCGTCCGTAAGCTGATCGACGACTACATCCCGTTCCGCAATCTCGAGGACGCGCGGATCCCGATCCACATCGTCACCACAGACATCATCAGCGGCGACAGCGTGGTGCTGTCGGAAGGCTCGGCCGCGGAGGCGATCGTCGCATCGACCGCGATCCCCGGCGCGTTCACGCCGGTGCACTATCGCGATCACTACCTCGCCGATGGCGCGATCTCCAGCAACACGCCGGTCCGCGTAGCCGTGAAGCATGGGGCAAAACGCCTGATCGTGCTGCCGACCGGGCATGCCTGCGCCAACCAGGCGCCGCCGGTCGGCGCGCTCGCCAACGCGCTGCATGCGCTGACGCTCCTGATCGCCCGGCAACTCGTCAACGAGCTCGAGAATATCGGTCCCGGTGTCGAGTATTTCGTCGTGCCGCCGCTCTGCCCGCTGGTCGGCTCGCCCTATGATTTCTCCCGGACCGCCGATCACATTGCCCGCGCGCTCGACACCACCAATGCGTGGCTTGCCGGCGACGGCCTGAAGCCGGGCCACATCCCGCACGAATTGCAGCCGCACGACCATTGAGGCGGTAACCTCGCCCCGCTTGCGGGGAGAGGTCGGATCGCATCGCAAGATGCGATCCGGGTGAGGGGGAGTCTCCGCGAACGCAATGGTCACCGTGTATGCGGAAGCAGCCCCTCACCCCAACCCTCTCCCCGCAAGAGCGGGGCGAGGGAGCACAGTCTTTGCGCCGCTTCCTTCGTTGCACTGCAGCAGTGATGTCAAATTGAACGATCATGCCATCCGCACCCGCCCATCCGGGCGGTTGTCACATCTGTGACCGCTCGGCCGTATAACCGTAGTGCACTTGTTCCGCGAGTTGGATTAGGCTCACGGCCGACAGGGTAGTCAGGGCAGACCGGAGGGGATTTGATGGACACGATGCTGCTTCCGTTCTCGCCGCGCTTCATCGTGCTGACGATCTGCGCCGTCGTCACCACGCTCCTGCTGCTGGTTGGAATTTTCGACCACAAGGTCTTCAAGATCGTTCTGATCCCGCTGGTGATCTTCGGCGCGCTGACGTTCCTCGGCATCCGCGACCTGACGCAGAAGAACCACGCGGTGCTGCGCAACTACCCGATCTCGGCGCATGTCCGCTTCCTGCTCGAGGAAATCCGCCCCGAGATGCGGCAGTATTTCTTCGAGAGCGAGAAGGACGGCATGCCGTTCTCGCGCGACACCCGCGCGGTGGTCTATCAGCGCGCCAAGGCGGTGCTCGACAAGCGGCCGTTCGGTACCCAGGAGGATGTCTACCGCGAGGGCTATGAGTGGATGCACCATTCGGTGGCGCCGAAGCCGCGTGCCGACGAGAAGTTCCGCATCACCGTCGGCGGCCCCGACTGCACCAAGCCGTATTCGGCGTCGGTCTTCAACATCTCGGCGATGAGCTTTGGCGCGCTGAGCCCGAACGCGGTGCGGGCGCTCAACGCCGGCGCCAAGAAGGGCGGCTTCGCCCACGACACCGGCGAGGGTGGTGTCAGTCCCTACCACCGCGAGATGGGCGGCGACATCATCTGGGAGGTCGGCTCCGGTTATTTCGGCTGCCGCAACCGCGACGGCACCTTCAATCCGGAGCTCTTCGCAAGCGTCGCGGGTGACGACCAGATCAAGATGGTCGAGCTCAAGATCAGCCAGGGCGCCAAGCCCGGCCATGGCGGCGTGCTGCCGGCGGCGAAGGTCTCCGAGGAGATTTCCAAGATCAGGGGCGTGCCGATGGGCGAGGACTGCATCTCGCCGGCCTATCACAAGGCGTTCTCGACGCCGGTGCAGATGATGGAGTTCGTGGCCCAGATGCGCAAACTGTCCGGCGGCAAGCCGGCTGGCTTCAAGATGTGCATCGGCCATCCCTGGGAATTCCTGGCGATCTGCAAGGCGATGAAGGAGAGCGGGCTCTATCCCGACTTCATCGTGGTCGACGGCAATGAGGGCGGCACCGGCGCCGCGCCGCTCGAGTTCATGGACCATTTGGGCATGCCGATGCGCGAGGGCGTCAATTTCGTCCACAACGCGCTGATCGGGATCGGCGCGCGCGATCGCATCAAGATCGGCGCCTCCGGCAAGATCGCGACCGCCTTCGACATGGCGCGCGCGATGGCGATCGGGGCCGACTGGTGCAATTCGGCGCGCGGCTTCATGTTCGCGCTCGGCTGCATCCAGTCCCTGAGCTGCCACACCGACCGCTGCCCGACCGGCGTCACCTCGCAGGATCCGATCCGCAACCGCGCGCTCTACGTCCCCGACAAGATCGAGCGCGTGTACAACTACCACCACTCGACCCTGCACGCGCTGACCGAGCTGCTCGCCGCCGCCGGGCTCGAGCACACCAAGGATCTGCGCCCGATCCACTTCTCGCAGCGGAGCTCGACCACCGAGGTCTCTTCCTTCGCCGAGCTTTATCCGACGCTGCGCCCCGGCGAGTTATTCGACGGCACCCAGGACCGCCGCTTCCGCGACGCCTGGGCGATGGCGCGCGCCGACTCGTTCCAGCCGGCGGGGTAGGGCGCTCCGCTAGGCAGGCGCGCCGAACCATTTCGCCTGCGCCTCAGTTAGCCCCGCGTGGGTTTGCTCACCGACCCACGCCACATAGCCGTCGGGCCGGACCAGCACCGCGGTCGGGGCCGCAACCGTGCCAATCGCCGGAAGCTCCCATTCGCCACCATACTTGGCGTCGACCAGCTGAATCCGGTCGGTCCATCCCGCGATATCGGTGCTGCCGGGCCCGCCAAAATTCAGCAGCACCGGTCGCGCCTGGTGCAGCAGCGCGAAGGCGTGCGTCGGGCCATCGGCGGTGACGAGGTCGAGATCGGGCATGCGGCGGCCGAGCAGGGGATGGCCGCCGCCGAGATCGTATCGAATGTCCAGCCCGGACAAGACCGCGGCAAAGCGCTTGCGCGGCTCGTCCATACTGAGCAGTTCGCGCACGAACTCATCCAGCGCCTTGGAGCGGTCGTCGGTGCGGCGAAGCGCGACCTGCGCCATCGTATTGCGCAGCACCCGGGCGCCGATCGGGTGGCGCTCGGTGTGGTAGCTGTCGAGCAGACCGTCCGGCGCGATGCCCTTGACCACCTGCGCCAGCTTCCATCCAAGATTGACCGCGTCCTGCACGCCGATGTTGAGGCCCTGTCCGCCCATCGGCGGGTGCACATGCGCGGCGTCGCCGGCGAGCAGCACGCGCCGTTCGCGATAGGCGTCAGCCTGACGCGTCGTATCGGTGAATCGTGAGATCCAGCCGGGACTGTGGATGCCGAAGTCGGAGCCATAGATCGCGATGAGCGCCTCGCGCACATCGCTCAAGTCAGGTTCGGAGGAGCGCAGCTGCCGCTCGGTCAGCACCAGCCGCAAACCGCGACCGTCCTCTATTTTACCGATCCCGTGGATCCCGACGGCATCGTGATGAAAGCCGAGGGTCGGCTCCTCCGCCATCTGCGCCTCCGCGATCAGCCAGCTGGTGGTCGGATCGAAGCCGGGGAAATCGATGCCGGCCGTCTTGCGAACCAGGCTGCGTCCGCCGTCGCAGCCGACGAGATACTGTGCCCGCAGCAGTTCGCCGTCGGACAGCGTGACATCGACGCCGCTGTCATCCTGCGCAAAACCGGTCACGTCGCGCCCGCGATAAATCGGTACGCCGAGCTCGCCGACCCATTCGGCCAGGATGCGCTCGATATGGTTTTGCCACAGCGCGAGCGTGTAATTATGCCGGGTGGGAAAGTCGCTGAGATCGAGCGGCATCGGGTGGACGTGCACGACCGGATGGCGCTGCCCTTCCGAGACGAATCGATCCGCGATGCCGCGCTGGTCGAGCACCTCGAGGGTGCGCGCGTGCAACCCGCCTGCACGCGAGCCTGCAAGTTCCTGGCTGGCGCGCCGCTCGACGATGGCAACGTCGATCCCCGCCAGCGCCAGCTCGCCCGCCAGCATCAGCCCGGTCGGACCTCCGCCGGCAATCACCACAGCATGTTCCCGCATCCCGCACTCCTCCGTTTGATTGGGCGCGCGTTCTACGGGATGACCCCGGGCTTGCGGCAAGCCCGGGGGGTCTACATATATCTGAGTGGGGAGAGGGCGCTGGCGTGGCCGTGCCCAATTTCGGTCAATCCGTCATTGCGGGGAACGAAGCGACGAAGCAATCCATGCTTCCGCGCGTGCGGAACTATGGATTGCTTCGCTTCGCTCGCAATGACTTCAGGATCAGAACTCGCCGTGCAGACGGCCGGAGAAGATGTGCACCGGGCCGCGGTCGGCGTTGTAGGCCGGGTTGGTGATGAACTGATAGTCCGCGGTCACCGTGAAGTGCTTGTTGACCGAATAGGCGTAATAGCTCTCGAAGATGCCTTCGTTGCGATAGTTGAGCGCGCCGTCGCCGATCAAAAGACCCAGGCCGCCGGCGGCGAGGTAATCGCGGTGCGAGGCGGAG
>NZ_JACMYO010000179.1 GCF_020889685.1 Bradyrhizobium oropedii
TCCGCGACGGATGAGGGGTCTCTAGCCGCGGAGACAGACCCCTCACCCCGCTTCGCTGCGCGAAGCGACCCTCTCCCACAAGGGGAGAGGGTGAAAGGCATCACATCGGCGGTGCGATCCCGTCGCGACCGACATTGACGCGGTTGGCTTCGAGCGTGCCGTCCTCCTTCTTCGCCGCAGCGAAGATGATGATCTTGGCGCCGGGCTTCAGTTCCGACTTGTCGCCGGAGACGAAGGTGACGACCGGCGTTCCCGGCGGCACCACGACCTTCTTCTCGCCGTCCTTGTATTTCACCAGGATGTTCTGGCCGTCGGTGCCCTGCACCGTCTCGGCGACGGTGGCGTTGGTCATGGTCGAGTTGGCGCGCAGGTCCCACGGGCGAAAGCCTTCGGCGGCGCCGCGCTGATTTTCCGGGAAGATGTGAACCGCGATCGCCTTCTGCGTCCCGTCAGGCTCGGGCATCGCAGTGACGCCGATATAGGAACCGGACTTGATCTCCGACAAATCGGTCTTGGCGACGCCGAACACGGCGACGTTATCCGTCGTCCGCACCTTCATGTCGGCGCCGTCGCGCGACTTGATCGACAGCAGCGCGCCGTCAACGGCCTCGATGGTGCCGCGAATGCGCACCGTCGGCGGCTGCTGTGCGGATGCAACCGAGGCAAAGGCAACGAGAAGCAATGCGGCGAATGGCGTCGATTTCGGCATGGTGTTCCTCATGGGTTTGGCTGGCGAATCAGGGAACACCGGGGAATTGGTGGTATTCCGTGCAAGCCACAACTTCCTTGCGGGAGCGACGGCTCGCACGACAACTACGCAACGGACGAGTGGCCGTTACCGCAGTAACGGACAGGTGATGCACGCTCTTTCCTTCTCCCCTTGTGGGAGAAGGTGGCCATAGGCGGCCCACGAGGCCGCCGTTCTTGAGGGACGCCGATGCTACGCATCGGCTATGCGCAGTCCGCGACAGATGAGGGGTCTCTATCCGCGGAGACAGACCCCTCACCCCGCTTCGCTGCGCGAAGCGACCCTCTCCCACAAGGGGAGAGGGTAAGAGGACGCATCACATCGGTGGCGTAAGGCCGTCGCGCCCGACGCTGACGCGGTCGGTCTCAAACGAGCCGTCGGGCAGCTTCTTCATGAAGGCGACGATCTTAGCGCCCGCCTTCAGGTCCGCTTTGTCGCCGGGAACATAGGTCACGACGGGCGTATCGGGGGTGACCTGCACCGTCTTCTCGCCGTCCTTGTACTTGACCTGCAATGTATGGCCGTCATTGCCGACGACGGATTGCGCGACGGTCGCGTTGGTCATGCTGCTGTTCGGCTTCAGATCGTACGGCCGCGAACCTTCGCCGGTGCCGCGCATGTTCTCGGGGAAGACATGCACCTCGACCGCCTTCGGCGTGCCGTCGGGGCCGGGCACTGTGGTCGTGCCGATGAAGGAACCGACCTTGATGTCGGATAGCCCGATCCTGGTGAGGCCGAGCACCACCATATTCCCGGCCATATGCAGCTTGACGTCCTCGCCGCTGCGCGACTT
This sequence comes from Bradyrhizobium oropedii, assembly GCF_020889685.1. Lineage (GTDB taxonomy): Bacteria > Pseudomonadota > Alphaproteobacteria > Rhizobiales > Xanthobacteraceae > Bradyrhizobium > Bradyrhizobium oropedii. The sequence goes on from NZ_JACMYO010000179.1 coordinate 1,542, forward strand.
CACCGCAAGCGTATCACCGTCGACGCTTTCGACGGTTCCGCGCACCCGGGTCGGCGTCGGCGGCTGTTGCGCAAGCGCATAAAGCGTGGACACCGTCACCATTGCGAACGCAATGAACGGACGAACGAGATGGAAACGGCGGGCAGGCATGGTTGATCTCCGGGGGGAACGCGGGGGGACTAACACGAGACCCCGGCTCGGAGACGCTATTCCAGGCCTCAAGTCTTTGTGAGATCGGCCTCAACGATCGCGCGCAGTTCCGGCGTGACCTGCGGCCGCTGCCCGAACCACAGCTCAAAGCCACGCACCGCCTGGTGCAGCAGCATGCCGAGCCCATCGGCGGTCTTCAGGGAGCGCGCCTGCGCGGCGGCAAGCAACGGCGTCACCAGCGGCACATAGACAAGATCGGAAACAACCGCACTCTGCGGCAACAGACCGACATCGATCTCGAGCGCGGGTTGACCATGCATGCCGAGCGACGTCGTGTTCACGAGCAGGCCGGCGCGCGGCAGCAGCTCACCGACCGTGTCCCAGGTCGCGGGATGAACACGCGCACCGAACTGGTCGGCGAGCGCACGGGCCCGGTCGATGGTGCGGTTGACCAGATGCACGCGCGCGATGCCGCGCTCGAGCAGGCCGAACACCACCGCGCGCGACGCGCCGCCGGCGCCGAGTACCAACGCGTCTTCCGTCTTATCCCAGCCGGGCGCGCAGGCATCGAGATTGTTGATGAAGCCTTCGACATCGGTGTTGGTCGAGCGCAACTCACCGTCGGCGAACCACAGCGTGTTGGCGGCGCCGATCGCGCGGGCGCGTGCGTCCGGCGCCGACAGCGCCAGCGCCTGTTCCTTGTGCGGGATGGTGACGTTGGCGCCGACAAAGCCGCGCAACGACAGGCGGAACAGGAAATCCTTGAAATCCTCCGGCGGCACCGCCTCGATCACATAGCCGCCCTCGAGGCCGAGCGTGCGCAGCCAGTAATGATGGATCAGCGGCGAGCGGGAATGGGCCGCCGGCCAGCCGATCAGACACGCGGCGCGGGTTTTGGTTGCGGAGGTCATGACCGTGACATCGGCCAAGGCGCGCGCGCTGTCAATCCGTCCGCTTCGCGGTTGCGGCAACCAGCGCACTGAGCGCGAACGCCGCGGCTGCGGCAAACCAGATCGCACCGAGGTTGATCGAGCGGTAGGCAAATGTGCCGAGTAGCGCGCCCGCGACCAGCGCCGCCCAAAGCATCAAATTGGGCAGCCAGGCCCAGCCCGCCCCGCCGGTCAGCGCGGCGGCGATCAGCTGGCCGGCCTTGACCAGCGCGCCGGTGACATAGGTCAGACCGAGCCCGGCTCCGCCCTGGAGCTGGAAAACGGCGTTCTCGAGCCCCATCGCCAGCACGATGGCCGCGACCGCCGCGTTCGGCAGGCCATAGGCATAGGCCAACGCTGCCGCTGTCAGCAGCAGCGCCTCGACGAACAGGATCAACGGCTGGCGATGAGTCAGGGGGCTGAGCACGACCAGGCTGCCGGCCGCGGCCCCCGCAACAAACAGCACGATCAGCGCCAACGCCTCTAGCGCATGCTGCCAGTGGCCGTCGGCCAGCGCCACGCCAAGCCGCGTCGAGTTGCCGCTCATGAAGGAGACGAACAGCCCGCCGAGCTGCAGATAGCCGATGCCGTCGACATAGCCGGCCAGCGCGCTGAGCGCGCAGGCCAGCGCCAGGTTGCGGCGGGACTCAAGCATGCTGTCGGTGCGCCCCCATCAGGGACGCAAGCTAGCTGCATCCAGCCATCCTGCCAACGATCACGCCCGCGCCGGGCGTGATCGGAGGAAGTCAGCGCTCGACTTTGCACTCGAAGCGGTTGTCGCGACCCAGGGGGTTGGTGTCGAGGCATGCGATGCCCGGGACCAAGTGAGCGTGTCGGTCGATCGCACACCATTTGCCGTCGCGCTTGGCCCATGCCACGCCGCGTTGACGCGGCGTGAAGTAGACCGGCCCATCGAACTGCGGCTCGATCATCACTCGCCCGGCGGTGTCGACCAGCCCCCACGTGCCGTCCCTGAGAAAGGTCAGCAGGCCGAAATCGAGGTTGCCCCCCACGCGTTCGGCGCCAATGTCGACCCACGTCTCCCCGGTTCGCGACAGGATAGCGCGCTTGCCCGCGGCTTCCGACATGATCACAGGACTGATACTGACATCGCACAGAACGCCCGGCCGCGGCGGAATGACCCAGGATTGATCCGAAAGCCGGAGCAGACCGGTCGCTCCGGACAGGGTCACAAAGGCGGTATCATTTTCGCGACGCAGCGCGGCCGCGTCGAACTTCGGCTCGATCAGCCATGATCCGTCCGAGCGCATGAAGCCGCGCTTGCCATCGATCGATGCGACGAAGAGACTGGTTCCGGTCGAGAGGTAGTCGAATTTGGGTTCGAGCACCCAATGTCCATCGGGCCCAAGGCGACCCCATTTGCCGCCAAGCTTGGCATTCTTGACGTCCGAACCGGCCCACACAATCGCGTCAAACACCACGGGTGTCACTGGGTTCGAGCCGGCGTCGACCAAACCGAATTTGTCTCCGATCTTCAAAACGAACGGCGGAGTGCCGCCAAAACATGACGCGTCGATCAGCCGGCCGCCCGGCGGCTGCAGCGGGCTGCCATCCGCCTTGAAGTGAAGCCATTCCTTGTTCTTGTATGCGTCGAGCCGGCCATCGGCGCATTGGCCGATCGGCTGATCATATTCGGCGTCGAGAACCACGCGGCCATTGAGGTCCAGAAGTCCCCAACGATCCGCCATCTTGAAGTGCCAGCCGAACACAGCGCCGGGGTGATCAGACTTCAGACTGGCAAAGGCAAACTGAAGCCCCTGGTAATTGGTCTGGAACATCCATGCGCCTGACTTGTCGATCACGCCGACGATACCGTCGCGCTCGGCCGAGGTGCGATCGAAGCCCGCGATAAACCACCCGGCTTTGTCGAAAACCGGCTCGATGACGAAGTTTCCCCGCCGGTCGATAAAGCCGACCTTGCCGTTGACCATCACGCGTGCGAGCCCGTTAGTCAGCGCACTCACCTGCTGGAATTTCGGCTCGACGAGCCAACTTCCGTCAGCGCGCATCAGCCCCCAAAGCTTGTCCTTTTGCACCCAGCGGAGTGCCGGGTTGTTGTCGAACCCGGGAATCGGCGGTTTGCGCGACTCGATCAATCGGCCCTGGATGTCGATGACATCGGTGAGGGACGGCTCAGCGGCCCTGACGCTGAACCTCGCTTCGCCGGACGGCGTAAACGCGACCCGGCTACTGGAAAAGTCCTCCCCGCCGGTCATACCGCCCAGCTGCCGGTCTTCCGATACGGCAAAACGATCAGGACTGATCGCTCGGATGAATCCATACTTCGGCTCGATCACCATCTTGCCGTCCCGGTCGATCAGGCCTGACTTTCCGTCCAAGTCGACTTGGGCGAAGCCGTAGTGATAGTCGTCGACGATGCGGTATTGCGGCTTGACGATTTCGTGGCCGTCCTCGTCGATGAAGCCATACAGACCGCCGACGCGGACAGCGGCACGGTTATCCGAGAACGGGCCAACCCAGTCGTATCGGGGAAATACCGCGACCGCGCCGTCGCGGTGGACCGCTCCGCACAGGCCGCCGGGAAACGCGCACATTGGCAGAGGGCCAGTCGAGGGAGGGTCGTAGGGTGACGGCTTCTGCGCGATCAAATCCTGCAAGACGGCTTTGCCGGCGGGCGTCAACTCCATCGGCTTGTCTTGCGCAAGTACGCCATGCATCAGCAGCACGCCAGCCAATGCGGCAACTTTCCACACCACGCGCACTACCTTGCCCTCACCGTCCAGACGGCGACTGAGGACGTACGCGCAATCCGTGGCGAGATAGTGTCGGTCGTCTTACAATGTGTAATTGCACATCCCACCGAACATCCCGGGCACGCCTTGCGCGCCCGGGATGACGTCACTTCATCATGCCGCGTCGCGATGCGCGGCGATGATCTGGTCGGCGGCGCGGCCGGTCACTTCGGCCATGCGGTCGAACTGGCGGGTGAAGGTGCCGGCACCGGCGGTGGCCGAGCGCAGCTCGACGATGAGGTCGCCGATCTCGGCTTCCGGCATCGTCGCGCGGACACAATCCCAGCCGCTCCAGCCCTCGCGGGTGTCGAAGCCGAGGATCTGGCCGCGCCGCGCCGACAGGATCGCATTGATCTTTGCGGTGGCCTCGGTCGGGCAGACGATCTCGACCATGTGGATCGGCTCCAGCAGCACGGGCTGGCACTGCGGCAGCCCTTCGCTGACCCCCATCCGCGCCGCGGTGCGGAACGCGAGGTCGGAGGAATCCACGCTGTGATAGGAGCCGTCGGTCAGCGTGACGTCGACGTCGATTACCGGGAAACCGAGCGGCCCCCGCACCAGCGCGTCGACCACGCCCTCCTCCACGGCGCCGATATAGTTGCGCGGCACCGCGCCGCCGACCACCTTCTCGTGGAATTCGAAGCCGGAGCCGCGCGGCTTCGGCTTGATGTCGAGCACGACGTCGCCGAACTGGCCGTGGCCGCCCGACTGCTTCTTGTGCCGGCCGCGCTGGGTGACGGCCTTGCGGATGGTCTCCTGGTAACCGATCGCCGGCGGATGCGATTTGACGCTGACGCCGTAGCGGTCTTTCAGCCGCTCCTGCGCGACGCGCAGATGCATCTCGCCCTGCCCCCACAGCACGGTGTCGTGGGTGCGCGGGTTCTGGATCATCGTCAGCGAGGGATCTTCTTCGTTCAGCCGCAGCAGCGCCTGGCCGAGCTTGACGTCGTCCTTGCGGTCGGTCGCTGATATCGAGATCGACAGCACGGCCGCGGCCGGCTCGACCTTGACCAGCGAGGCCGGGGCCGTCTTGCCGCTCGAGACCGTGTCGCCGGTCTTGATTGCGTCGAGCTTGCCGAGCGCAACGGCGTCGCCGACCTCCGCTGACGGCCGCTTGCTGTCATGCGCGCCTGACACCGCAAGGATGCCGGAGACGCGTCCGCTCTCGCCGGACGAGGATTGCAGCGTTGCGCCGTCGTCGAGGCGGCCCATCAGCACGCGCGCCAGCGACAGCTTGCCGCCGTGCTGCAAATGCACGGTCTTGAACACATAGGCCAGCGCGTCCTTCTGATCCTTGATGCCGAGCCGCCTGGCTGTCTCAATGACGCCCGGCGCCTCGTGGCGCAGTGCCTTCATCAGGCGGAGCACGCCGTTCTCGCGGCTCGCAGCGCCAAGCAGCACCGGACAGATCAGCCCTTCGCGCAGTTCGCGCGCGAGATCGTCGAACACGGCATCGCGCGGTGGCTGGATATCCTCCAGCAATTGCTCCATCAGCGCGTCGTCGTGGTCGGCGAGCTTCTCCAGCATCGAGAACCGCGCTTCCTTCTCGCGGTCGAGATTGCCACCCTCGAGCGCCATCACCTCCGACGGCTTGTGCTCGCGATAGACGAAGGCGCGCTCCAGTGCGAGATCGACGAAGCCTTCGATCAGATCGCCGTTCCAGATCGGGATCTGGCGCAGCACCAGTGGGACGCGCGAAGCCGGCTGCAGCGTCGCAAGCGTCTCGCGGACGCGCTTGTTGGCACGGTCGATCTTGTTCAGGAACAGGAAACGGGGAACACCGAGCTCCTCGAGCTCGCGCAGGATGATCTGCAGCTGCGGAAGCTTCTTCTCGTCAGCTTCGCAGACCACGACCGCGGCATCGACCGCCGGCAACGCGGCACGCATGTCGTGCGCGAATTCGATCGAGCCGGGACAATCGATAAAGGTGTAGCTGTCACCCATAAAGGTGGTGGTGGCGGCGGTCAGGCCTACGCCCATCTTGTGTTGACGCGCCTCGGGGCTGGCATCGCCGATGGAGGTTCCGGCATCGACGCTGCCGGCCGTCTTGATGGCGCCAGTGCGCGCCATGATCGCTTCCAGAAGTGTGGTCTTACCGCTTTGGAAAGGGCCCACCAATGCAATGCACCGTGGACCTCGGGGACTTCTGACGTCTTGTCCCATTGCCGCCTCCTCGTGTTGGAGCTCGGCCCATGATTGGGTCGGCGACCGTTAATGCTCTGCCTGCGTTTGACGTTTGGCAAGCGGGAAAACGTCGCTGCGGTGCGGCGTCGCGGGAGTTTGCGATGGCAGAGCAAAGCGCCGTCATTGTCCGGACGATTGCGTCCGTGCGACGGTTCCTCAGGGCGCAGGTGGCAAAGCAATCTCGCGCCAGCGCATCGCGATGTCGAGCAGGCGCGCTACGGCGGGCGAGACATCTTCTTCGCGCCACGCAATCGTGAGCGGAGCCGTCACCACCGGCGCAGCAAGCCGAACGTAAGCCACGCCGCGACCGCTCTGCGCGCGTGCCGCGGCCTCCGGAACGAGTGACACACCGACGCCCGCGGCAATCAGGCCGATCGCAGTTTGCAGATGAAGCACCTCCTGCGCAAGCCGCGGCGTAAAGCCCGCAACCCGGCACGCGGCGACGATCAGGCCGGTGACCGAAGGCTCTGGGCGGGCCGGATAGAGCACGAAGGCATCGTCGGACAATTCGGCGAGCGCGATGTCGCGCCGCGCCGCGAGGGGATGCGCACACGGCAGCGCCGCAACATACGGCTCCTCGATGATGAACCGCTGGGCAAGACCCGGCTCGTCGAGCAGCGCCGGACGTGCGAAGCCGACATCGATCCGGCGTCGCCGCAGCGCCTCGGCGATCTCGGCCGCCAGCATCTCGTCAAGCACGAGCTCGACATCAGGGCAGGCGTCGCGATAGGCGCCGATGATATCGGGAAGGCCGGCAAACATGGCGGAGCCGACGAATCCGATTCCGAGCTTGCCGGCCTGGCCGCGACCGACGCGCCGCGTATCCGCAACCGCGCTCTCGAAATTTGCGAGCAGCGCGTGTGCGCGCGCAAGCAGCAGCTCGCCGGCCTCGGTGAGCCTGACAGGACGGCTATTCCGCTGCAGCAGCGTGACACCGAGCTCCTCCTCGAGCTGACGGATCTGCTGGCTCAGCGGCGGTTGCGCGATGTGCAGCCGCTCCGCCGCGCGCGTGAAATTCAATTCCTCGCCGAGCGCCACGAAATATCGCAGGTGTCGTAATTCCATGCCGGCGATATAGCACGGCGGCCGGCGCCGGCGGCAATACGCAATAGCTCTGCTATCGTATCGAACGAGTATTGGACCGGACGCGTGAACGCGGACAGCCTGCGGCAAACCACAGGAGGTCGCAATGACGGCGCTGGAAAAAGCCTTCGCGGACGCAGCCGCGGCGGGCATCACGCAACAGAAAATCGACATCGGCGGCCTGCGCGTCAACGTCGCGCGCTTCGGCAAGGGCCCGCCGCTGCTGCTGCTCCATGGCTGGCCGGAGTTCTGGCTGGTGTGGCGTCCGCTGATGCTGCGCCTCGGCGACAGCTTCGAGCTGATCGCTCCCGACCTGCGCGGCTGCGGCGACACCGGCAAGCCTGTGCCGGGTCCTGACGCGTCCGCAACGGCGGAGCGCCACGCGCTGGATATGTTCGCGCTCATGGATGCGCTCGGCCATGACGGCTTCGGCGTGATCGGCGGCGATCTCGGCGCCTACGTCATGCAGGCGATGTCGCATCATGCTCCACAGCGGCTGACCGGCACGCTTTATCTCTGCACGCCCTATCCGGGCCTCGGCCAGCGCTACGGCCAGCCCGGCCACCTGATCGAGGTCTGGTATCAATACTTCCAGCAGCTGCCATGGGCCGCGCAATTGGTCGGAAGCTCGCGCGAAACATGCCGGCTCTACTTCCGCCATTTCCTCGACCACTGGTCGGGCGACGATCCCGCCGTGTTCGGCGACCTGCTGGACGCCTATGTCGACAACTTCATGAAGCCGGGCAACATCCAGGGCGGCTTCGACTGGTATCTCTCGTCCGCGCCCAATCGCCGGCTCTGGCTCGAAGGCAAGCTGCCGGCACGACCGCGCATCGACGTGCCATCGCGCTTTCTCTGGGGCCGCCGCGATCCGCTGATCGCGCCCGAATGGTCGGACAGGCTGGGGGACTACTGGAGCGAACCTTCGATCAGGTTCGTCGACACCGGGCATTATGTTCACGCCGAGGCGCCCGGAATCGTTGCCGAAGAAGCCCGCGGCTTCTTCGGCCGATTGGCGAACGGAGTGCGCGCAAGTTAGCGCCCCGGACGCAGCTCCAGGCTCTCGAGACCGGCGGCGACGTTGACGCCGACCTGGCCCTGCACGCTGAGCGGCTGCAGGGCGATGGTATTGTCGGAACCGCCGACCAGCACATTGCCGCCGACGCCGACGCCGAGCGTCGCACTGCCCTGCGCGCCGGCGTAGTTGCCGGAGAGCGCCGCCGGCCCGAGCCGCTCCACCGGTGCGTAGACGCCCCAGGCCAGCGCCGATTCCTGGGTGATGCCGAGATCGATGCCGACCTTTTGGATGGTCGCGATGTAGCGATCCTCAGGCAGGCCGTTGGCGCGGAACACGCAACCGAGATGGGTGACGGAACCGACGATGAAGCCGACGCTCGCGCCGCCGCGGCATTCCAGGACGCCGACCTGTACGCGCTGGCTCGGCTGTTGGGCGTTGGCGCCAATGATTGCGGTTAGCGTGGAAATGGCAGCACCGGCGAGGAGAGTGAAGCGACGCATGTTGGGGAGTCTCCGGCTAGAGAGGCATGACGCGAGCAGAGAACAGAACGGCGCCGTGTCTGCGGCGCCGTTCGCATCCTATGCCATAACATCGAACGGTCGGCCAGAATTAGCGGTGCTCGACCACCGATTGTTGCCGGATGTGGCGATGTTGCTGCCGCGCGACCACGCAGAACCAGTCATGGAACGGACAACAAACGACAGACAACAAAAAAGAGGCCCGCTTTCGCGGGCCCCTTTGATCGAACACCGACCTGCTTAGTGGTGGTGATGATGACGGTGGTGGCGATGGTGACGGCGCGGGCCAGCGGTGCGAACCGGCTCGAGATCGATCCCGGCGATGCCGGCCGCAACGTTGAGGCCGGTCTGGCCCTGCACGCTGATCGGCTGCAGCGCATAGGCGTTGTTCGGGCCGCCGAACAGGAAGTTACCGCCGGCGCCGAGGCCGACCGAAGCATTGACGCCGACGCCGCCGTAGCTGCCGGCAAGCGCACCGCGCGGGAGCTGCGTGGTCGGCGCGCTCACGGCCCAGGCGAGCTGGGTCGTCGCGGTGACGCCGAGGTCGACGCCGATCCGCTTCACGGTCGCAACATAAGGCTCGGGACGCGGCCGCCGCTCTGGAATACGCACTCGAGGCGGGCAACAGAGCCGACGACGAAGCCGACGTTCTCGCCGCCCTGGCATTGCAGAACCCCGGCCTGAACCTGCTGGGGTGCCGCGTTGGCGGTGGCGAACGGCGCCAGCAACGCAAGCGCTGCAAGGGTGAGAGTCGAAAGTCGCATTGGTCTGTCTCCGCAAGGTGAACTGAATTTGTGCGGCGGACAGAATGCAAGGGTCGTGTCCAAAACAAGGCAGTTCGCAAAGACGCCGTAAAAACTTCCCGCGTGTGGCATCGATGTTCGCACACACGCGCGTGAGATGAGTTGGTTGTGATTTGACTCTGCGAATTTACCGCCGCGCGAGGTGACTGCACAAACAGAAACGCTCCCGCACCTGGTGCGGGAGCGTTTCGAAGGTTCGAAACCGACTATCGCAGATTACCGCAGAAGCGCTGGATGCGCTTGCAGGCATCCTCGAGATCCGAGGTCTTGGTGGCGTAGGAGATGCGGAACGCGGGTCCGAGGCCGAACGCCGACCCCTGCACGACCGCGACGCCTTCGCTCTCGAGCAGCTCGGTGACGAACGCCTCGTCATTGTCGATCACCTTGCCCGAGGGCGCCTTCTTGCCGATCGTGCCGGCGCAGGACGGATAGACGTAGAACGCGCCTTCCGGCCGCGGGCACTCGATGCCGTTCGCCTGGTTGAGCATCGACACCACGAGGTCGCGGCGTTCCTTGAACACCTTGTTGTTCGCGGCGATGAAGTCCTGCGGACCGTTGAGCGCCTCGACCGACGCCCACTGCGCGATCGACGACGGGTTCGAGGTCGACTGCGACTGGATCGTCGCCATCGCCTTGATCAGCTGCGCCGGGCCGCCGGCATAGCCGATGCGCCAGCCGGTCATGCAGTAGGCCTTCGACACGCCGTTCACGGTCAGCGTGCGCTCGTAGAGGCTCGGCTCGACCTGCGCCGCGGTGGTGAAGACGAAGTCGTCATAGACGAGGTGCTCGTACATGTCGTCGGTCATCACCCAGACATGCGGATGCCTGACCAGCACGTCGGTGATCGCCTTGAGCTCGCTCCTGGTATAGGCCGAACCGGTCGGGTTCGACGGCGAGCACAGGATCACCCACTTGGTCTTCGGCGTGATCGCCTTCTCGAGATCTTCCGGGCGCAGCTTGAAGCCGGTCGAGGCCGGGCAAATCACCGGCACCGACTCACCGCCGGCGAGCGCCACCATCTCGGGATAGCTGACCCAGTACGGCGCCGGAATGATCACCTCGTCGCCGGGATTGATGGTCGCCATCAGCGCATTGTAGAGCACCTGCTTGCCGCCGGTGCCGACGATGATCTGGTTCGGCTTGTAGCTCAGCCCGTTCTCGCGCGAGAACTTGTTGATGATGGCTTCCTTGAGCTCCGGGATGCCGCCGACATCGGTGTACTTGGTCTTGCCGGCCTCGATCGCGTGGATCGCAGCCAGCTTGATGTTGGCAGGCGTGTCGAAGTCAGGCTCGCCGGCGCCGAGGCCGATGACGTTGCGGCCCGCGGCTTTCAGCGCGCGTGCCTTGTCCGTGACCGCGATCGTCGCGGACGGCTTCACACGGTCGAGCGCAGCGGACAGAAAGGCCATTATCATCTCCTGGCAAACGTCGTGAGCCGTTGGGCCACGACTTGATTTGAATGGGATCGCGGCACCCTAGGCCCGTCGCCGCTGCATCGCAAGAAGCTTGGCGGTAGAGCACGAAAACTTTCGCGCATGGCTCGCAACACGCGCAATATTCCGCAAGTTCCGGCCCCAAATGACTCATATCCGGCAAGCCCGGCGGCGGCCGCTCCAGCCTTGCCGGCTAGGCCTGCGGCCGCATGCGCCTGCGCGGATTGCTCCGAGGACAATGTGCCGTACTGCACTTGCCTGACGGCGCCGACGACAGGCCATCAGGCGCAGCTGCCGGCCGGCACGTCGTGCGTTAACGCTTGTAGATTGCAGCGCGTCGGCCATACGGCACCGATGGTATCGACCGGCACCGTGCACAGCGTCGCGCAGGCGTGATCCGAGTTGTTCTGTCGTGTTGATGGAATCGTTCTGCACGCGTGCAGTGCGGTAGACGTTTCGACTTTTTCCACTCTACAGGGCTTGCGACGCACTCCCGTCGGCATCATTGTTTAGCGGCGTTGCGGTGTGACAGGCCGCGCAATTTCGAGCGTACCGTCTCTGACCAAGTTGAACCTGACGCACCGAGTGAACACCGACGCAATGTACAAGCTCTATTCGATGCAGCGCTCCGGCAACAGCTACAAGGTCCGGCTGGCGCTTGCCGTGCTGAACACGCCGTACGAGGCGATCGAGATCGACATCCTGCGCGGCGAGAGCCGCACCCCGGACTTCCTGGCCAAGAATCCGAGCGGCCAGGTGCCGCTGCTCGAGGTCGCCGAAGGCCGCCATCTCGCCGAATCCAACGCCATCCTCTGGTACGTTGCGGTCGGCACGCCGCTGGCGCCGGAGTCGCGGATCGATCGCGCCGACGCGCTGCAGTGGATGTTCTTCGAACAGCACGCGCTGGAGCCGAATATCGGTGCCGCCTATTTCTGGCTGTCGCTGGTCAAGGGCGGGCGCGACCTGCAGACCCACGCGCTGGAGGACTGGATGGAGCGCGGCTATGCGGCGCTTCAGGTGATGGAGAATCACCTCAAGGACCACGCCTATTTCGCCGCCGGACAGCTCACCGTCGCGGACATCGCGCTCTACGGCTACACCCATGTCGCCGACCGCTGCGACTTCGACCTGACGACCTTTCCATCGATCCGCGCCTGGCTGAAGCGGGTCGAGCAGTCCCCCGGTTTCGTCTCGATGGATTGGCAGCCCGGTCCCGAGGCCGAGCCTCAGGCCCGCCTGGTGGCAGGCCTCTGAACGGCGAGCCCTGAATAGCGGGAAGATCGGGGAAATTGCCCAAATTGCGGGCAAAACCGTCTTCCGCGCCGCACTTTGGCCATTTTCGAAGGACCCCGCCGCCGCAATCTTGCCCGTGACAATGGGCAGATTCGCTCGGATGTCGCGAGTGATTCGCTCGCGGCCTGAGGGATTTAGACCATGACACGGTGGTCCGGCACGGCAGGCTTCCACGGCCGCCCTGCCCCAGTGGCATCATCCCGGCTAACGAACGCGATCGCCGCGTCGCTCGCGCTTGGCGCGCTGACGCTGTGCCTGGTCGTCGCCGTGACGGTGCTGTCGAGCAACATCAGCATGGCAACATCGATCCCGGCGTAATCAAGCAGATTCCTTTGGGCACCTGATCCGCGGCAAGGCGCGGGAGAGACAGCGGCGCGACATGATGAAGACCCCAGTCGGACTTGTGACTGTGACGCTGTCGGCGGCGATCCTGCTGGCGGCATCGCTCCTGATCGTGACCGGCACGCAGGGCGAAGACCGCGCCCACCCCGCACACGCGACGACGCCCGCCGCCAAGCAGGCTCCACGCCACTAGAGCCGTTTCGGCTCTAGCTCCACTTGTGGAAGATGAAGAACGCGCCGGCAGCGATGAAGGCGAAGCCGAGCGCGTGATTCCAGCCCAGCGGCTCCTTCAGGTACAGCACCGAGAAGCCGGCGAACACGACCAGCGTGATCACCTCCTGCATGGTCTTGAGCTGCGCCGCGCTGTAGACCGCGCTGCCCCAGCGATTGGCCGGCACCGCCAGCCAGTATTCGAAGAAGGCGATGCCCCAGCTCACCATGATGACGAGGGGCAGCGAATGATCCTTGAACTTGAGATGGCCGTACCAGGCGAAGGTCATGAAGACGTTCGAGGCAAACAACATCAGGATCGGCAGCAGCGAAGGCGAAATGGCGGGCATCGATGTCCTCTTGCAAGCAAAGCTCGCGGTAACCCGCAGGCCCGGAAGCGGGTTCCATGCCGATCTGCATATCATTTTATTTGAAAGCAGCGAAAGCTGGTTCGGCCCGGGCAAGGCCCGCTTAACGGTCGGAACGGAAATGCCGGCGCCGTTGCGGCCCTGTCGTCAAACTAACGCTTTATCGTTTGTTCGACAGATAGCGAGAACGCGCATGCGGTTCGACTGGCGTGCAATTTCAGGTCCGGCCCTGACGGCGATCACGGCGCTTGCCGCCTTCCTGATCGATCGTCTCGTTGTCGCCGTCCCCAATCCTGCGCCGCTGTTCGTCTGCATCGTGGCGCTGGCGAGCTCGATCAGCGGCATCACCTCCGGGCTGATCTCCGCTGCGATCGCGGTGGCCGGCTCGGCGCTGTTCTTCCTCGATCATCGCGCGCTGCCCGGCTATGACACGGCCGACGTCGCGCGGATGCTGATGCTGACGGCGACCACGGCCGGCACTGCCTTGATCACCGGAATGCTGCGGCAGAAATGGGTCGACGCCTTCGCCGCGGACCAGCAGCATCACGCCACCTCAGAACGGCTTGCTGCCGCACTCGACCAGGTCGACATCGGCATCGTGCTGCTCGACGCCGACACCCGTGCCGAATTCATCAACCGCGCCTTCCGCGATTACTTCGCGCTGTCCGACGCCCAGGCTGACAGCAAGCCGCCCTTCGTCGCGCTGATGTATCATGGCCGCGACACCGGTGCGTACGAGCTGCCGGAAGATGAACTGAGCGCATTCATCACTGATCGCATCGCGATGATGCGTTCAGGCGATTCCACGCCGATCAACCTCAACCTCGCCGACGGCCGGGTGCTGCGCTTCAGTTGCACGGCGCTGCCCGACGGCGGCCGCATGCTGAGCTACACGCCGGTGACCGACCTCGTGCGGCATACCGACGATCCCGCCCGAGCCGACGAGTATCGCGCACAGCGCGCCGGGCGCGAACGCCATCTGGCGCGGCTGCTGCGCGCCGCCGAGTGAGGCGCAACCGCCCGATTGATCCCGCACATTGACGACGATAGAACATTGCAAGCGATGCGCAGGCATCGCGCAACGCAGGATCATGCAAGGACCGTTCATGTCCGACGACGTCACCATCCGCTTCGTCACGCGCGACGATTACGCCCAATGGCTTCCTCTGTGGGACGGCTACAACGCTTTCTATGAGCGTTCCGGACCGACCGCGCTCGCGCCCGAGATCACCGCGATGACGTGGCAGCGCTTCTTCGACGCCTACGAGCCGGTGCATGCGCTGGTCGCCGATGCCGGCGGCAGGCTGCTCGGCCTGACGCACTATCTGTATCACCGCTCGACCACGGCGATCGCGCCGACCTGCTATTTGCAGGATCTCTTCACCAGCGAAGCCGCGCGCGGCAAGGGCGTCGGCCGCGCATTGATCAACGGCGTCTACGCGCAGGCAAAGCTTGCGGGGTCGCCGCGCGTCTACTGGCAGACGCATGAGACCAACCACACCGCGATGCAGCTTTATGACAAGGTCGCGGACAGGCCGGGCTTCGTCATCTATCGCAAGGTTCTCTGAGCGCGCACGCGCGGCCTGTGGATTGAACAGAGATGTCACCGGCGCGTTACAAAGCCCGGCTACGCTTCGCCTCGCGTAAGATCAGGCCCCCCGTCTCAGATCTTCGCCCCGAGCGGTCCCCGTCAGTCGCCGCGTCTGACCGGGACCGCTTTTTTGCGACACAGCAAATTTTGCGACAGTGCCATGCGTGACCGGCGGTAGGGCGGCATCTTGCCGCCCCTCGGCGTGCTTGTCACAATGCGCGGCATCCCTCGCCTATCCCACAGGATTGTCTCATGGAAATTCGTAATCTCGGCGGCTCCGGCCTGCGCGTGTCCGCGGTCGGCATCGGCTGCAACAATTTCGGCCAGCGCACCGACCTGGAAACCTCGCGCAAGGTGATCCACAAGGCGATCGATCTCGGCATCACGCTGTTCGACACCGCCGACATCTATGCCGGCATGGGCGGCTCGGAAACCGTGCTCGGCACCGTGCTGGGCGATCGCCGCAAGGACATCGTGCTCGCCACCAAATTCTCCAAGCCGATGGCAACCGACGGCACCAGGCAGGGCGCCTCGCGGCGCTACATCATGTCGGCGGTCGAGGCGAGCCTCACGCGGCTGAAGACCGACTACATCGATCTCTACCAGCAGCATGATTACGACCCGCTGACGCCGATCGACGAGACGCTGCGCGCGCTCGACGATCTCGTGCGCCAGGGCAAGGTGCGTTACATCGGCAACTCCAACTTCCCGGCGTGGCGGATTGCGGAAGCCCAATACGTCGCGCGCGAGATGAACGTGAACCGCTTCGTGTCCTGCCAGGACGAATACAGCCTCGTGGTGCGCGGCATCGAGAAGGACCTGCTGCCCGCAGCGAAAGCATACAATCTCGGCCTGCTGCCGTTCTTCCCGCTCGCCAGCGGTCTGTTGACCGGCAAGTACCAGCGCGGCGCTGCGGCGCCCGCCGACACCCGCTTCGCCAAGGCCCCGGCCCTCAGGGATCGCTACGTCACGCCGCGCAACGAGGACATCGTCGAGCAGCTGCAGGCCTTCGCCACGGAGCGCGGCCACACCATGCTCGAACTCGCCTTCTCCTGGCTCGCCGCCCGCCCGCAAGTCTCAAGCGTCATCGCCGGCGCGACGCGTCCCGAGCAGGTCGAACAGAACGTCAAGGCGATCAGCTGGAAGCTGAGCGCCGAGGAGATGGCGGAGATCGACCGGATTACGAAGGGGTAGGCCCCGCCGAGGCTACAGCCACAACTGTCGTCCCTGCGCAAGCAGGGACCCATAACCACAAATGCTTGTGGTGATGCCGCGTGGAAGCCACAGCGCGCTCCAACACTACCAACGGTGGTT
>NZ_JACMYO010000180.1 GCF_020889685.1 Bradyrhizobium oropedii
GGGGCGACCGGAGCAACCGGCGCGACTGGGCCGAAGGGTGCCACCGGTTCGACCGGAGCAACGGGTCCCGTTGGAGCGACGGGCGCGACCGGGTCTTCAGGCGAGCATGTTGTGACCGAGAATGGTCCAACCAACGGTGCGACGATCGTCGCCGCGAACGAGACGCTGATCCTGACAGGCAGCAACCTGTCCGGAACGGTAGATCTCTACAACGCGACGCTCGTGATCGAGGGAACGAACAACGGTGGCCTGACGATCGATATGGCGTCGGAAACCGTCAACTCCGTCGATCTCCTGCAGGTCTCCAACAATGCGGGCAAGAACCCGTCCATCGAACACTTCAATGCTGGCGACAGCATCGGAGGTGTCGGTGCCGGCACGCCGAGTTGGAATGGCAGCGGTCAGTTGTTCTTCGACGGTGGAAAGGTAACCATCGACGACAGCAACCAGACCGGTGCCGGATTCTATCCCAACAGCGGTACCGCAAGCTACGATGGTCACACCTACACGGTGTGGACACTCGATCCTCCGAGAGGTGGAACGGGCGCGACCGGAAGTACGGGAGCGACGGGTTCGACCGGAGCAACGGGGCACACCGGTGCAACGGGCCACACCGGAGCAACGGGTCACACCGGAGCAACCGGTCACACCGGAGCAACAGGCGCAACCGGTCACAACGGGTCGACCGGCGGCACCGGAGCCGCGGGTGCAACCGGCGGAACCGGAGACGACCACCACCACTCCAAGCTGACGACAACGATCGACCAGCATAGTGTCGTCGGGCCTTGGAGGGCGATGCTGCTGCCGACGCAATCCGCGCTGATGAGGCTGGAAGACACCGTCCAGTCCCTCGATCACGCGGGCGCCACGCAACTGAAGGCGGATCTCACCACCATCAAGAGCTTGGCCGACAGCCTGCTGGCCAGGATCGACCAGTCGAGCGCAGGCTCGGCGAGCGATCCGCACCACAGCAGCAGTACGGGCAGTGTCGGCCACGCGGATGATCGGCCGAACTGGATCAACCATGTATCGAAGCACGACACCTAGCGGTTGAGAGGAGTAAGGGAACGGGCGCCAAAGCCAATGCCAAGGCGCCCGTTCTTCAACAACCAGATGATCTCAGGCACGAGCGCAATTGGCCGGCGTCGCTTCCTGAAGCTGACGGCGGCCGTTTTTGCAAGCAGGAGCACCGTGTCCGCGCGGGCAAGCACGAGCAATCTGTTGACCGCGCCGATCCAGTTGCATGGCGATTGGAACTCCAGCGAGGCGACGCTGCGCGTATTGACGCGCGTTAGGGCGGTCGATCTCTACAAGCTTCGCTTATTGTCCGATCGTCAGCCCGCAAAACTGCTGATCGAAAACCATCATCAAGGCCCGCCCGCCATCTGGCTGCATCGTGATCAGCCGGAAACGGCTTCTATCATCGTGAATGTCGGCGCGGCCGATTGGTGCAAGCTTGCCTATCAGTTCGGGCACGAGCTCGGGCATGTGCTTGCCAACAGCTGGCAGCCTTCGGCAAAACCACAGCCGCCGACGCAATGGCTTGAAGAAGCCCTGGTCGAGACTTTCTCAATTCGTGGGCTCGGTCTGCTTGCGGATAGCTGGAAGCAATCGCCGCCGTTTGCCGGCGATCAAGCGTTTGCCGGTGCGATCCGGCAATACCGTGCAGATCTGCTGCAGGCGAGCAAGTCCGATGGCGCCGCAGGTTCACCGGCCGACGCTGTCTCATGGTTTCATGCCAACCGGGAGCCACTGGCAGCGGGGCAGGCCGTTCCGCGCGGCCCAGCCATCCTCGGTATTCTGGCCATCTATGAAAGCGGACGTCCGTGTATCGAGGATCTCGGCGCGCTCAATCGCTGGCCGGAACGAACCTCGCTTCCGATCGACGCCTATGTCGCGCGCTGGAAACGAAGCTGCACGGAAATAGGCACAAGCGGGGAGTTGCCGTCTCGTCTGGAACAATTGTTTGGGCTCGCCTGAAGGCGGCGAGATCCGCGCGCGTGACGTAAACCATGCATCATACTTCAAGGGTCAGTCCGGCTCAAAACGTTGATTTTACCGAGGCATAGTGAAACACTACCGCATATTGCTATTGGAGATTTATTTTGGCCGGGCCAGGTAGCGACCAGGCAGGCGAGAACAAATATGTTCGCCCGCTACTAAAGGCGATTGCCGGCTTGAGCCCTGGCGATGAGGCGGGGCGACATCACCTCTATGATCGTGGCCGGTCGTTGCTCGCCAACCGTCTAAGGGAGCGTGACGATCTCACGCAGGCAGAGAGCGATGCCGAGGCGCGCACGTTTGACGAAGCGGTCAACCAGGTCGAGATCGAAGCGCGCGCCGTAGCGTTGTCATTCAAACGGCGCGAACCTCAGCAGTTCAACATCGCAACGGTCGCCTTCACGGAATCTCGCATTGTGGAGGCGCCGCCACCAAATGGTGTTGGGCATCGCTCGAACCAGGGGGACCAAGCCCCTTCGCGCCCGCCGCTTGCGCGGTCTTTCGCACCGCGCAGGGTCAGCGGCGAACTTGGCGGGGCGCTCGACGGCGCCTGGAAGCGTGTCGCTCCCCAACTGCGTGGCGCGGCCGAGTTCGCCAAGCGCCGTATCGTCGCGGCGTTCTCGGATGCAAAGCTCCGGTTCGGGCGTGCCGCACGCTCCGCCGGGACGGATGCTACTGCGAACCAATCTGCACGTCAGCATGGCGTCGGCAGGGCGGCCCAAACAGCTCTGAAGATCATGCCTGCTACGCCGGACGAGGGCGCCAGCGGCGTCTCCAACCCGCTGAGCCAGATCCGCTTGCAGGCGCTGGTCCAGGTGGCGCGCCACCACGGCGTCGAGCTCGATGTCAACGAATTCAGAGGTGACGCATCGCAATCGCTGCCATCGGCCGCGGCGATGTCGGAGTGGGCGCAAAACGCGGGGCTTTGGTCACGTGCCATTCGTACCGGCTGGCGCAATTTGTTGCGGATGAGCAGTGCCGAACCGGTGGTCCTGTTGTTCAAGGATGGCAGTGCAGGGCTGATGGTCGGCGCCATTGCCGAGCAACACGTCATCCTGATGCGAGAGCCGAGCGGTCCGCCGGAGGCGCAGCCCGTCGCGGTCGACGAGTTGCGCCTTGCGCAAGTCTGGGATGGCGAGGCGATCTTGGTGCGCGCCAATCGCGGACGAACCGCCGCCGACACGCCGTTCAGCCTGCGATGGCTCTCAGACCTTGTGCTGCAGGAACACCGATCGCTGCGCGACATCGGGATCGCTTCCGTCACCATCAGCTTCCTCACCATTTTTCCGCCGCTCCTGGTGATGACGATGGTGAACAAGGTACTGCAATTTCACAGCACCTCCACGTTGATCCTGCTGTCCGCCGTGATGGCGGTGGTCGTGGTGTACGAGGCGATCCTCGGTCATGCCCGCCGCCTGATCATCGCGGTGGTCGGCGCGCGGCTCGATGCAAGACTCAATCTGCATGTCTTCAATCGACTGTTGCGCTTGCCGCTCGATTACTTTGAAAGGCATCCGGCAGGCGAAACCATGTTTCGCATCGCCCAAGTTTACAAGGTGCGGCAGTTTCTCACCGGACGTCTGCTGACCACGTTCCTCGATTTGATAACGCTCTGCGTCCTGCTGCCGTTCCTGTTTTATCTGAGCCCTATTCTAGCCAGCATCGTGCTCGGCTGCGCTGTCGTGATCCTGCTGATCATTCTCGCTTACCTCAAGCCGATGCGTGAGATGTATTCCCGGGTGACCACGGCCGAAACCTGGAAGTCGGCCACCCTGGGCGAGACCATCGTGGGCATCAAGACCGTCAAGGCCCTGGCGCTCGAACCGCAGCGCCGGTCGTTGTGGGACGAGCGGATTGCCGAAGCCGGCAAGTGGCAGCTTGCGTTCAGCAAGCTTTCCAACTGGCCTCAGACGCTCGTCACACCGATCGAGCGCATCATGGTCATCGGCACCGTGATGCTGGGCGCCTACATCGCGATGAACGATCCGTCCGGCTACATGGTCGGAGGTCTGTTTGCTTTCCTGATGCTCTCCGGACGCGCCGCGCAGCCGCTGGTAGGGTTGGCGCGGTTGATCGAGGAATACGAGGAGATCGGTGCGGCAATTGGCGAGGCGGCTTCGGTGCTCAACCGGCCGGCCGAGAGCAATGCGCGATCTGCCGGGCTGCGGCCAAAATTCGCCGGCGAAATTTCATTTCAGGACGTTACGTTCACTTACATGAACACCACAGTGCCGGCGCTGGATCGCGTCACTTTCTCGATGCCGGCCGGAACGACGCTTGGAATTGTTGGACGCAGCGGCTCCGGCAAGTCGACGATTACCCGCCTGCTGCAAGGAATCAATCGCGACTACAAGGGCTTCGTGAAGATCGATGGCGTTGATTTGCGTGATGTGGATCTGCGCCATCTGCGCCAAAGCCTGGGGGTCGTACTGCAGGAGAACTTTCTGTTTCGCGGCTCGATCCGCGACAACATTATCGCGGGTCGACCCGGCCTGACGCTGTCGGACGCTGTGTACGCCGCGCGGCTCGCCGGTGCGGAAGAGTTCATCGAGCGTATGCCAAGCGGATTCGATACCTACATAGAGGAAGGTTCACCCAACCTTTCAGGCGGTCAGCGTCAACGTCTTGCCATTGCACGGGCACTGATCACCGACCCACGCATTCTCGTCCTGGATGAAGCAACCAGTGCTCTCGATCCGGAAAGCGAAGCCGTAGTGACCGGCAACCTGGAGCGGATCGCAAGCGGCCGCACCATGATCATCGTTTCGCATCGGCTGTCTTCTCTGGTCGCTTGCGATCAGATCCTGGTGCTGGAGCAGGGCCATATCGTTGATTGCGGCAAGCATGACGTGTTGGTGGAGCGGTGTGCGATCTATCGCCAGCTCTGGAATCAGCAGAATCGCCATATGGGGGCGCCGAAGCCCAGCGCGGCACCTCGATTGGTCACGGGGGCACCGGATCAATGAGCGAGGTCCAAACGCCGTCACCGCCGACGCTGTTCGGCTCCAGAAAAAACGATCCGACCTTGCCGATCATCCTGGAATTCCAGCAACCCTCGACGGCTATCGTCAACACACCGATCCCGCGTTCGGCCCAGCACATGATCTGGCTGGTGGCCAGCATGGTGTTTGCGTTGATCGTGATTGCCGGCGTATTGCCGGTCGATCAGGTGGTTTCCGCGCGAGGAATCGTCGTCTCTCAGGCACCTACAATTCTGGTTCAGCCGCTCGAGACCTCGATCGTGCGGTCGATCGACGTGCGTGAGGGACAACGGGTGCATGCCGGCGACGTGCTTGCCCGGCTTGATCCGACCTTTGCTGAAGCCGATCTCGTCGCGCTCGAAGATCAGGCAAGTAGCCTCGACGCGGAGGTCGCGCGGCTGCGAGCCGAAGCCGGAGGTCAGGCTTTCAAGTTTGACGGCGACGATCCACATTGGATGTTGCAGGCCTCGATCTTCGAGCATCGCCATGCGCAGTTCGATCTGAAGCTGCAGAACTATGATCAGAAGCTTAAGGAGCTGGATTCCGTCATCGCCCGTTCGAACTCGGACGCGGCCGGCTATCGCGAGCGTCTTGATGTCGCCCAGAGTATTGAGGACATGCGCAAGAAGCTGGAAGCGACACAAACCGGCAGCCGGCTGAGCTCGCTGATCGCTAAGGATAGCCGCGTGGAGATGGAGCGCGCCCTCGCCAATGCCGTCGCGACCGGCGAGGGTGCCAAGCGCGACCAATCGGCGCTCGCCTCTGAGCGGGACGGTTTCATTCGCGGCTGGAAGGCCGAAGCTTCGCAGAAGCTGCAGGAAAGCTCGGTCAAGGCAGCTAACACCCGCGAGCTTGTCGCCAAAGCGAAGCTGCGGCGGAGGCTGGTCGAGTTGCGCAGCAATGTGGATGCAATCGTCCAGGCCGTCTCGAAAGTATCGGTCGGATCGGTGATGCAGTCGGGACAGCAATTCATCACGCTGGTGCCCACGGATGCGCCGCTCGAAGTGGAAGCCAACATTCCTGGCCGGGACAACGGTTTTGTCCACGTCAACGATCCGGTCGCGGTCAAGTTCGATACCTTTCCGTATTCGCAATACGGCATGGCGGAGGGTACCGTCCGTGTGGTGAGCCCCGATGCCTTCAATGCGCAG
The DNA here is from genome assembly GCF_020889685.1 of Bradyrhizobium oropedii. Classification (GTDB taxonomy): domain Bacteria; phylum Pseudomonadota; class Alphaproteobacteria; order Rhizobiales; family Xanthobacteraceae; genus Bradyrhizobium; species Bradyrhizobium oropedii. Next base: position 6,134 of record NZ_JACMYO010000180.1, read on the forward strand.
GCCGAAGCGCGCAATCCGACGAGCGCAATTCCCGCAGCCGCGACGACGGAGCCGTTCTATCGTGGCCGGATCAGTCTCGACCGGATGGCTTTGCACGACGTGCCTGCGGGCTTCAAGCTGGTGCCCGGCATGCCCGTGACTGCGGACATCAAGGTCGGGCAACGCACAGTCCTCAAATATCTGCTCGGACTGATGCTGCCGGTGACCCAGGAAGCGATGCGGGAGCCCTGAACCTCAACAGTCTGCGACGAACGAAAAGCGGTTTGCATATGCTCCTTGATCGACTGATCGGCAAAGCTTCGCCAGCGGCCGCATTGCGCCGCGGATTGGGGCTGCTTGAAAAGGAGCAGTTCACCGAAGCTCTGCCGTTGCTCGCACAGGCCGCTCAAGCGGGCTTGCCGGAGGCTGCGTATCAGATCGGCCGACTCTACCTGCAAGGTTCAGGCGTTCCGTACAGCCAGAGCGAGGCGGTCCGCTGGCTGCAGCAGGCCGCGCAACACGGCAATGTCGAGGCCCAATGCTTGCTAGCGGCGCTCGTGGTGCAGGGGCTGGTGTCCGCTCCCGGGACAAGTGCTGACGAAGGTGCGGCGCGGCTGTTTTCCACGACTGTAACGAACGTCGCCAGCCCAACCCCTGATTTCGAAGCTGCGCACAAATGGGCTCGCATGGCCGCACAAGCCGGCTCGGCGGAGGGACAGGCCTTGCTCGGCTATGTGTTGACCTATGGTCCGGACCATTTGCGCAATCTGGACGAGGCACGAGACTGCTATAGACGTTCGGCTTCGGCCGGCTGCGCGCAAGGCCATCTCGGCTATGCGCTGGCACTTGCGGGTGATGCCCAGCTCTCGGAACGCAAGGCGGAGATAGCCGAGCATATTCGCGCCGCGGCCGCAGCCGGCATTCCGTCCGCCGTTTACATGTTCGGTGTTCTCGCTGAAGAGGGAACCGGCGTCGAGCAAGATCCGGCCCGTGCTGCCGATCACTATCGAAAGGCGGCAGAACTCGGCCACCGCGGAGCACAGCTGAAATGGGGAGTGGCCTTGATCGAAGGCAAGACCGTCCCTCCGGATCCGGTACTTGGAGAATCATGGCTGAGACGCGCTGCGCTGGCCGGAGATCCGCGCGCGGCCGAGATGATTGGTGATCTTTACACCAAGGGCGGCCCAATGCCGCCGAACTATTCGGAAGCCGCGAGCTGGTACCGGCGCGCCGCGGAGGCCGGCAGCGCAACCGCGGCGCGTTCCTTGAGCTCGTTTTACATGACCGGTGCGGGCGTGCCCGCTGATGCTGAAGAAGTCGCTAGATGGTTACGCATGGCGGCTGAGGCTGGAGATGCCGGCGCCCAGCTCGACCTGGCCCAGCAGCTGCTTGCGGGCGTCGATCTGCCCGGTGGGCGACCGCCGGTGACCGATTGGTTCAGGAAGACCGCCGCGGGCGGCGACCCCGTCGCGGCCTTCAATCTTGGAGTCTGCTTGCTGCATGGCGCAGGCACCGAGCGGGACGATCAGCAAGCAGCGATCTGGCTGCGACGCGCGGCGGAGGGCCTGCCGGAAGCCCAATACATGCTTGGTCGGCTACTGAGCGAAGGCCGTGGCGTCCAGGCAGACCTGAAAGCCGCGCGCGAATGGTTTACGCTTGCTGCCGAGGCCGGCAATGCGGACAGTCAGGCAGCCTTGGCCGAAATGCTGGTCAACGGCCGCGGCGGTCCGGCCGACATCGCGAAGGCGATCAAGCTTTGTGAACAAGCCGCCGCCAAGGGACATAGCGGTGCGATGTTCGCACTCGGCGCCATCCATGGCGGAGGGCATGGCATCGCGGTCGACCGGGCTAAAGCCGCGCGCTGGTTTCGAGCCGCCGCCGAACTTGGCCACGGCCATGCCCAGCTCATGCTCGGACGCTATTTGCGATCCGGAGCCGGCGAACCGCAGAGTCTACGCGACGCGCAATATTGGTTCGAGAGCGCCATAGAACAGGGGATCCTGGAGGCTGAAGCCGAGCTCGCCGAGCTTTCGGCGGCGACCTCCAAGATCGCGGTCTGACGTTGCAGATGCGGAATTGATTTGCAGGGTCGCGCATATGGCGATTATGGCCGTAGAAGCACAGAAATCTCGGATGAGGAGAATAGGGTCGCACGGCCGCACATTGCGGATAGCATCAATCCTGTCACGAAACCAAATGGAGGATTGGTGAGATCGTCAGTCGATATGCGATAAGCGCTTCGAGGAGTTTTTAGGTGCAAGTCATACGAAATGGATTTCTATCGCTTCTGCCTTAGGAGCGTTGACCCTGGATGGTCACGCGCAAAATCTGGTCGCATCATTGGAGTGCGATTTTCCGCCCGCTTCAACTGACGATTGGAACATGGCCGCGTCGCCCCTGCAGTACGACATCGATAGAGCAAGGGGTTGGAGAGTGAACGAAGATTCCCTCTCCTTCGATGGCCCGGCAAACATTACTGTCGGTGGAAAGGATCACGTAGCTTCGCTTGCGATCACTATTTCCCGACAGTCAGGCAAAGCTACCAAAACCCTGTCGGCGGAAGTCCCTTGCAGTCAGCGGGGAATGCAGAAAAATGGAATCCTCCGGACGTAAATTCTAACCGTACTCCATTGGGAAGAGCGGTTCGTTGCGGCATCGATTGCCGTGTTTAGAACCGCTTGCTCCGAATGGAGCGATGGACGGGCAGGGAGCGGATGTCTGCTAATGAACTCAGGGCAGACAAGCTGCGGGAACGCACCGGCATCACCGTTTGACTGAAAGGCGGCGTTACCGGGAGTGCGTGAGAGCGCAACCGTGGATTCTCACCGTGGCTTTCTAGCCAATCACCAAGGAACGTAACGAAATCAACATAATGCGGAGGATGGACGTTCCGCGCAGGCCGTGCGGGCGGAATGGCTACACCGGTTTACGATCGATAACGTCCAATTATCGGAGGTGTGGCCGCTCTTGGCGCGAAGCGGGCGTTTTGTGGGATTGCGACGTCGGCAAGGGGCCCAGAAACGGACCTTCGCATGCATCGCCGCCCTAAGCAGAAGGGGTCTCATTCCGTGTTCTTCAGGCCTTTTGCGTCACCAACTTGAAAGCAAACACGATACCGGTGGCGACGATCAGGATCACCGCCATGCCGATCATGCCGGCATCGAACGAGCCGGTCGCGTCCTTCAGGAAGCCGACCATGTAGGGGCCGACAAAGCCGCCGAACGCGCCGACGGAGTTGATGAAGGCGATGCCGCCGGCGGCTGCGGCGCCGGTCAGGAAACCCTGCGGGATGGTGTAGAACACCGTCCGCGCCGAGATCGTGCCGATCAGAGCCAGCGTCAGGCAGGCCAGCGCCGGGATCAGCGAGGTGAACACGACCGAGAGCGCCAGGCCGAACGCGCCGAGGATCAAAGCGGCCATCAGGTTGTAGATCTTCTGGCCGTTGCGATCGACGACGCGCGCCCAGAACAGCATGCCGATGGTGGCGAACAGGTACGGCACTGCCGTCAGCCAGCCGACCTCCATGTTGGTCAGGCCGTGGTTCTTCAGGATCAGCGGCAGCCAGATGCCGATGCCGTAGGAACCGATGGTGAAGGCGAAGGTGATTGCGGTCAGCATCAGCACGCGCGTGTCCTTCATCGCCGCCCACAGATCCTTCTTGGCCTTGTCGTGCTTGTCGCTCGCGAGTTCGTCGAGCAAGGCCTGACGTTCTTCCGTGGTAAGCCACTTGGCCTGATCAGGCGTGTCAGCGAGCAGGACGAGACAGAGAACGCCGAGCACGCAGGCCGGCAGGCCTTCGATCAGGAACATCCATTGCCATCCGGCGAGGCTCCAAAGTCCGTCCATGCCGAGCAGGGCCGCCGAAATCGGACTGCCGAGCAGCGAGGACAGCGGCGTCGACGCCATGAACAGCGCCAGCACGCTGGTGCGGTACTTGGCTGGAAACCAGATCGAGATGTACCAGATCACGCCGGGAAAGAAGCCGGCCTCGAACACACCGAGCAGGAAGCGGATCAGATAGAAGCTGTAGGGCCCCACAGCGAAAGCGGTCGCGGCCGCCGCCAGTCCCCAGGTGATCATGATGCGGGCGAGCCACCGCCGGGCGCCGAACCGGTACATCATCATGTTGCTGGGAACTTCGAGCAGGCAGTAGCTGAAGAACAGGATGCCGGCGCCCCAGCCGAACTGCGTGGCGCTCAGTCCAATGGCCTTGTTCATCTGCAGCGCAGCAAAACCGACGCTGGTGCGGTCGAGGTAATTGAAGAGGTAGGCGAGACCGAGCAGCGGCACCAGGCGCCAGGTGTTCTTGGAAACGGCGCTGGCCACCAGCCCCGAACTGGCGTTGCCAACTCCATTGGCCGTGACATCGGTCATCTCGTTGTCCTCCCCGGTCATGGGCTGGTGTCTCCAGCCTCGATTTCCGGGCGGGACCAGCCGTGTTAGGCTCAAGATGCCAGACGGTGCCGACAAGGGTCCAATCGCTAATTTTTGGGGATCGATAACCGGGAGGAAGTAATGGACCTACGCGACCTCGCTTATTTCGAGGTGATTGCCGATCTGGGTCACATGGGGCGCGCTGCTGACAAACTGGGCCGCACCCAACCCGCTTTGACGAAATGCATCCAGCGGCTCGAGGAGATGGTCGGCGCCGATCTGTTCGAGCGCACCGGGCGCGGCATCACGCTGACGCGGGTCGGCGAGATCCTGCTGTCGCGGGCCCGGCGCATGCGCGAGGCGATGGAGGAGTCATTGCGCGAAGTCACCGATTTCGCCGCCGGCGCCGCCGGCCATGTCGCGATCGGCTGCGGTGCGACCATGGGCGAATATTTGCTGCCGCAGATCTGCCGGGCGATCATCGGCGACGCGCCCGGCTTGACCATCGAAATCCAGATCGGCATGAGCGGCGTGCTGCGGACGGCGTTGCGCGAGCGTGCGCTAGATCTCGCGATCGGGCCGGTGCTGCCGTCGGACGAGCAGGAATTCCGCCACGAAGCCTTCGGCATCGACGAGGTCGTCGTCGTCGCGGCCAAAAATCATCCGCTATGTGGCAAGCCGCTGACGATCAACGACCTCGCCAGCTCGAAATGGGTGCTGCCGGCGCGCAGCGTCGCGATGCGGCAATGGATCGACAACGTGTTCGAGGCTCATGGGCTGCCGCTACCCGCGGTGCAGATCGAAACCAACTCGATCACGACGCTGCCGAAGCTGATCGCGGACACCGCGCTACTGAGCTTTACCTCGACGCGCAATCTGCATCCGCTGCGGCTCGGCAGCCAGCTCGGCCGGCTGATGATCGATGCCACCACGATGCGACGGCCGCTCGGCTTTGTCACCCGCCGTGACGGTTATCTGTCGCCGGCCGCGCAACGTGTCGTGGCGCTGCTAAAATCGAAGGGACGGGACTTCCTCGATCAGGTCACGCTGCCGGGAATGACGGAAGCCCCGATGCCAGGTGTCATCGTCAGCCGCGCGGAGCGAGCCCATAAACGCGTGCGGCAGTCGCACTGAACAGGCTGCTGCGATCGCTGTCACTGGCGTGACGCGTCAGGCGCTTGTAAGCGTTCCAGACCGTGCCATAGCCATAGGATCCCTTGTCGACGGGAAAGTTACTCTCGAACATGCACCGGTGCGGCCCGAAGGCCTCGATGCAGGTTTCGATATAGGGCCGCCACGCCGTGGCGAGAATCTCGGAACTCGGCGGCGCTTCATGTGCCTCGAAACCAAAACCGTTGATGCGCATGCCGAGGCCACCGAGCTTGACGCAAACATTGTCGCAGGCGGCTAGTTCGCGGATCGAACGCGACCAGTCGGCGAAGATTTCGTCGCGGCGATTGTGATAGGCGCCGATGCCAACGATGCCGCCGAGATGATCGAGCACGATCGTGGTTTGCGGAAACGCGCGGGCGAGTTCGGTCAGCTCGGGGATCTGCGGATGGAACAGCCAGGCGTCGAAGATGAGGCCAAGCGGCGCGAGCCGCGCAAATCCCTTGCGGAAGGTCCCATCGCGCAGCAGGCCGGGTGGCCCGGCGCTGAGCGGATTCATCAGGCTGCGGTCGGCGTCCCAGACCGTGATGTGCCTGACGCCGCGGAAACGATTGGGCGCGGCGGCAACATGCGCCTCCAGCACGGCGTCGACGCCGTCACCAAGCCGCAAATCGGCATGACCGACGATGCCGGCACAGAGACGCCGCGGGCCGTAGTTGCCGCTCGCGCTCATCGCAGCCACGCCGTTGACGAATTCGGTTTCGCCGACGACCCGCATTTCCGCCGGGCCGTCGTCTCGATACATCGCCTGGCACTGCATGAAGACGCTGGCCGTGATGTTGTGCCCGCTCTCGGCAATATCGGCGTTGTATTCGTCGAACAGGTACTTCCAGTTCGGCCGGTCCCAGAGATGATGATGGGCGTCGATGATCGGAAGCTCGGGCTCCAGCGCTGCCTCGACGCCGCGCGCCAGCCAGTCAGGCCGCACCGCCAGATAGTTGCTGGTCCCTGACGGTGACGGCTGGATCATTTCGCGAAATCCCGCGGCGCCTGTCCGGTGTAGCGGTAGGGGATGCCGGGAGGCATCGGGCCCTTGATGCGGCCGCCCTGCTGCGACTGTTCCCAGGCATGGGCGAGGATTCCGACCGAGCGCGAGAGAATGAAGAGGCCGCGCCCGAGCGCCGGCGAGAAGCCGAGTTCGGAATAGATGACGGCGGTGGCGCCATCGATGTTCATCGGAATCTGGCGGCCCTTGCGCCGCTGCATCAGGTCCTCGACGCCACGGCCGATGTCCGCGAAGCGGCCGGATACGATCCTGTTCTTGCGTGCGCCGTCGACCAGTTCGAGCAACCGCGGCGACCGCGGGTCGATCGGATGAAAACGGTGACCAAAGCCGGGCACGATCTTGCCGTTGGCCGCGGTGAAGGCGTCGAGGCCCTGTTCGACGGCGGTTTCAAGCGTCGCGCCCGCATCCTGGCGCGCCGCGATGTCGGCATAGAGCTCCATGCATTGTTCGCCGGCGCCGCCATGGACATCGTCGAGCACGTTGATGGCGGACGCCATCGCGCCGTTGAGCGGGAGGCCGCAGGTTACGGCCATGCGCCCAATGGCGATCGACGGCGCCTGCGGGCCGTGGTCGACGGCCGAGACCAGCGCGGCTTCCAGCAGGGCGCCTTGTTCGGCGGATGGCAGATCGCCCTTCAGCATCAGCCAGATCATTTGCGGAAACGACACCCGGCCGATCAGTTGCTCAATCGGAAAGCCGCGAAACCGGATCACGCCGGGCTTCATGTCAATGATGTCGGTCGACCACCATTGGGTAGCTTTTTGCAGCGTGTCGGCGGCGGATTGATCGGTCACGGTTGTTCTCCTCTGTCAAGTGCTCGACGTTTCGGCGCGCGCCTTCAGGTCGGGCACCTTGGCGGTCTCCTTGACCGTCGGCTGGTTGTCGAAGGCGATGACGCCGCGCTGGCCGAAGGTTTCGATCTCGGCGTCCTTGAAGCCGATCTGCCGGAGCCATTTCACGGTATCCTGGCCGAGACTCGGCGGCGGCGACGGTTCGGGATAATCTGTTTCAAGGCGGAAGCCCGGCCGCGTGACGCGCATAGTCTGGCCTCCGGTCACCTTGGCCTTCAGGCTTTCGACGAACTTGCGGCCGGTGACCTGCTGCTCCCTCAGCACCTCGGGCACGCTCAGCACACAACCGGCCGGAACGCCCTTGGCGTTGAACAGCGCCTCCCATTCGACGGCCGGCTTGGCGGCAAGCGCCACCTCAAGTTCCTGCTTCAGAGCCGCGCGATGGTCCTTGCGCGACTGGCGCTCGCGAAACCGCGGATCGGACTTCAGCGCGGGCTTGCCGACGATGTCGCAGAGCGCCTCGTATTGCTTCTGTTCGTTCGCGGCGATGTTCAGCGGGCCGGAACCGGTGGCAAACGTGCCTGACGGCGCCGCGGTGAAATTCTCGTTGCCGATCGGCTGCGGATCGACATTGGCATTGAGGTGGTTCGAGACTACCCAGCCCATCGCCGCCAGCGTCGCTTCAAGCAACGAGACATCGATACGCCGGCCGCGGCCGGTCTGGCGTTGTTCGACCAGGGCTGCTGCGATGGCAAAGGACGCGGTGAGGCCGGCGATGGTGTCGGCGATCGGAAATCCCGTGCGCAATGGCGCCGTCTCGGCATCGCCGGTGACGCTCATGACGCCGGATAGTCCCTGCACGATCTGGTCGTAAGCGGGCCGGCCCGCCCACGGGCCGTCCTGTCCGAAGCCAGAGATCGCACAATAGACGATGCGCGGGTTGCGCTTGGCCAATACGTCGTAACCAAGCCCCAAGCGCTCCATCACTTTGGGGCGAAAATTCTCCAACACGACGTCGGCCTGTTCGACCAGGCGGAGAAAGATCTCCTTGCCGTCGTCGGCCTTGAAGTCGATCGCGACCGATTGCTTGTCGGCATTCACGGCGACGAACGACAGGCCCATCAGGTTCTTGGCCATCGCGGGATCGGCGCCGAGCCGGCGTGCCAGATCGCCGCCCTTGGGATTCTCGACCTTGATCACTTCCGCGCCGAGACGCGCGAGGTGATAACCGCAGAACGGACCGGCGAGGACGTTGGACAGATCGAGGACGCGAATGCCGACGAGGGGCAGTGCCATGGTGTTTCTCCGGAGAATGTTTGGTGTCAGACGAGGCCGAGCCAGTGCCACCAGGTCGCGGCGCACAAGGCGTAAAGCAGGCAGGCAACAAGACAGGCGATGATGCCGACCTTGGGAAAATCTCCGACGCGCAGCCGGCCGGTTCCGTAGACGAGGATGCTCGGCAGGGTGTTGTAGAACATCAGAAGCGGATAGCCGCCGATGATCATGCCGGCGGGCAGCGCCAGCGCGACCGGATTGACACCGGCGGTGCCGGCCATCGCCAGAATGATCGGCAGCAGCCCCGTCGCCATCGCGGTGGTGCCGACGAAGATCACGTGCATGCACTGCACGATCAGCATGACAACCACGATCACGACCAGCGCCGAGGCGCCGGCGAGACCAAGCGCGTGGAAGATCGAGTTCGCGAGCCAGTTGGCGGCGCCGGTCTTGAGCAGGATGTCGCCGAGCGAAACGCCGCCGCCCGCGATCAAGAGCACCTGCCAGGAGACGCCCTTGTTGGCGTCGGTCCAGTCCATCACGCCGAAGCGCGGCAGGAACAGCACGCAAGCGCCCATCAGGCAGACCACGGTGGTGTCGAGGCCGGTGAGGCCCTGCGTCGCCCACAGACACGTCACCAGCACGAACACGATCAACGCGCGCCATTCGGCGGATGACATCCGGCCCATCGAGGCGAGGTTCTGCGAAATCCGCGCCTCGACCTGCTCATGACCTGTCGTGAACTCCGGTGGAAACACGCGCTGGATCAGCCACCAGGTGAAGAAGGTCATCACCAGCGCCGGCGGGAATCCATAGAGTAGCCATTCGGCATACGTGATGGTGTGGCCACTGGCCTTGGCGATGAACTCGACCGTGACCGGATTGGGCACCGTCGCCGTCAGCACGCCGGCGCCGATGGTGGCGTTGGTCATCGTCAAGGTCAGCAACAGGTTGATTGCGAATGGCGAGCGCGCGGCGACGCCGAAGATGGTCAGGATGCTGAGGCATTCCGGCAGCAGGATCGCGGTGCGCGCCGTCGAGGACGGCACCAGAAAGGCGAGCACGATGTTGATCAGGGTGACGCCGAGCGTGATCCGCGCCGGCGCGCTGCCGAATTTCGCGAGAATGATGTAGGTGATGCGTTCGGCGAGCCGGGTCTTCACCATCGCGGTCGCGAGGATGAAGGCGCCGATGATGAGATACACCGGCGAGGCCGAGAAGCCGTCGAGCGCGGTGCGCAGGTTGGCGGTGCCTGACAGCACCGCGAGCGGGATCACCATCAGGCTGGCAATCGCGAGCGGGATCGCTTCGGTCAGGTACAAAACGAAGATACCGCCGAACAGCGCCAACGCCTTGTGGCCCTGCAAGGAGAGATCGGCAGGTGTCGGCGCAAACCAGATCGCGGCGGCGACGATGACGGCGAGGGGAACGCCGACGGCATTTAGAATAGCCTCCAACGACCGGGGCGCGTGCGCGCTGCTCTCCACGTGGACGTGAGATGACACGTGATTCCTCCCATAGGAAGCACGCGGCGATGGATCGATGCCATCAGGTTTTGCGACCGTGCTTCACGATGGGGGATAGCTCGCGCACTGAACCAGCGTCCAATCGCAAGTTTTCAGGAAACCATAACCGGCAGGAATGCCATGATCTGTCGCTGTCCTTCATTGACCGGGGATGAAGTCTGCAATGGGTCAACCCCGGAAGAACTGCGAACGGTGTCCCAGTTTACGTATATAGTCTGGCCGGTTGATGCATCGGTAAGGCTGTATAGGTCTCGTTTTGTCATTTCTGACTCCCCGGATAAAGCCTGCTAGTTAGCCACGCCCGACGCTAATGATCTCTTCCGGAACAACGTCCCACGGCTTTCCCTTGTGCAGGCCGACCCGCGCTATCTTCGGCGAATGGAATTAGTCGTGTTTTGTTGGAGCTTCCGGATTGTATCAGAGCCGATCCAATCTCCAGGTAGGTGAAGTGAAACGCAGCTGTCTGACCGTCGGAAAGCGTCGCCGGCAATCCGGTATCTTGAATTCCAAATCCCTTGTTCTGCACCACCGAGGCCAATCGGCTGCCATTGTCGAGCATCAGGCCCATTCCGGTGACGGTCACCGGGCGCTGGCCGAGGTTAGTTGCCTGGATGTGGGCCCAGACATCGCCGAATTGATCTCCGCGAACAGGAATCTTGCTTCCACAGATCACTCGAATTGAACGCTTGTCCTTCTGGATCGCCTTTAGGAGGTTGAAGGTCGAAAGGCCCGCGCCATAGAGGGCCAACGCGAACAGCACAGCATCCTTTCCATCAGACCAGGTCATCTAACCTCTTCCTCCTGAATCGCCGAGGCGACAAAGGGAGGTTACCGCGCCGAAGGACAGAGTTGTGCAATGCCGCGCCTTCATCCACAGCGCGTCCCCAGGTTACTTTCGCGGTGCGCTGATCGAGGCCGTGGCTGCAATCCATCTCCACAATGGAGGGCCGCCAACTCGGTCATCGCATAAGCCTGAACAGCTCGAGCACGTCGGCAAGCCGCAGCTTCGCGCCCTTGGGCATATGCTGGAGCAGAATGTGCCGGGTGTCCGCTGCGATCTCGTCCCGCTTGAGCGGGCTGCGCTCAGCGTGGAACGCCTGCATCTTGTCGGCAAACCGCCGGGCGATTTCAGGCGGGATTTCGAGGGTTTTGGGGCAACAGGCATCAGGGAAGAGAGCCCTTATCTATCGGCTTCCAAGACCTTAGAGGCAACCTTCGTAACTTTCGAAGTAACGTTCGTAACCTCCAGCGGCGATGAAG
>NZ_JACMYO010000181.1 GCF_020889685.1 Bradyrhizobium oropedii
CTGCTTTCGCAGGGACGACACCTGCGAGCTTGGCTACAGCCCTACTCCGCCATCTCCGCCGGCGGCCGCGTGGCGGGGCCGGCGAGCGGGCGCTCCTCCATCGTGATCATGCAGATCGAAGCGGTGGTCAGCAGCACGGCGGCGGCGCCGAACACGTAGCGGAACGCGGTGATCATGTCGGCCATCGGGATCGCGCTGACGGTACCGGCCGCGGCGGCGTGATGCTCGCCGGCGAGCGAGATGTCGGTGCCGAGCGTCATCAGCAGGATCGTGGTGAAGGCCGCGACCGTGAAGGAGGCCATCATCGCGCGAAAGAAGTTCATCGCGCCGGTGACGGTGCCGACCTGCGGACGCGCCACCGCGTTCTGCAGCGACACCACGCTGATCGGGAATGTGGTGCCGAGCCCGAGCGCGAACACGCTCATCAACAGCAGCAATCCCCACAGCGGCAGCGTCGTCACCGCCATGCCGACGGCACAGATCGCGGCGACCGAGGTGCCGACGATGGCGACACGCTTGTAGTGCTTGGCCTTCGCCATGGTCCGTCCGGCGATCGCCGCACCGAAGGTCGAGATCGCCGCAAGCGGGATCAGCGCCAGGCCGGCCTCGCTGGCAGTCAGGTGATAGACCACCTCGTAATAGAGCGGCAGGTGCACGGTCAGGCCGACCATGGCGCCGAGCGCGCAGCCGCCTGCCCCCATCGCGAACGGCACCACCGAGCCGCCGAGCAGCGACAGCGGCAGGAACGGCTCGTCGGCCCGGCGCGCATGCCAGACAAAGGCGCCGGCGAGCGCGATCGAGGCGCCGATCATCGCCGTGATGGTCGGCGACAGCCAGGACAGACGGGTGCCGCCCCAGGTCAGCACCAGCATCAGCACCACGGCGGAGGCCATCAGCAGCACGCCGCCGAGCCAGTCGACCTTGCGCTTGCGGTGGAACACCGGGATCTTGCTCATCTTCGGCAGCAGCAGCGCGAGCGCCGCAGCCGCGAGCGGCAGGTTGATCCAGAAGATCATCGACCAGTGAAGATGCTCGGCGAAGACGCCGCCGACCACCGGGCCGAGAATGCCGCCGGCCATCCAGACGCTGGAGAAATAGGCCTGATAGCGGCCACGTTCGCGCGGGGTGACTACGTCGGAGATCACGGTCTGGACCACGGGCATGATGCCGCCACCGCCGAGCCCCTGCAGGCCGCGGGCAATGATCAGCATCGTCATGCTGGGCGCGACCGCGCAGAGCACCGAGCCAACCACGAACAGGCTGAGCGAGGTGATGATCATGACGCGGCGGCCATAGATGTCGCTCAGCGTGCCGAACACCGGCGCCACCGCCGTGGAGGCGAGCAGATAGGCGGTGATCACCCAGGACAGGTTGGTGACGTCGTGAAACTGGCGTCCGATCGTCGGCAGCGCGGTCGCGACAATGGTCTGGTCGAGCGCGGCCAGGAACATCGTCAGCATCAGGCTGATGACGATGGTGCGGACTTCGTCCGGATTGAGCGGTGCAGGCGGTGCCAGCGGCGGCGCGTCGCTGAGTTCGATCACCTCGCTCGGGAGGTGAGACAGCTCTTCCGCAATGTCGTCAGGCAATGTGGATTGGTCGGCAGGAAAACGGCTCTGCCGTTCATACTTGTTCATTTGGGGGCGTAATGCTGCTGCGCGGACGCGTCCCGCGATGGAATCATTCTCTGCTTCGCAATTTATGCAGCAATTCGCTGCTGAGGCAGGCACCCCAGCGCATGGGTGCATCCCGCGGCAGAGTTCTCGCGATGACGTGATCGCAGAACGGCCTGCGCCAGCTCTCGCGGCGCCATCGTTACGGCTCGTAAATCTGCTCGAAAATCTACTTGGAGAGCTTCGGCCGCTTCTTCAATTGGGCCCGTTTCGGCAGCAAAGCCGGCCACCGCACAATGTGATCCTCGAGATCGGCGTCGTTGACATCGATCTCGGTGCCTTCCACCCGCCCGCGCACCGAGACCCCGGCTTCATGAACGGTGTTGGGATCGCCGGAGATCAGGGGATGCCACCAATAGAGGTCCCGCCCCTCGGCCACGAGCCGGTAGCCGCAGCTCGGCGGCAGCCAGTTCAGCGTCCGGACGTTTTCGGGCGTCAGGCGGACGCAATCCGGAACCTGGTCGGAGCGGTTCGGATAGTCCTTGCAGGCGCACAGGCCGGAATCGAGCAGCTTGCAGGAGATGTGGGTGAAGTAGATCTTGCCGGTGTCCTCGTCCTCGAGCTTCTCCAGGCAGCACCGTGCGCAGCCGTCACACAGGCTCTCCCATTCGGCGTTGGACATCTCTTCCAACGTCTTGGTTTTCCAGAAGAATCCCTCCTGGTCCGACGGGCGCTTGGGCGGTGCGGTCATGATATCCCTGACATGGCGGTAAAGCTCTTCTTGGGACGCCGGCGCCGGCTCCGCAAGGGGGTGTTGTTGCGGGGTCGAAAAAGCCGGTGGGCAGCGTTAGGGCTTTCATTAAATTCACCAGCCGCGCCATTGGTTTATGGCAGCCGCTCGGATAGAACGTGGAACGAGTCCCCAACGACGCAAAAGCGCCTTGGGATTGCCGCAACATCGAAGCAAGACGCTGGCCTGTGCCCATTTGGGCGCCCGCAGCGCTGTCAAACTGATCAAGGGTCCGGTCCTTTCAGATCATGCCGTCGCATTGGAAACAGAAGGTCCGGAATTTCTTCCTGGACCTCGATGCGCGTATCGACTCGACGCTGTTCTCGTCGGGCAAGGGCCTGCGCGAGCTCTACGAGCGCTATTCCACCTTCATGGACCGCTTCTATGTCGGCCGCTGGAAGCGCTGGGTTTTCATCGAGCCGCTGTCGGAAGCCGCGACCCTTGGGCTCGGCGGCATGATCCTGATGCTGACGCTCGCGATCCCCGCCTTCCGCGAGACCGCCGACGAGGACTGGTTGAAGAAGTCCGACCTCGCGGTGACCTTCCTCGACCGCTACGGCAACCCGATCGGCAGCCGCGGCATCAAGCATAATGACTCGATCCCGCTGGAAGATTTTCCGGACAATCTGATCAAGGCGACGCTCGCGACCGAAGACCGCCGCTTCTACGACCATTTCGGCATCGACGTTCCGGGCCTCGCCCGCGCGCTCGTCACCAACGCACAGGCCGGCGGCGTCCGCCAGGGCGGTTCGTCGATCACCCAGCAGCTCGCCAAGAACCTGTTCCTGAACAACGAGCGCACCATCGAGCGCAAGGTGAAGGAAGCCTTCCTCGCCATTTGGCTCGAGACGCGGCTGACCAAGAACGAGATCCTGAAGCTCTATCTCGACCGCGCCTATATGGGCGGCGGCACCTTCGGCGTCGACGGCGCCGCGCATTTCTATTTCAACAAGTCGGTGCGCGACGTAAACCTCGCTGAAGCCGCGATGCTGGCCGGCCTGTTCAAGGCGCCGACCAAATACGCCCCGCACATCAACCTGCCCGCGGCGCGCGCCCGCGCCAACGTCGTGCTCGACAATCTCGTCGATGCCGGCTTCATGACCGAGGGCCAGGTGTTCGGCGCCCGCCGCAATCCCGCCGTCGCGGTCGACCGGCGCGACGAGAATTCGCCGAACTACTATCTCGACTACGCCTTCGACGAGATGCGCAAGCTGGTCGACACTTTCCCGAAATCCTACACCGAGCGGGTCTTCGTGGTCCGCACCGCGATCGACATGAACGTGCAGAAGGCGGCCGAGGACGCGATCGAGAACCAGCTCCGGCAGTTCGGGCGTGATTATCACGCAACCCAGGCCGCGACCGTGGTCTCGGATCTCGACGGCGGCATCCGCGCCATGGTCGGCGGACGCGATTACGGTGCGAGCCAGTTCAACCGCGCCACCGACGCCTATCGGCAGCCCGGTTCGTCGTTCAAGCCTTATGTCTATACGACGGCGCTGCTGAACGGCTTCACGCCGAACTCGAAGATCGTCGACGGCCCGGTCTGCATCGGCAACTGGTGTCCGCAGAACTATGGCCACTCCTATTCCGGCCAGGTGACGCTGACGCAGGCGATCACGCGCTCGATCAACGTCGTGCCGGTCAAGCTCTCGATCATGCTGGGCGGCAAGGAAGGCCCGAAGGCCGGTCGCGCCAAGATCGTCGAGGTCGCGCGTCGCTTCGGCCTCAAGGCGCCGCTGCCCGATACGCCGTCGCTGCCGATCGGCTCCGACGAAGTCACGGTGCTGGAGCACGCGGTGGCCTACGCGACCTTCCCGAACCGCGGCAAGGCGGTGACGCCACACTCGGTGCTCGAGGTGCGTACCGGCGCCGGCGATCTGGTGTGGCGCTGGGACCGCGACGGACCGAAGCCGCGTCAGGCCATTCCGCCGAATATTGCCGCCGACATGGCCGGCATGATGAGCCACGTGGTCAGCGAAGGCACCGCGCGCCGTGCCGCGCTCGACGGCATTCCGACCGCGGGCAAGACCGGCACCACCAACGCCTATCGCGACGCCTGGTTCGTCGGCTACACCGGCAACTTCACCTGCGCGGTCTGGTACGGCAATGACGACTATTCGCCGACCAACCGCATGACCGGCGGCTCGCTGCCGGCGCAGACCTGGCACGACATCATGGTCGCAGCGCATCAAGGCGTGGAAGTGAGAGAGCTCAACGGGGTCGGCATGGGCCAGAAGCTGCCGCCGCAGCCGGCACAAGCCAATGCCCAGGCCAACGCCGCGCCGCGCGTGCTGGAGACCAAGCCGGGTCCGCCGCCGGTGTTGACCAAGCGCGGTGCGGATATCCTGGTGCGGGTCGAGAAGCTGCTCGACGACGCCGCCAGAACCACCGGCAAGACCACGCTGAACGAGCCCTCGAAGACCGGCAAGGCCGAGTCCTCAAGCGCGCTGGCGTTCCCCGAAAACTACGTTGCCGCGGCCGGGCCGGACGGCGCGACGCCCGTAGCGCCACGCAAGAACTGACGTGCGGCTCCTCCTCACCACCTTGCTGGCCCTCGTCATCGCCACCGCCGTCGGCCTCGGCCTGACCTACGCGACGGCGACCCGCGGCACCGATCTCGGCACGCTGAAGATCGGCGCCTGGACCGCGCGGCCGAAGAACGGTACCTCCGACGTCGATCCCTATTCGCGCGCCACCATCGCGCGCAGCGGCGAGCTGCCGATCGGCACGGGCGACGGCATCGCGTTCTCGGCGACCGCGGATGACAAGAACAAGCCGCTCGACGGCCGCTGCGACATCGTCGTCAGCGGCGTGACGCCGGCGGCGCGGTTCTGGACGCTGACGCTGTTCGACCGCAAGGGGCACCTCGTCGCGAATTCGCTGCAGCGCTACGGCTTCACCAGCCAGGAGATCATGCGCGCCTCCGACGGCACGTTCGAGATCCACATCGCCTCGCGCTCGCGCGCCGGCAACTGGCTGCCGACCGGCGGCATCGAGCGTTACGCGCTGATGCTCCGGCTCTACGACACGCCGGTCGGGGTTGCGACGCGCACGCAGCGCGACGCGCCGATGCCCTCGATTGCCACGACGGGCTGCCCATGATCCGGGTGCTGTTCACGATCCTCGCAGGCCTGCTGCTCGGCGGCGTGGTGCATCTCGTCAGCGTGCTGGCGCTGCCGCGCATCGCCTCGCAGGACGCTTACTCGCGACTGACGCCGATGACCAAGCTCAACGAGGTGACGCAACTGCCGCTCGCCGACCCGAGCCACTCGCCGATGCCGCTGATGGATCCGGCATTCGCGGTGGCGATCTGCCGCTACGATCTCTCCACCGGGCCGCTCAAGCTCACCGTGCCGGTCAGCCAGGCCTATACCTCGGTGTCGTTCTACACCCGCAACGAGGTCGCCTATTACGCGATCAACGACCGCTCCGCCGGCAAGAAGGTGATCGAGCTCGACCTGATGACGGAAGCGCAGCACAACGAGCTGCCGGAGGACGAGGAAGTCACTGCGGCCGACCGGCTGATCATCGACTCGCCGACCTCGACCGGCCTGATCCTGCTGAAAGCGCTGGCGCCGGAGCCCGGCCTGATGCCGCAGGCGCAGGCCTCGCTCGCAGCCTCCTCGTGCAAGGTGCAGGCCGAGCCGGTCGCGGCGAAGCAGGAAGCACCGCCGCCGCTGCCTGCGCCGGCTCCGCCGCCGGCGGCGCGCAAGCGCTAGCTCGCACCGAATGCGTGCCGGCCGCCGCAGCGGCAGGTGTCGTAGTCGACGGGATCGTGGCTGTTGACGATCGTAACATCAGCGCCATGCGTCGCCTTCAATTGGCGCAGCCGTTCCTGGTTCTGCATCCGCGTCGCGCGATCCATGTCCGCCCGGCGCTGGAACAGGCCGAGCACCAGCGGGATCCGCGGTCTGGCGTCGAGCTGCGCGTGATGGAAATAGGCATCGCCGGCGTGCAGCAGCCATTTGTCCTTGTCGCGCACCGCGATGCCGCAATGGCCCAGCGTGTGACCCGGCAGCGGGATCATCAGAATGTCCGGCTCCCGATCGCCGAGCGCGCGCACGCCCTTGAAGCCGAACCAGTCCTCGCCGGCGGCGCCATAGAACGCCCAGTCCGGCCCGTGCCTCCACTGCGCCGCGATGTAGCGCCCCTGCGGCGGCGCGACCTGATGCGTCACCGCCATATCGTATTCCCTTCGATGGACATGCACCTTGGCCTTCGGAAAATCAGGCACGCCACCGGCATGGTCGCGATCGAGATGGGTCAGCAGCAGATGCCGCACATCATCGGGCGAGAAGCCGAGCGCCTGCACCTGGCGCACCGCGGTCTCGGCCGGATCGAGCCGCGGCGTCGTCTGCCGCACCCATTTCCGCCCGAGCCGCGGCGGGTCACCGATGTCGTCGAGCCCGATACCGGTGTCGACCAGCACGAGCCCGTCATTGCTCTCGACCAGCAGGCAGTGACAGACCATCCGCGCGCGCTGGAAGATGCTACCGCTGCCGTTCACGAGCCGCTTTCCGATCGGGCACATGGTGCCGGTGTTGAGATGGTGGATGCGCATGACAATTCCTCCGCTGAAGCCGGTGCAGGCTTGCCACTCGCCTTTCCATAGGTAGAATATTGTCTTTCTATCGATACGATAGGATACAGCTATGGATATCCGCGAACTCCGCTACTTCGCCGCGGTCTACCGCGAGCGCAACTTGACCGCTGCGGCGAAGCGCTGCTTCATCTCACAGCCATCGATCTCGGCGGCGATCACCAATCTCGAGGCCGAGCTCGGCACCACGTTGTTCATCCGGCACAAGAAGGGCATGGCGCCAACGGCATCCGCGGCGCTGTTTCACGGTATCGCCCGCAGGATCATCGACGAGGCCGACGCGGCGCGAAACCTGTTTCGCAAGCCGGCGACGAAGCAAGCGCTGACGCTCGGCCTGTTGCGCACGCTCGACCAGGCCCGAACCATCGCCCTGTTGAAGCCGCTGACAGGCAACGCCGACCTCGCGCTCCGGCTGGTCGGCGCCAACGAGAAGGCCGACGCGCGGATCGTCGCCAAGACCATGATCAGCGCCGCCGAGCACTTCATCCCGCTCTGGAGCGAACGTTACGTCGCGGCGCTGCCGCCGTCGCATCCCCTCACCCTGAAGGAGACGCTGCGGACCACCGACTTCGCAGGCGTTCCGATGATCGATCGCTGCCATTGCGAGCAGCAGGAATTCTTCAAGCGCGCCTCACCGCCGCGCAAGCCGGTGGCGATCGCGGAATCGGAGGAATGGGCGATGGCGCTGGTTGCAGCCGGAGTTGGCGTTGCGATCGTCCCCGAAGGCGTTGCGCGCGGCAATCCTGATGTCGCGATGCGTACGATCGATGTCGACGTGACGCGCCAGGTCGGCCTCGCCTATCCCTCGGCGCAGCCGCCGTCGGATGCGCTGAAGGCGTTCATTGCAAGCCTGCCGCGGCAACCAAGCGGCCGCCGCGTCGGATCAGCAGCGAAGAAGGCGAAGCGGGCTTAGCCCTTTGTCACCACGGCATGGCCCGTGACCGGCGCGGAGATGAGCGGCGCGCCGGCGGTGAGCCGCGCGAGCTCGTTGATCTGGCGTTCGGCGTCGGCGGCCATGCCGTCGGGGGCCTGGATCACCAGCCGCTCCAGCGCCCAGCGATAGGATGCGATCCGCCGCTCCAGGCTCTGCTGGACCCACTGCACGATCAGCGTGTTCTCTTCCATCCGCGCCACCGCATCGGCCCGCTCCTTCGGCGACACGTCGGCAATCATCTTGAGACTGGCACTGCGCTTGCGGTCGAGCTCGATCACCTGGGCCGCGGTGGCGAAGAACGGTTCGAAACGGGTGATGTCGTCGCGCACCTCGTCGATCAGCAGCGAATAGCGCGAGGCGAACGAGCGATGCGGCTCGTCGATCAGATTGCGGCCATACATCGTGCGATCGAACACGACGTTCTGCCGCCATGGTGCGGGCAGCGGCTGGTAGTCGCCGAACACGCTCTTCCACGCCGGACGCGACAGCGGCGGCTCGATGAACTGATAGGCGAGATCGCGCAGCTGGCGCTCGTGCTCGGTTAGCTGGAATTGCGAAGCGTTCTTGCCGACGCTGCCGGTCGCCTCGGCGCCGAGCCAGCGATGCATGTCGTCGTTGCGGAAATCGGCGCGGGTGCGGCCGAAATCGCCGCCGCTGCAGCCCGCGAGCGCCGAGCCCGCCAAGAGCAGGATCAGCGCCGGGAGTGACCGCCGAGCGGCAGTCCGCTGCGCAAGCTGCGGCATTGCACGAGGTCCGCGATCAGGAGCGGCGTCGGCGACGGCGGCCCTGCGCAGTGCCCTGCTCCGGTCCGCGACCACCGCCGGTCTCTTCCGTCGTTCGCTCGATCCGGACGACGGGAAGGATCAGCACGGTCCCCACGCCTTCGCCGGCAGCACCGACAACGCTCGGCCGCCTTGCAGCCGCATCCGCCGGAAACTCAACGATGGTGCCCATGTTCCGTTCTCTCTGGCCCCGCACGGACATGATTTGCCCCGCGCTCGCCGAGTTAAGAACGGGCATGGTTAACGACATGTTAAACTGTCGATACGGACGGTTACGGATATGGCGCTGTGCCTTAATGGACACGCGCAAATCCAAGCATTCGCCTTCACGGCTTGTTTTCCTTAACTGCGTCTTAAAACAGCCTGCGTAGGCTCGCTGCCACAAGGTTTTCAAACCGAATCTTACTGGCAAGTCGCGTACGCCCGAGATGAGCGCAGCTCCGCTATTTCCTGGTTTCGATGGGCTGATGACGCTCTCCCGCCGCGAGGGCGTCGATATCCGCCCGACTTTGCTGCGCGTCCTGACCGACCTCTATGTGCAGGCAAGCGCGCACTCCGCTGATGAAGAGCGCCAGTTCGTCGAGCTGACGTCGCGCCTGATCGACGAGGTCGATGACGCGACCCGCGCAGCGGTCCGCGCACGGCTTGCGATCTATCCGGCAACGCCCGCAAGGATCATGGACAAGCTCGGGTTGCGGCGCGGCGGTCCGGACCAGCCGATGCCGGCGGCCGCTCCAATTCCCGCCCCCACCCCCTCCGCGCTGCCGGCCAAGATCCCGACCGAAGCCGAGCTGCGGATGGCAGCGAGCCTCGCCATGCGGCCGAACGATGCCGCCGAAATCTCCGACATGTTCTTTGCCGCCAGCGCCAAGGAACGCGCGCAGATCCTGCACAATCTGCAGGAGACGCCGCTGAAGGCCGCCGCGCGGATTCCGGCTGCCCGCGCCGCGCGCGCGATCCATATTTTGGAGATGGCGGCATTTGCCGAGGACCTCGATAACTTCACGCTCGAACTCGGCGAGGCATTGATCCTGCCGTCGCGGATCGCGGCCGAGGTCGTCAACGATCCCGGCGGCGAGCCGCTCGCCTGCGCGATGCGGGCGCTTGACGTGTCGAGCGCCGCGTTCCAGCGCATCCTCATGTTCCTCAATCCGGAAGCCGGCTCGTCGGTCAACTATGTCTATCGGCTGTCGCGGCTCTACGATCGCCTGAGCGAGCGCTCGGCGCTGGTGATGCTGGCGGCATGGCGCGGCTCGACCATGGCGGTGGCGCGCAACAAGTATCGCTCAGCGCTCTATGATGATGAGCGCCATCGCGTGCGCGCGGCGCCGTCGCAGACGCGACCAGCCGTGCAGCCCGGCAGCGCGCCCGCCATCCGCAACCAGAAATCCGGTAGCTAGTTTTTCGCCAGATCGAGAAAGTGCCGCCCGGCGCGGTCTTCGGTCTCGACGATCCAGGCATCGGGATCGAAGCGCAGCTCCTTGATCAACCGCTCCTCGACAGACGGCTCGGACACCGGCTGCTGCGCGGTCGGCACGAACAGCCGCTCGACCGGACGGCTGTCGTCATAGACGGTCTGCGGCGCCGGCGCGTACAGCATCGCGTTGCCGTCCATCAGTGCCACCTTGACGAACACGGCACCGGCTTCCTCGGCGCCCCTCTTACGGACTGCGCCGAACACGCCCTCGGTCTGGCAGCGGCGCAGATAGGCAGCAACCCAAATACTGGTTTTCAATCGCATGCGCCGACCTATAGGCCAGCGCCGCAGCCACGTCCAATTGTCACAGATGTCGTCACGCAGCGGCGGGTTGACCGATACAACCCTCGCTCATATCCTAACATCTGCGGTGCAAGCCGCGCCCGGGTCCACGGGAAGGGTTGAACCCACTTGCACCGACTATGCGGCCAACCAAGCCTTTGTGCAGCCGGTTTTGTGGACCATCGGCGATTGACGCACGGAGGTTGCCATGAACCGATCGCCCGCGCGATTGAATCTCGAACATCTGAAGAAGCAGGCCAAGGAGCTCATTCGCCTTTACCGGCGACAGGCTCCGGAGGCTTACGCTCGTTTCCGGCAGGCGCTTCCGGCTGCGGCCGGGCGCAGCGACGCGCAGATCGCAGCACTCGATCTGCGGCTCCACGACGCGCAGTCCTGCGTGGCCCGCGATCTCGGCTTCGCCTCATGGCCGGACCTGCGCCGCTACGTCGAGGCGCAATTGCCGCCGGGCAAGAGCAGGGACGATCGCGTGCGGCGATGGTTGCAGCTGGTCTATGCCGCTGATGTCGACGGCACCAGCGATCGCGCCCATGCGCGCGTCGCGGTACGGATGCTCACCGAGGATCCCGGCCTGGTGGCCGACGATCCCTATCTCGCCAGCGCCGTCGGCGACGAAGAGACGGTGCGTCGTACCGCCGACAACGATCCGGCATGGGTCAACCGTCCCGGCGGTCCCCTGAAACTCCCGCCGCTGGTGGCGGTGACGCATTCGAGCCTGCTGCAAATTCCGGAGTATCAAACGCGCCTGCATCGCTGCGCGCGCCTGTTGCTGCAGGCGGGCGCCGATCCCGACCAATACATCGGCAGCCGCTGGCCGCCCGGATCGCTCGACGCGCCCGACGACAGCAATCCGCTGTCGGCATTGTATGGCGCCGCCGGACGCAACCACGATCTCGAGTTGACGAAACTGTTGCTCGAAGCCGGCGCCGATCCGAACGATAATGAATCGCTGTACCACTCGCTCGAAGGCTCCGTGACGACAGGCCTGCTGCTCGAGCATGGCGCGCGGATCGCGGGCACCAACGCGATGTACAAGGTGCTCGACGACGAGAACGTGACGGCGCTGGAACTGCTGCTGCGGCACGGCGGCAATCCGAACGAGCCCGCCGGCAATGCGCCGCTGGCGGATAGCGGATCGCCGCTGATGTGGGCGATCCGGCGGCGGCGATCACGACGGTGCATCGCGACCTTGCTCGACGCCGGCGCAGACCCGCACATCACGACACCGGGCGGACTCAGTGCTTATCGGTACGCATTGCAGTTCGGCCTGACCGAGGTCGCCGGACTGCTGCGCCAACGCATCGGCGACGAGACGATTGCCGACGACGAGCAGTTCGTCGCGGCATGCTCCAGTGGCAACGAGAGCGAAGCGCGGCGGATCCAGGCCGAAAGGCCCGATCTTCCGGGGGCGCTCTCTGCGCAGCAGTTGCGGTTGCTTCCCGAGCTTGCCGCGGCAGGCGCCGACGATGCGGTGCGGCTGATGGTCAAGCTCGGCTGGCCCATCGCGGTGCGCGGCGGCGATTGGGACGCGTCGGCGCTCAATCACGCGGTGTTCTGCGGCAATGCCGCGCTGACACGCTTCCTGCTCGAGCACGGCGCCGAGTGGACCGAGCAGCACGGCTTCGGCGACAACGCGTCGGGAAGCTTGTCGTGGGCCTCCTGCAATGAACCGGTCAGTGGCGGCGATTGGGTGGGCTGCGCGCAGGCCCTGCTCGATCACGGCATGCCGCGCGCCATTCCGGATCGCGACGATCCGGAATGGGTGCTCCTCGGCGGCCGCAGGAAGCTGTTCTCCGACGAGGTCAGGGACGTTCTGCTGGGCGAAGCGCCCTAACCCGTCATGCCCGGGCTTGTCCCGGGCATCCACGACTTTGGTGCCGCCCGAAGAAAGACGTGGATGGCCGGGTCAAGCCCGGCCATGACGCGAGGGCAGGATCTAGTCGATCGAATGCCCGATCATCGTGCTGAGCTCGTGCACCAGACGATCGGACATCTGTCCGGTCACCGGCAGCTTGCGCGCGCGCTCGAATTTCGCGATCGCCGTCTGCGTGTCCGAACCGATCGTGCCGGTCGGCTTGAGCTGGCCGTAGCCGTACTCAGTGAGCGTACGCTGGACCGCGGCGATGCGCTTGCCGGCCGGGCTCAGATGCGACGTCGGGATCGGCGCCGGCGGACGAATGACGTTGGACGGCGCGGCGGCCGACGGAGCTGCAGTCGACTTCAGCACCAGATTGGCCATCGGATCGACCGGCTTGGCTTCAACCGGCTTGGGTTCAGCAGGCCTCGATTCAACGGAGCGGGCCTCGGCCGGCTTCGTCTCGACGGGTTTCACATCGATCGGCCTGGACGGCTCCACGGCGGCCGGCTCGACCGAGCGGGCAGCCGCCTCGGCTGGACGCGGGCGCGGTATCGGGCTCGCCGCCGCGGCAACCGGGGCGGTCGGCGGCGGCAGCGTCACCACCGAACCGCCGAACATCGGCGACGGATGACGGCCGGCCTGCAGGAACAGCGCATTGATCAGGATCGCAACGATGGCCGACAATGCCAGCACGCCGGCGACCAGATCCTTCGGACTATGCAGCAGCAGACGCAGCACGAGGCCGCGCTCTTCCTCGGGCGCGATGGCCACTGCCTTGGCGCCGCGGCGACGGCGCGGCGTTTCGTCGTCGTCCAAAGTCTGTCTAGGCACTCTTCTTCACCTGATGGGTTTGCTCTTGTAGTCCGGATCGCAGCGCGGGCTTCAAGGTCGATACATTGCTCGTTGGTTCGACGGCGACCGGCGGGGTGAACGCCAGCGGCAGCGCGACCGACACAATGGTGCCCTCGCCCACCTTGCTCTCCACGTTCATTTCGCCATGGTGCAGGCCAACCAGCCCCTTCACGATCGAAAGGCCGAGGCCCGTGCCTTCGTGGCGGCGCTGATAGGTCTTGCCGGCCTGGAAGAACGGATCGCCGATCCGCTTGAGATCGTCGGCGGCGATGCCGACGCCGGTGTCCGAGACACGCAGCAGCAGCCGCGATCCCTCGACGCCGGCCGACACGGTGACCTTGCCGCCGCGCTCGGTGAACTTGATGGCGTTGGAAACGAGATTGAGGACGATCTGCTTGAACGCGCGCGGGTCGCCGTTCACGACCGGCAGATCGTCTGGCACGCGGGTGACGAGGTCGACGCCGCTCTCGCGTGCCTTCAACGCCACCAGATTGCAGCAATTGAGCAGCGCCGGCCGCGGCGCAAACGGCTCCGGCGAAATCTCGAAATTGCCGGACTCCATCTTCGACATGTCGAGGATGCCGTTGACGACGGACAGCAGATGCTGGCCGGAGTCGTTGATGAGCTGGGCGTATTCCTTGCGGCGGGCCGCGTCGAGCCCGAGCACGTCTTCCTGCGCGATCATCTCGGAGAAGCCGATGATGGCGTTGAGCGGGGTACGCAGTTCGTGGCTCATGGTGGCGAGGAAGCGCGTCTTCGACGCGTCGGCCTGCTCGGCGGCATTGCGCGCCTGTTCGAGCGCCTGCTCCTGCACCTTGCGATCGGTCACGTCGCGGATCACGGCGACAACCTCGGCATCGGCCGCGGTCTGGTCGAGCGGACGGCAGCGCATCTCGACCCAGATGAATTCAGCGGTCTCGCCGCGCGCGGCGTCGCGACGCACGCGGAACTCGACGCTGCGGGGCTCGCCGCGCGCCGCGTCCGACAGCGCGGTGAGATAGGCCGGGCGATCGGCGACATGAACGCGGTCGAACAGGCCGTGAGCGAGCAGCCGCGATGCCGGCACGCCGAGCATGATCTCGACCGCAGGCGAAATGAAGCGGACCGCGCCGTTGCGGCTGTGCCGCGACAGCACGTCGCTCATGTTATGCGCGAGCAGGCGGTAGCGCTCCTCCTCGACGAAGAGCAACGCCACGCTGGTGCGCGCCAGCGACTCCGCGCCGAAGGCGAGCCCGGCCGCGTAGAAGATCGCCGAGACGACGCCGAAACCGACCAGCGTGCTGTTCGATGCAACCGCGGGATCGACCACCGGCAATATGTGATAATGGCCAAGCACGCTGAGCAGCGCCGCGCAGATCATCGCCAGCGCAAACGCAAAGGCCACCACGCGCCGCGAGGCCGACAGCGCCGCCTCGATCGGAATGACGACGAGCCACACCGCGGCGAACGACGCGATGCCGCCGGTCGACGCCGCGATCATCATCACGAGACCGGCAAGCGCCAGTGACGACAGCACATGCGCGCCTTCATAGCAGCCGGTACGCGACAGGAACCAGGACAGCAGGATCGGCGCGATCAGCCAGGCGAAGGCCGCGACCTCGATCGCCGTCGGCGCGCCGCGCATCGCCAGGAAGGCAGGGAACGAAGCCAGCGCCGCCAGGCTGCCGAGCAGCCGCGGCGCCATGAAGGCACGGTGCCGCGCACGCGTCAGCGCATCATATTGCGCCGACGGATGCAGCAGCGCATCCAGGCAATCGCGGATCAGACTCAAACTACTCACAGCACTCGCGCTTCGGCTCAATCGTCAGTTAGACGCGCCGGAACGCCTCCTTCGTGATTGAAGGTCAACGTGTCAGAGCGAACTTAAGCGAACGCTAAGGCGGGGCGGCCTGCTGCCAAACACCGTGCATTGGTGAGGGTTCGATGCCGCTATTCACCGGTCATTTGTCGGGGATGGTGAACGGCTGGTTTCCGGATGCGACGTTCTATGGTTTCGAAATGGTGGACGCTTTGCATGCGCCACCATCAGCGGCCATCAATCGAAAATTTACGGCGAATCAATTCAGGCGAATTTTCCGCGATTTTTCGGCGGATTTACTTCAATGCAGATACTTCCGATTTATCGACCGGTGCTACCCCTGAGGCAAACAGCGGCATCGACCGCGCAAGAAGCAAAGACAAGATAGACGACCGGGATCGCGCCATGTTCTTCCTGCTGCGTTTGGCTTTCTGGCTCGGGCTGGTGCTCGTGCTGCTGCCGAGAGACAAAACACCTGAAGCGGACAAGACGCCGCAGATCAGCGCATCGGACGCGGTGTCGGCCGCGACCGCGACGATCAACGACATGGGTCAGTTCTGCAAGCGTCAGCCATCCGCCTGCGAAGTCGGCGGCCAGGCCGCGACCGCGATCGGCCAGCGCGCCACCGACGGCGCCCGCAAGCTCTACCAGATCATCACCGACAAGAAGCCGCCCGACCACACCGGCTCGATCGGCAGGGACGATACCGATTTCGCGTTTGCCGTATCCCGCGATACGCTGACTGCGGACGACCAGACCATCGAATTCCGCCTGCCGCCGACGCCGTGAGCGCTTTCGAGCGCGGTGGATGCCGGTTCGCGTGAGGAAAACGCGTCAAAACCACCGGGAACCGGTTCCATTTTCGTCGCTTTCGCGGCCCGCCTTCCTATATAAGCCGTTAAGGACAGGACGCGGACCACGATGACGACGATCGACGAAATCAGGGACAATTTTGCGCTGCTGGACGAGTGGGATGACCGCTACCGCTACGTCATCGAACTCGGCCGCACGCTCAAGCCGCTGTCGGAGGCCGAGCACTCGGCCGAGAACAAGGTGCAGGGTTGCGTCAGCCAGGTCTGGCTGTCGAAGCGGGTCGAGCGCGATGCCAATGGCGAACCGCGCCTGATCTATATCGGCGACAGCGATGCCCATATCGTGCGCGGCCTGGTCGCGATCGTGCTGACGCTGTTTTCCGGGCACACGCCGAAGGACATCCTCGCGACCGACGCGCTCGCACTGTTCGACGAATTCGGCTTCCGCGACCATCTGACGCCGCAGCGCTCCAACGGCCTCCGCTCGATGGTCGATCGCATCCGCAACGATGCGCGCGAGGCGCTGGCGTCCGCGTAAGTTTCTTACTTCCGCTTCCGCGCCTGCTGGCCCAGTCCCATCTTCTTGGCCAGCTGCGATCGCGCCACCGCATAGTTCGGCGCGACCATCGGATAGTCGGCCGGCAGCCCCCATTTGTCGCGATACTGCTCCGGCGTCATGTTGTACTGGGTGCGCAGATGGCGCTTCAGCGACTTGAAGCGCTTGCCGTCCTCGAGACACACCAGATATTCGGGCGTGATCGACTTCTTCATCGACACCGCAGGCTTGGCCGACTCGCTCGGCGTGTCGGTGCGCCCGCTCGACACACGCTGCAAGGCGGCGTGGACCTGGCTGATCAGGTTCGGAATGTCCGAGGCCGGCGTCGGATTGTTGCTGAGATAGGCCGAAACAATGTTGGCGGTCAGCTCGACCGGCGTTTTGCCTGACGTATCGGACATGGCTCAACCTTCCCCGTGCTCTCGACGGCGCGGCGTTGCGGGCTGTTCGGACAGTATCCGAGGGCGAAAATACATTAATAGAATCGCGTACTACTTCGCGAATATGATCGGATTACAGGAAATCTGACAAGAACGCCCGTGTTTTAGACTTCGGGCCGCACGCTCGCAAGTATTCCGGTAGATCTACGGCCGTTGCTCCAGATGCGAGCGGAGCTCGTCGATCGAGGCGAACCGCATCATGCCTTCGGGCATCTGCGCCTCGATCGATCCATCCGAATAGAGCGAATAGGCCATGCCGTCCACCACGCCCGATTTGAGCACGGTCACGGGGGGCTGCTCCTGGGGCGGCGGCGGATGGCCTGATGACGGCGAGGCGGCGGGCGACTGGGTCTCGCCGAAGGTTGACGGCCGGGGCGTGCGCCGCGGCGCGACATCGACCGACCTCGGCCGGTCGGCCTTCGGCCAGGCATCGTCGAACGTGGCGGGCGCGGGTTCGGCCGAAGCGGCCGGGCCCGGACGCAGCTCCGGCGACAACAGATCCGGCGTCAGCGGCTCGGCGGCACGCGTCTGGGTCCGCTCACGCTCCTTCCGCGAGGATGAGAACAGCAGGTTGCGCCGCTTCGGCGGCGCTGCATCGTCCGCCGGCGTTGCGCCCGGCACGGGCGGCGGCGCCTCGCCGGACGAGCTGCGCGCGGCGATTTCGTCGTGCCAGGGCGGCGGCG